>JBDTOV010000070.1:0-23960 GCA_039933035.1 Ginsengibacter sp. | reverse complement strand
CATTGAAAAGAACCTCCCGGTAATTATCGGGATCCCTATCCAGGAAAAACCAAAAGAATCCGGTATCCGTCAAATCTTTTTTTTTAAATTCAATACCTGTCAATAACTAATTTATCCAAATGAAAACCGCCGTAGAACCGGCAGCCATTTATCCGAAAAACCATTGAACCCAGGATTAACTCATTCCCAAAAAGTTTATTCTTTACAAACTTCCGCACTTACTTGCGGAAGTTTATTTTGGTACCTGTTCCATTTGCCTGCAAGGAATATCAATACATAGGTAACGTTGTAATTGTACCCAATCCGTCACCAGGTGCGTATAAAAAATTACCGGTAATACTAAATCCGGAGCGTACTGGCCGGTTGCGTTGTTATCGTTTATGCATTCACGTAATATCCATGTTTGCGGCTTGGTAAAAATACTATGATTGCCGTAAATTCAATAGGCGTAAAATTAGGTAGTAATGCTCTTGTGCAGGGTTTGCAGGCGATGTATCTTTGTTCCGGATTTGATTGATGTTCATCAAACATTAATTAAAAATCCAAATCCATTGAAAAGAACCTCCCACCAATTATGGGGATCCCTATCCAGGAAAAACCAAAAAAAATCCGATATCAGTCAAATCTTTTTTTAAAATTCAATACCTGTCAATAACTAATTTATCCGAATGAAAACCGCCGTAGAACCGGCAGCCATTTATCCGAAAAACCATTGAACCCAGGATTAACTCATTCCCAAAAAGTTTATTCTTTACAAACTTCCGCACATACTTGCGGAAGTTTATTTTGCCAAATTTTTGTTCCCGGCTATTTTGTTTAATATGGATTATTTTATATATAAATTCATGAATATATCTCACGGGTACAAGCCGCGGGCGGGTATTTATATGACCAATCAACGTAAATATATCTACAGGCACCATATAAACTATGGGTTTTCATTACTCCAAAATTTGGGACACATTATTGATAGGTATTTATTAAAATAAAATTTGCTTGAATATGAATAGAATTAAAAAACTTTTTGCAGTGGTAACTATCGCGATGCTATTTACCAGTTGTGTTGCCAAAAGAATATTAAAACAATCCCAGATGGAAACGGCAACCTTGCGGGAGGATAGCACACAAATGTCCAACAAGATTGAAACACTTCAGGGAAATATTGCAGCATTGCAGGGAAATATTGCAGATCTTAAAGCAAAGATTGCCACCCTTAATAATCAGAACAGCCAGTTGGGACAGCAAACTGCCGAACAGCAAAACCAGTTGAGCCAAAGCAAGGAAACTTTGCAACAACAACAGGAAAGATTGCAACACCTGCAGGCTTTATTGGCGCAGCAGAAAGAACAGTCAGACGCGCTTAAGAATAAGATGACGGAAGCATTAAAAGGATTCAATTCAAACGATCTTTCTGTATTTCAAAAAAACGGTAAAGTATATGTACGGCTATCAGAAAATTTATTATTTCCCTCCGGCAGTGCTGTTGTAAATCCTAAAGGAGTGGATGCATTGTCCAGGCTCGCTGCCGTACTCAATTTAAATTCGGATGTATCTGTAAATATAGAAGGTCACACGGACAGCATTCCTATACGCGGTCGCTTTAAAGATAACTGGGACCTGAGCACCGGGCGGGCAAATGCGATAGTCAGAATACTGGTTGATAATTATAAAGTTGATCCTGTAAGAGTCGTTGCATCGGGACATAGTTATTATGATCCTATTGAAAGTAATGCAACGCCGGAAGGGAGGGCTAAAAACAGGAGAACCGAAATTATACTTTCACCAAAGCTCGATGAAATGTATAAGCTCTTAGAAAAATAATCTGTTACCGATAAAAATGATAGCCTTTGTCTTCCCTGGACGAAGGCTTTTTTTTGTATTGCAATACGGGCTTAAGCAGATTCAATTTTTGACTACAGGGACTTAAAGTCGCATTATAGATACCATACTAAAATAGTAAAAGTACCCGGGATGGTCTACGGTACCATACGATCATCACATTAAATACAATAGGCGAAAAATAAGGTATCCCGGTGAAAGCCACCATTAAACCGGCATCTATTAATCCGAAAAACCACTGAACACAGGCTTAAATGATTCCGAAGAAGTACATCTTCACAGGGCTTCTGCAAATAGCTGCGAAATCTATTTTTTATTAACCGTGTATCCTGCACTTCTTAAACCGTATTTTTCTACTATTCTCCCGCTCACCTTTTACTTTCCAGGCAGCCATACAATAGCTCTTTTGAAATGCACTCCCTTTAATATTAAGATGTCAACAAAAAAAATCTTACATTCATTTTACATTATTGTTTGCTACAATGAGAATGTTGCTAATATTTACTTTAATAATTGTTTTCCGGCAGGGCGCATACGCTCAACTGGACGGTACCCCGGCAGAAAATTCTCACACAGAAAATCTCAGGGAACTTACCAGGAGCGTCTTTAAGTACAAGGAATTTACTGATGGAAAAGTTATTTTAAAAGATAGTACTGTCGTTGCCGCCAGGCTAAATTTCAGCCGGGTACTGGGGCAGTTTCTCTTTATCAGCAGGCAGGGGAAAACCCTTGAATTTGAGCATCCCGAAACATTTGATAAGATAATTATTGGCGCGGATACTTTTCGATATGATAATAATAGTTTTCTTGAAAAAATCACTCATTTTAACGATGTCAATCTGTACGTAAAACAGGGGATTAAATATATTGAACAAACAAAAAATGGCAATACCGGTGCGCCCATTGTAATTACAAACGGTTCAAAATTGCTCTATAGCGATGATGATCAAACGACGGCTCGTGAAATAATAGAAAAGAACGACTTATTTCAATTTATTAATGAGTATTTCCTTGCTGATAAATTGATGCACGTTTACCCTGCAACAAAAAAGAGCCTTTATGATTTATTCCCGATGCATAAGGATGAGGTAAAGACGTATTTACAAGATCATTCTGTAAATTTCACTAAAACAGAATCGATGGAAAAATTACTTCGCTACCTCCAGGAACTTTAATTAGAGTTTTCTAAGCCAGGCGAATCATCCTGGTGAAAACATATCATTTGCATTCAACTCAAATATTAAAATGGTGTTGATGGGATTAAGGATTATATTTTCAAAATACCAATGCAGGTAATGCCAATTTGGTTAATTATACATCCAGAATAGAATAACCCTTTAAATAGGAAACAAATAATAATTCCAGTTCCTTTATGTTCGGCTGATGACAATGTAACAGGTTATCCGAAAATTAAAATGCTTTAACCAGCCAGTTTAACTCTTACAGCTCCGGGTCCTTTTGGGCCCATTTCAACTTCAAAAGTTACCTTGCTGTTTTCTTTTACCTGGTTTAACAAACCGTTTGCGTGAACAAAAATACTTTCCTGTGTTTCCTGGTCTTTAATAAATCCGTAGCCTTTTGATTCATTAAAAAAAGTAACCGTTCCTTTCCTAATGGCATCTGCAGGGTCAACAGGCCCCTGTTTTGGAACTCCTATTTGAATATCTTCTAAATTTATTCTTTTCTTTTTTGCAGGGTCGGGGGGAGTCGATGAAAGATTTCCGTTCTCATCTATATAGGCAAGCATATCGTCGAAACTTTTCCCCTCTTTAGCATTTTCCTTTCTTTCCTGTTTTTTCTCTTCTTTATCTTTCCTGCTTTTTTGTTTTTTCTTTTCTCTTTCCTTCTTGTTCCATGTTTCCTGTGATTTACTCATAAATTTGTTGACTTAATTTTTTAATTTTTGTTTTTTCTATTAATATGATAAACGTATTAGCACGTATATTAAAATGGTAATTACGTTTTCTGATTCTAATGAAGGTACAATTTTTCTTTACTAAATTACTGTAAAGAGCGCACACCCAATTGTAAAAAGCATTCCTTTTGGCTTAAAACCGGGTTCATATTTTCAACAATTTTTCAACATTATTAATTTTTCTTTCCCATGCGGCATTTTATCCATTTTAAAATTCGCTAAATAATTACCTGATTTTTTTGAATTTGACTTTTCTTTTCGTAATTTACCCCAAAACCATTTACTATGAATCACGTTTCAGATATTCTTTCGCGCAAAGGTAGAAATGCAATTTCAGTTTTACCGGAAACTACCGTTATAAATGCTTTAAAAGTAATGGCTGAAAACAATATTGGTTCAGTCCTCGTTATGAAGAATGATGAATACCAGGGCCTGGTAACAGAAAGAGATTATTCGCGTAAAGTAATTCTAAAAGGGAAAAATTCTACTGACACAAAAGTCTCTGAAATCATGTCCTCAGATCTTCCTCATATAAATCCGAATGATACCATAGATCATTGCATGGAATTGATGACCAATAGCAATATACGTTACCTGCCTGTTTTTAAAAATAATCATCTCGAAGGTATTATATCTATAACGGATGTGGTTAAAGAAACCATCTCAAGGCAACAGCAAACAATCAGGCATCTTGATAATTATATTAATTCCTGATTTCTATTCCGGCGTTTCAGAAACCTCTTAGCTGCATTCTGATTTAGGCGTAGAACTCCATATTTTTTTGATATAATAAATTCACAAATAATAATTTTAAAATGCTATTGGCATTGTGAAGTCTATCACTTATTTTTAGGAATCAATTAGAGCTAAGTATGCCTGAGCAACGTGCCCGAAATAAGACTGCAAAAAAAAGCCTCGTTACACAAGACTTTACCAATCATCCCGATGTTATTCAATGTATTGATGAATTAAATAAAACGTTCCCGGCAGGAGGAGCTCCTTTTATTGTATCTGACGTATTGGATGCAAATGGAAATCAATATGTAAATCTTGTGCAGAAAGGCGGCGGAGTGCTGGGCGTGGCACTTGTGGGATATACCTACATCCTCGAGCAAATGGGCATTCGTTTCCTGCGACTCGCCGGCACAAGCGCAGGAGCTATCAACACCGCCCTTATGACGGTAATCGGGAAAAAGGAAGATTCCAAATCAATCCGGATTCTAAAAGCCATCTGCGATCTGAATTTTTTCAATCTTGTAGACGGACACCCGGTTTCACAATGGCTCATTAAGAAGTTTATTACCCATCACGATTTCACGATACGGGTGAAAAGATGGCTTAACTTCGTTCTTATCATGGCGTGTGTGTTAGTAGCGGGCGATTTTATTTTCCTGGGGCTTGAGCATAAGATTTCCTGGCTATCTGTTTTCACAAAATCTTTTTTTGTACTTACCGGGTTTTACTTTTTGTTAATAAGCATTATTATTTATTATACAGCAAGGCTTTTCAAGCGATTGAAAAACGCCGGATACGGAATTAACCCTGGAAATTTTTTTTATGATTGGATCAAAGAGCAGCTTATTGCAAATGGTGTTTATACAGTGACCGATCTAAATACCAAAGCCTCTACGCTCCCCCAACTTCATTTAAGAATTGATAACCCTGAAGGCGTAGCCAGTTTAAAAGGGGATGTCACGTTTATTGCTTCTGAATTGGTAACACAAAACAAAATTCAGTTTCCTGAAATGTGCTACCTCTTCAGGGAAAAGGCAAATATTGATACACTCCAACCCGCCGGTTTTGTAAGAGCATCCATGTCTATCCCGGTATTTTTTGAATCATACATGATCAATGATATCCCCTGTACCAATGATGAGGTTAAGAGTGCCTGGTTGAATGTAATGGGTGAAGACGATCCACCATCAACCGCACGGTTTGTAGATGGGGGGATGCTCTCTAATTTTCCCATTAATATATTTTACAATCCTAAAGTGATCATACCGAGGTTGCCATCTTTCGGTATAGATCTCAATGATAGCGACCCGGCTAACACTGATAAAAATGCAGCAGGCTGGAGCCTTGTTGGTTATTTTGGAAGAATGTTTAACACCATCAGGGATTATTATGATAAAGACTTTTTACTTAAGAATAAAATATATGAAAAAGGAATAGGTAAAATTCTCCTGTCGGATTATAACTGGCTTAATTTTTTTCTTACAGACCAGGATAAAATCGATATGTTTATCCGGGGCGCCAAAACGGCCACTGAGTTTTTAAAAGGATTTAACTGGGATGCATATAAAAATGACCGGACTACTATGCAGGTTACACTAAACAAGGAAAGAGGTGGCGAAGTTGTAAAATGATAATCTTATAAAATAATATGTCTCTTTATTTACATTTTCACTGGATATACTTTTGCATTGCTTTTGGTGCCACACTGCTTATTAGCTTGTTGATGAACCTACAAAGTGCAAACTTCTATACGTTGTACGTGGTAATTAGAAAGTTCAGTATTATTGACCTGGAATTTCCGGTGTCTGCGCTGGAACTCGCAACTTTTATTAAGGGAATATTTGCATTGCCCGTTAAATTATCTGCAAAAACCTTACGCGCTTTAAGGGGTCAACTTTATTTAGATTTTCTTTTTATGCCCGCGGCCTACGGTTCTATTTTTATTCTGTGCATGAAGGTATCCATGAAAATGACTTCGTTCGGGCATTGGGTCTTTGCCGTTTTAGCCTGGTTGCAACTTATAGCCTGGGTATGCGACATAATAGAAAATATATATTTGCTAAATAAAATTCAACCTGAGCCGGTAGTTTCTAAATCAGCAGTTCATACCGCTTATGAATTGCTCGAAAAGTGTAAATGGGGTATTGCTTTGACGGCCATCATTTGCAGCATTGCTGCTATATTTTATTTCTGGCTCATGGGCCTCTATTCGTTTCAATCGCTTAATTACTTTTTGATTGTAGTTGCCGAAATAGTTATTTTTTTGGTGTTAAGAAAAATAACGGCAAAAAATGAAAAAGAAAAGCTGGAAAAATTTCAACAAACATGAGGGGAAATTCCGGGAAGCAGTGGTTTCGGGCATAATACGCTTCTTGTGATGAAGGAACAGGCCGAAGATTTTGTCCCAACCTTGTTCTTTTAAATAATTTTGTAAAATAATTTACTACTTGTTTCGTAACATTAGAAATTTTTTACAATACCTTTAGCGGCTATGAAAAACAGTGCACACAATTTTAGTATTTACCTGCTATTCTCTCTTTTTTTTTTCGGAATCAGTTGTAATAATGTCGGTTCTGTCAATGCTCAAAAAGATAGTGTTGACCTGGCATCTAATAATAAAAGTGAAGGACAAGCGCCTGGTAAAGTAGCGCTTGACACGGCAATGTATAACAAGAAAATGCTGGCCCTTGCGAATGCTGACACTACCGGCCGTTGGCCGGTTAAATTTCCCTATCCATTACCGGGAGCTATCCTGCCTTTTAACAGGATTGTAGCTTTTTATGGCAACCTTTATTCAAAAAAAATGGGCATCCTGGGTGAATTACCTAAAGATGAAATGCTGTTAAAATTACAAGGCGAAGTTGCCAAATGGCAGGCTGCTGATACTACTTTTCATGTTATTCCGGCGCTGCATTATATCGCAGTGACCGCACAGGGGAGTCCCGGTAAAGAGGGGAAACATAGAATGCGCATGCCTTTTCACCAAATAGATACCATTATGAATTGGGCAAAGCAAATCAATGCATTGGTATTTCTTGATATCCAGGTAGGACACAGCACGGTAGAAGATGAAGTGCCTGCCCTCGAAACTTATTTGAAATTGCCAACGGTCCATTTAGGAATTGATCCCGAGTTTTCACTAAAGAATGGTGAGGTTCCGGGAACTAAAATTGGCTCTTTTAACCCGGATGATGTGAATGCGGCTGTTGATTACCTGTCGATACTTGTAAAGAAATATAATTTGCCCCCCAAAATTTTAATTGTTCATCGTTTTACGCAAGGGATGATAACCGGTTATGAAAAAATAAAAAAAGTGCCCCAAGTGCAGGTTGTTATGGACATGGATGGATGGGGTAATAAGACTTTAAAAAGATCTACCTACTTAAGATATATTTATAAGGAGCCTGTTGAATTTACCGGGTTTAAATTATTTTATAAAAATGACACCAAAACGGGGGCCGACCAGTTGTATACGCCACAGGAATTATTAAAATTTATTCCGAAACCTATCTACATTCAATATCAATAATCAACAAATCTATATTATTACAAATGAAAAGCCCCGGTTGTACCCTTGTCCCTTTTTTATTTTTTATGGCATCCTGCTCATCTTACCCTGGGGAGAAAAAAGACGCTAAAAATGAACCGGAAAAGAAGGCTGTACCTTCGGCTCAAATAAGGCCCGTGGCGGATGCAACTACTATTCTTTCTAAAAAAGAAGTGCCTGTTTTATGCTATCATCATATTCGCGAAGCCAGGCCGGGACAAAGCGAAACGATGAAAAGTTACTCCGTATCACCGGGATCTTTTGCCCAACAAATGAAAGCATTAAAAGATAGTGGTTACCAGACGATCCTGCCTAACCAGTTATACGATTATTTGGTATATGGCGCCCAGCTTCCACCGAAACCCGTAATGCTGTCGTTTGATGATACGGATGAGGAGCAATTTACTATTGGTGAAACGGAAATGAAGAAGTACGGATTTAAAGGGGTTTATTTTATAATGACTATTTCGATTAACCGGCCCCGATATATGACCAGGGATCAGTTAAAGCAATTAGCTGACGATGGCAATGCAGTTGAAGCCCATACCTGGGATCATCACATGGTTACCAAATACAAAGGGCTAGACTTTGATACTCAATTTGTGAAGCCTAAAAAGAAAGTAGAAGATATTACCGGCAAACCTGCAGAATATTTTGCATATCCCTTCGGGATCTGGAATTTGGCAGCCGTACCTGAGTTAAAAAAAGCAGGTTATAAAATGGCATTTATTTTATCTTCAAAAAGAGATTCTACAGAACCCCTCTTTACCTTACGTCGCATGATAGTACCGGGACAATGGTCAACACCCGGCGTTTTAAAAGCCATGAGGCAAACTTTTCACTTATAAACGGATATTCCTTTATTTTAAATACAACAACGCGCATGAAAAATATTCTATTAGGTTGCCTGGTATTTTTTTTCGCTTGCAATAGCACGGATCAAAATGAAAAAGATTCGAATGAAAGGAAAGCTGACAGTGGCCTGACTTCGAACATTCGCCCGGTAGTGCCGAATTCGGTTTCGGGATGTTATAGTTGGGATCTTAATAAAGATTCAGCCCGGTTGCAACTTGCTATTTCAGGCACTGAAGTAACGGGGAACTTAAAATATTATCTGTTTCAAAAAGATAAGAATATTGGCACATTACAAGGACGGCTACAAGACAGTATAGTAGTTGCGGCGTACACGTTTCAATCTGAAGGAACGACTTCTGTAAGGGAAGTTGTTTTTAAAATCCGCGGTGAAACTTTGGTTGAGGGGTATGGTGATATAATCATGCATGGGGACACCGCAATTTTTAAAAATAAATCAGGATTGCGTTTCCAGGACACCCGTCCTTTTAAAAAAGTACTTTGTAGGTAGCCAATTTTTTTAAATGGATGTACGGAAATTCCACGCTACCTGGCAATCTCAATTTTTACCTTTTTATTCTTAATCTTTTCATTTTTTATTAACTGCAGTACTTCACCCATTTTTACTTTCCGGATGGCAACGAAGGAGAAAAAATCTTTAACTTCTATAAGCCCGATATCTTCCTGTTTCAATTGGCCTTGTTTGGATAGAAAACCAACAATGTCAACTTTATTTACTTTGTCTTTTTTACCCGCAGCAATAAAAAGCGTCGACCATTTGGGTTTTTCAGGTAAACTAACGGTTTCGGGTAAGTGTATTTGTTCTGTATCCTGGCTGATGTACCCCGGTAATTTTTCTTCTTCGGATAGAATTAAAATGGCGGTGCCACTGGCATCCATTCGCGCTGTTCTTCCATTGCGGTGGATAAATATTTCTTCGCTATGTGGCAGATGATAATGAATTATATACCTTATATTAGGTATATCAAGCCCCCGTGAGGCCAGGTCCGTTGTTACCAAAACATTCACAGTTCCATTTCTGAATTTGCATAAGGCGCTGTCTCTTTCCTGCTGTTCAAGCGCCCCGTGATAAAATTCATTTACGATGCCGCTTTTGGTAAGCAGGGCACTGGTTCGTTCGACCGATTCACGATGATTACAAAATACTATGGCAGACCGGTTTCCCAAATAACAAATCAATTTGAATAAGGTGTCGGTTTTATCTTTATCAGGGGATATGACGCATTGAATAGTGAGCCCTTGTTCTTCATCGCCTTCTGACAGGTAATTCAGTCTTGCTGCATTGGTAAGTCCAATAAATGCCGGAATCTCCAGGCTTTCGGTTGCAGAGGTCAAAATTCTTTTTTTAAGATTTGGTAACGAATCAACTATAAAAGACACTTCTTCCAGGAAACCCAATTCCAACGTTTTATCAAATTCATCCAGCACGATAGCCCCTATGGAGTCTACGGTTATGTTACCCCTGCGAATGTGATCGCACAGTCTTCCGGGAGTGCCTATTATTAATGCAGGTGGCTGTACCAGGTTATTTTCTTCGGTTTCCCGTTTATGGCCGCCATAGCACGAAGTAACTTTAAAACCCGTACCCATCATTTTAAATACCTGTTCAATTTGTACAGCAAGTTCGCGCGAAGGCACCACTATGAGCGCCTGCGTTTTTATGTTAGCCATGTCCAGTAATTCAAGAATGGGCAATAAAAAGCCGATGGTTTTTCCGGAGCCGGTCGACGAGAGTAACACTACATCCGCATTATTTTTGTTGGCTTCTACAGATGCCAGTTGCATTTCATTCAGTGCATCAATTTTAAGGTTGGCAATTACCCGTTCCGTTGAATTGTTGTTGGTTGTCATTCCGGCAAAAGTAAGATGTTTGCCTGTGGAACGTTAATTTCAGTAAAAACGGCAAACAATGTATGTCCTGATCTCTTTTTTATATTCATGGATTGGATTAATTTTCCAGGTAAACATTAATTCTTTGGTATGTATGTAAAAAAATGAATGGGTGCGTTTCAAATCATTTCTAAGCTATTTTTTAAAAATATGTAGTACATTTCAAAAAAAAATATCATGAAAACAAACATTGGCATTACCCCAAAAAATACGCATGCTGTTTCTGAAGAACTTTCCAAATTGTTAGCGGATGAGTTTTTATTATATACTAAAACCCGGAATGCACATTGGAATGTAGAAGGACCCGATTTTCATGCGATGCACCTGTTCTTCGAGTCTCAATACGAGCAGTTGGATGAAATAATGGACAGTGTTGCGGAACGCATTCGCACCATAGGCCACTATGCACCGGCAACATTAAAAAGTTTTTTAGAACTCACACATCTATCTGAGTATATTGAAATAAAAAACAATAGCCTTGATTTTATTAAAGAACTACTTAGCGACCATGAAAGTATTATTGAATTTATCAGGGGCAATATCAGCCCATTTGCCGACACCTATAAAGATGCGGGCACCAGCGATTATATCACGGGGTTGATGGAGACGCACGAAAAAATGGCCTGGATGTTAAGGGCACATCTATAATGGCGTTTACCAATATTGATAACAATTAGGTTTATTTAGAATACAAAAAAATTATGAGACAAGACCTTGTGGTTGCTGAATCGGTAGATATTTATAAATCTGCAGAAAATGTTTGGAATGCATTGACAGATCCTGAAATAATTAAAAAATATCTATTTGGCACAGAAACCACAACGGATTGGCAGGTTGGAAGTGAAATAATTTTCCAGGGATTTTATGGTCAGAATAATGAACATAGTTACCGGGATAAAGGAGTCATACTTGAAAATATTCCTAACAAAAAATTAAGTTATAGTTATTGGAGTGGATTTTCGGGTTTAGAAGATAAGCCGGAAAACTATTCAATAGTAAGCTATGGTCTTGATTCAATTGAGAATGAAAAAACAACATTTACCTGGAAGCAGCAAGGCTATGCTACTGAAGAAAATTATCTTGATTCGCAAACCGGTATGCAAAAGTTCCTGGAACAGCTAAAAGAAATAATAGAAAGCAAGACAGGGAATGAATCCACTCTGTAATTTGTACAGTTCATTAATGTTACCATCAGTATTTTTATAAGATCATAAACTTTTATATTTAAGAAATTAATAGTGGGCACTTATGCCTCTCCGTTAGTCTTGTAAAAATTACCGGCAACTCTTTTATTTGCCATTCTCCTTTCAAGATAACCAAATACGCGATGGCCAGGTAAGTATTATTGGCGTGTTCTATTAACATATTAGTACGAAGTGATTTTTAGCGTGTGGCGTCTTATTCATATAATTATTCACAACTAAAAATTACAATTATGAAAAAGATTTTTACACTTGTTTTTTCGCTTGGCCTTTTGACATCCGCATTTGCTCAATCCCCAAATCGCCGGCAAAATCAAAGTCCTGGCAGTACACATCAGTCGTCTTCATATGCCGGCAATAATCACGATTCCAGGAATGGCTCAAATTTATATTCCAATAACAAAAATCCACAATGGAATAATAAAGATAGCCGTGATCGACATGAACAATATGCGTATAGTAACAACGATCGTGGCCGGGACGATGGGGACAGGTATAAGCAGTATGCTCCAAAATACGAGATTGGCAGGAGCGGGCATGATTATGATCAACATTACCGGATGGTACAGGTGCCATTGTTCCAGGTAATCCTGGGGATAGGCCGCAGATAAAAACATAACTTGGTTTAAAAAGTCCCGGATTTCAGGGGCTTTTTTCATTATGTATAAGTTACGTTACCAGGGGGAATAGCGAAGTCATCAGAAATATTGCCTGTTACAATGTCGATTTGATTTCCAATGTTTATTGTTCCAACATCTTTTGCCAATAAATTCTGTCCGAAATAAATTTTATTATTCTTTAACCGGTAAGTTGCCAAAGTTTTTAATGGCTCTACAGACTTATAAGCATTTTCCTGGTTTACCGTAGTGATAACACACCTTGCACAAAGTTTTATACCATAAAAATTTATATTATTTATGATAAAATGACCAAGCTGATCTTCTTCATATGGCTTACCCCCGGTAAATACAATATTGGGCCTGAAGCGGTTAATTGGGACATGCTCCCTTAGCCTTCCATTTAAATCATCGAGCGATGCCTGGCCAATCATTACATAGGGAAAACCATCAGTAAAAGTGGTATGCTCATCATCATCGGCATAGTTTTCATCTACGGGACGATTCGTAGAATCCGGCATATAAACCAATCTGCAATTTGTTGACAGCATTTGTGAAAACCATTCATCAACATTTTTACTTACAAAAGCTGCCTTACAATTATCATCAAATATTGTTACTGTTGCCGTCTCATTTGTTTCTGGTAGAAGAGGGATATTTATACGCTCAGTGTTATTTTTTTTATGATAAGCAGTCAACCCCAGGTTACCAAATTCAACCCTGAGTAAGGCCATTACAGGTAAATCCCTTTGCGTGATAAAACGGTTATTTATATCAACCAACATCCATCTTCTGTCGAATTGGAAACCGCGATCTGTAACCATTGCGGAAGAAACCGGGATGCCGCCTAATGATTTTACCGGATAAATGAATAATTCGCTTACTGTAAGCATACGACAAAAATAAAACGAAGGAAAATTTTTGTATGCATAGCTACAAAGTTTATTCTTAAAATTATTATACGACAGGTAAAAAATAAAGCAACCCTTTGCGGGCTGCTTCATTTACTCATCGAACTATTTTACAAACTTTATAATTTTCCTTTCATTATTATTTTCAGCCTCCAAAAGATACATTCCGCTTTGCAATGGAACCGGCAAGGTGATTTGTCCGTTCATGTTTTCCATTGATTTTGCGTAGATAACCTTACCGCTTACATCTCTTACGGAGAGTTGTAATTTCCCCGAAACGTTACTCAACAAGAGGCTTACAAAATCTTTTACCGGATTAGAAAGTAACCGTATACTCCATTGACTATTGCCTTTAATCTTTAAAGATATAATATTGGTCAGGGCGGACTTTCCATCTTTGTCAATTGCGTTTAACCGGTAATAAACAACGGGCTTTCCGCTAATCATTATGCCGTCATCTGTAAAAGAATATTTACTTACTGCATAAGTGGTCCCTTGCGCGTTTACGCTCCCGATATCATCAAAATGCTGACCATCATAACTGCGTTGTATAGTAAAACTTTTACTGTTTATTTCCTGTTCCGTACTCCAGGACAACAACGCATCATTTTCTTTTGGGGTAACGGTAAAGTCAAGCAATTTAACCGGTAACGCAGTAAAAGTTCCGCCAACTACATAAAGATCCATGGTATCAAGACCAGCGGGAATACCATCTGTAGCACCAAACATGACTTTTCCATTGGTAACGAAGAAAAAAAGCTGTGGGTTTGCGTTGCCTGCATTGGGATTAATATCCTTCACCATTGTAGTGTTGGCAGATGTACCATCGGTTTGCCATAATTCACTGCCATGAGTTGCATCGGAAGCTCCAAAGAAAAATGTTGATGATGTGTATAAGTATGACCCATCACCCACTGTAAAATCAATTCCATTTCCTGTGCCTGCATAGATATCTTTAACAACGCTGGTTCCCGCAGCGGTTCCATCACAAGCCCACAATTCCGTTCCCTGGGTGGAAGTACCGGCGGCAAAGAAGAATTTAGTACCCTTGAAAAGTGGGTTGGTCAAAGTTTGGTTGATGAAATCAACACTATAAGGTATGAAAATTAAAGGGGCTGCTCCAGGAGAAGTTGGGGAAAATGACTTTAACAAAACAGTACCGGCCGGAGTGCCATCGGATTGCCAAAGTTCAGACCGGCTTATTCCATCCCCATAGGGGAAAATAAACTTGCCGGGAAAATTAACAGCATCTATTAGAAGTGGCCGCGAAAAATTAGGAGAAATGGAAGGGAAATTTTTTACAAGCGTCGTATTACCAGAGGTTCCATCGGTAACCCAAATTTCACCGGCGCTTGTTCCATCGTTAGCATCAAAATAAGCACGCTTATTGAAAATATGAAAGCCTATAAAGAAATTTGCAAAGTACCCCGGAAATATTTCCACTTGTGTAGAACTTGCAGTACCCGGATTAATGTCTTTAACAAGGACAGTGCCGGCAGATGAGCCATCAGTCTTCCATATTTCATTGCCGTGAGTAGCATCCGTTGCAGTAAATAAAACAATATTATTAAGTACTATAAAATTGTCCGGATTCGAAGAATCAGCGCCCGAATGCCCGGTGTTGATATCTTTTAATAAAATAGTTCCGGCAGAGGTTCCGTCTGATTTCCACAATTCATTTCCTGCGGCCGTTGTATTGGCTGCAAAAAGAAGATAGGATCCGTTTGAAAATAAATTATAGTTGAATTCGGTATTGCTGCTTAAGGCACCAGGTACGATGTCTTTAACAATTGTTGTCCCTGCGGATGTTCCATTGGTTCTCCATAATTCACGTCCTTGCAAAGCCGTTTCTGCAGTAAAATATAAAAAGTTACCCAGCAGTACGAATTCACTGGGACTCGAACCCGTAGCACCCGCTCTAATATCGCTTACCAAGACGGTTCCTCCCGGCGTCCCGTCTGAAATATACAATTCAGTACCGGTAGCCACAGTACTTCCGCTAAAAATAACTTTACCATTAAGTAATCCCCACTCATCAGTAAACTTAATATTCGGAGATATTTGAACAGTGCCGGCGAGAGTGCCGTCTGTTGCCCAGATGGAGCTATCAAGTTGAGAGTAGAGCAATGTTTTATTATTGGACATTGGTAACACAACTTGCAGGCTTTTATTGGCATTAATTTGTGTTACTCCCTGTGCATCTGCACTAAAACCAAGGAGGGCAATACATGCGATTAAGAGTAGATTTCTTTTCATGTTACTTTTTTATATAAATGTTTATTTAATGAGGTTGTTACAGAGAATGATCGTTTCCATAAATTTTAAATCACTAATTCTTCAATGGAGATGGATTATAATAATCGAATTTCGAATCAAATAAACCGGTAAGGCAAATTGACTTGGCTGTGAGAAGTATCGGAGTTTCTAAGGATATGATTTTTTGAATTAGCGCAACCCGCTGAAAAATATAATGGCCTTTAGTGTTATCGCAAATGCAATTATGAATGGAAGTTATTGAAACTTTTGAATTAAATCAAGAAAAAGCGAATATGATTTTAAGTATATCGGTCAATGGCAATACCTACATTACCATTTATCCTTTCTTTTAAAATGCCTGCATAGTTTTACCTTTTATCGAGCAATGAGCAGGAAAAAAAGATTTTTTACCATACTCACTTTGAGAATACTTTCTGCAATAGGCCCTTCACTATTGATAGGTACCTACCGGAATTTCCTGAACTTGCTGTAGATCGTAAGACAACTAACTCGCGGGTATCTCTCCTTTCAGCAAAAATGCAGGCACTGCATCTGCCTTGATGGGTGCTACACAATTGGGAATTGGTGCGTTTACTTCAGCGTTAGTTAGTTTACTAAATATTAAACGGCAGTTCCTGTGACAAGTTTAATGTGAATAAGAGCTATCGTGAATTTTTCTGTTTTATTATTGGGAAGAACAATGATGTATTCAACCAGCATGAGATCAGTGCAGGAGGAAAGCGCTGAAATGATGATGAATTCTTAAATCAATTGTTGTCGCTTTATACAGGTGTAAATATTTACTATAAGCCGGCAATAACGGACCAATAAATGATTTTTATTTTTTGGCAACAGGTAAGTGAATGCAGCCTGGAAAAATACTTTTGATAAAGTGATACTGTTCAGTAAAGCTCACTTGGCTATTTCTTTTTTGCTACTTTTTTTGGCCCCGGTTTATGAGACGAAGAACTGCTTTTGGACGCAGATTTTTTAGGTGCTGATTTTTTTTAGGAAAACTTCGAACAACTTTTTTTGGGTACTGTAGCGCCTGCTTCCCTTGCTTCCGATAAGCCTATAGCAATAGCCTGTTTCGGGTTGGCAACTTTTTTTCCACTGCGGCCGCTTGTAAGCTTGCCTTCATGCATCTCTTGCATTAATTTTTCAACTTTTTTCCCTACAGTTTTTGAATACTGTGCCATTTTTTAATGTAAAGGTTAGTATATGATAGCATCCTATGCATAATTTCTTATACTAATTTTTATGCCAAAAAGGAGCAGTAATTTTAGGCCATATCCAGTTCCCTAATCTCTTTTTTATATGCAGCGGGAAGAATAAGTGATTTGATGAAGCCGTCCAACCTGAGTAAACGGCTCAACTTATATAAAGGTAAAACGGCAGACAGGAAGGAGAACTTGCGGAAGTGCAGCAAATCCCGCACTTTTTGAGGTACTATTATTATTTGCCCCTCTAACAAAACACGGTAGCGAAAAAGTCCGAGGTGTTTTTTATATTGCTTATAGAGATCCATTGAATAACTGGTCTTTTTTAGATCATGCTCCAGGTCGTAGGCTCTTACTGTTAGCCATTCAGTATAATTTTGCGGAAGGTCTTTAATATTCATTCTTTGTCCCACCCTAAAAAAAACATTAAATATTTCTTCCTTTTCCAGCGTAGAGAGATTGTGTTCAAGCGCCTCAAAAGAGGCGATACTGTAATGTATCAACATAAATAACACATCGCGGTATGCCCAGTCAGGTATCGTTTTTCCGCGTTCGTCTTCCACCCCTTTGTGGATGGCTGTAATGCTGTCTATGTTTCTCAGGGCTTCATCATATTCAGCAAAAACAATCCGCCTGGCATAACCTACGGTAGAAAACAATCGCCCCAGGGGATCTGCCGGGAGCTTGCCTGTAAAGTATAGCCAGTCAACCGCTTTATTCAAAGCAAATTCAGCCGCTGCACCTGCAAAAATGAAAAGAACTGTATCACTTTTCCCCCATATTTGCCGGGCAATAGAATGTTTTTCAACAAAATATTTCATAATAAAAACACAAGGTATTACCAATTAGGGAAATAAAACTTCCCTGCCGGATACATGGCCTTGAAATTAACTTTACAACCAGCGCTTGATAATGTTTATAATAAGCGTGATTGCCAGGCTAACTACGATCATCGTTACAATTGGAAAATAGAACCGGTAGTGTTCTTTTTTAATGCTTATATCGCCCGGAAGTTTTCCCAGCCATCTAAAGTAATCGTGAAAAAAATAGATTAAAATTCCGGTTAACAACACCAATATCCCTGCGACAATTATGTATTTGCCTGTTTGCTGATCCATAATCTAAAAACTCATTTGAGTAAAAATGCCGGATGATGCAAAATACTATTTTCTTTTACGTTCTTCTTTTTTAATGTAGCCATTAAAGGAAATAGGATCCTTTGAAGTGTTGGTAACATTAAGACTGGCGGACCCATTATCAAAAACTGTGAATGCGTATTGCTGAACCTCCATTTTATCTTTTGGTTTAATAACAATATTCCAACCGCTTTTTTTATTTGGCGTAACGGTATAGGAAAAATTGGTGGAAGTAAAATCAAGGCCTGATTTTGCGGGGTCAATGGGAGCGGTGTAAGCCCTTCCAAAATAAGGAAGGTAACTTATCATTGTATCTTTCCGTACCCTTACATCATACGAAGATGTGAGATTGCGAAATCCGCCACGTAGGGGAGAAGCGGTTTGTGCAACAAAAACAAATTGTTGCGAATCAACCATGTTTTTAAATGATATTTTTTGGGAGTTATCTTTTTCTGACGTTTTGTTTTGGCCAAATGAATCGTTGGAAAAAATAGCCAACATTATACAGGCAGTAGCAATAAAATATTTTGTATGTTTCATTTTAATTGTCCTCATTTTTTTTAAAATAAGGTGCAAATATTGCACCATGAATATCTATGAAAATGTGAAAAATTCAAGGGAGGTAAGTAGTGCAACAAGTATAATATTAAACAGGTCTTATGGCGCATGTCAACTTGCCGCAAGGTTGACAACCTTCAATAATTTTGTTGGTAGTTTGAAGGTACCTGGCTCCAGCGTTGGCAACCTTGAACCCAAAGCTACAATTGGAAATGCACCCGGCTTCAGCCATTCAAGGGAAACCATTGGTTTTCTTTTTTGGTTAACATAAGAAATAAACGATACCTGATATATTTTGAGCGAACCGCGATGTTGCCGATATTTACAAATAATGAAAGCAGCATCTGTACATGAACTTAAAAGAGAACTGGAGCATCGTAACCAAACCGAACTTCTTTCATTTTGCCTGAGACTGGCAAAATTTAAAAAGGAAAATAAAGAGCTGTTAACATTTCTTCTTTTTGAATCTGATGATATGGCTATCTACATTGAAAATGTTAGAAAGGAAACCGGTGTACTCTTTAATGACATCAATAATTCAAACATTTATTACATAAAAAAAAGTGTTCGCAAAATTTTACGTTTTGTGAATAAGCATATAAGATTTGCCTCATCCAAACAGGCAGAGGCTGAAATAATGATCCATTTTTGTAACAGTATGATTGAGTTTTCAATCCCCTTACACAAAAGCAAACCATTGTTAAATATGTATGAAACACAAATCAGGAAAATTGATGAAGTTCTTTCGACACTTCATCCCGATCTTCAATACGATCTAAAAAAACAATTGAAGGCCCGTGAATAAATATGATTATATAAGGATTTTCCTTTCAATTTTTTACTAACTTTATTTTTCATCAAACAAAAAGGAGGTATTCATGCAATCTACAGATAGAACATGGACTCCAACACCGGCATTACGGTAGCGGTGTCCATCAAAATAATCTGAGGCGCTGTGCAGCGCTATTGCCACCGGGTTTTCCGGTGGTTTTTTATGATTGTTCGTTTGCGATTATCCCATGAACCCTAACCACCCATTTAGAAAATTCCTAATGGGTAAAATATTTTTAAATTGAAAAATCATTATTAACGCCAATATCTCTAATTTTACCGCAATGTATTATTATTAACTTATTAAAAACCTCTACAATGAACTTAAAAAAAATCATCCCGGTGTTATTAATGGCTATGTGCATAAGCCTGGTAATGCCCGCTTTCGCAGGAAATGAAACTCCAGCAATTTCAACCGAAAAAACCAGTAACGATGCACGGGCTCAACAATTGGTAACCCGTTTGAAGGAAATACGGGATATGGATAAGAGTAACCTGACTTCATCAGAAAAAAAGGAGCTGAGAAAGGAAGTAAAAGAAATGAAAAAAGAAGTTAAGAAGAACACTAACGGAGTTTATTTATCTGTAGGTGCAATTATCATCATTATATTACTTTTGATTCTTCTTTTGTGAGAATTTTTTGGTAATAAAGTAAAGCCTGGTTATATGCCGGGCTTTATTGTGATTATTTTTTAATAGTGCGAAAATTTCCCTTTATCAAACATCTATTTTTTCTTACCGCCAACCACCAGCACAACCCCGATGATGGCGATAAGACCGCCTGCATATGTTGGCCAGCCAATCCATTTATTTTCAGTCTTGTTTACCTGGATAGGGCCCGCATCGATAATGTTCTTTTCCACAGGAACGGAGAAGCCCCTAATTATTATCATTACAATTCCAAGCGCTATTAATATCCATCCTGCTGCTTTCATGTTTTTTTGTTCGCAATATAGAATGTATTTTTTGAATTCAACTATAATAAAGCGGGAAGAAAACCACAATGGGTATCATTTCTATCCTGTTAGGCTTTGGTAATTATATACTTTCGAGTAAACTGAGTTAAATTTGTTACATAATTTTTTTAAACTTAATAAACCAACCAATAATGGATCCACTTACAATTGAAAAATTTCACGAAGGTAAAATTGCAAAAGCAATTGAAAAACAAACAGCAAAATTACCTTCAGATATATTTTTATGGTCTGCACTGGCTTCTATGGGAGTCTCGCTAACTTTGCAGGTTATGGGCAAAAAATCGAAAAGCCTTTTTATCGGGCAGTGGGCCGCCCCGTTCCTGCTGCTTGGCGTCTACAACAAGCTTGTTAAACTGCAGGGTCACGATAACTCGAATGAATATTAAAGGAGATTAGTAAACCCGGAGCAACGATTAATTAATTAGTTTAACGCAATCCACGACCTGCTTTTTTTAGATTTCAATTTAATTCAGGAAATAATTTTTTTTTTGAGTCATCTTTGACAAAAGAATTTTGAATGGCTTCTAACCGAAAGGCAGCGCTGGGTTTTATTTTTCTTACGCTTCTAATTGATGTTACCGGGTTGGGGATAATCATCCCTGTATTACCAAAACTCATCGAAGAATTGATTCATGGCAATATAAGCACGGCGTCACGTTATGGTGGCTGGCTGACATTTGCTTATGCGATCATGCAATTTTTGTTTTCCCCGCTATTGGGTAACCTCAGCGATAAATTCGGTCGCAGACCCGTGCTGTTAGTTTCATTGTTTGGTTTTGGCGTTGATTATTTATTTCTTTCTTTTGCGCCTACTATCGCCTGGCTTTTTGTAGGGCGGGCTATCGCGGGGATTACCGGTGCAAGCTTTACAACGGCTACTGCTTATATCGCTGATATCAGTGCCCCGGAGGATCGTGCCAAAAATTTTGGATTGGTTGGAGCGGCTTTCGGTCTTGGATTTATTGTAGGGCCCGTAATCGGCGGACTATTGGGACAATATGGATCCCGGGTGCCCTTTCTTGCTGCAGCGGGACTTACATTCATTAATTTCATCTATGGCTATTTTGTACTTCCTGAGTCACTACCGGTAGAGAACAGGCGACGTTTTGAATGGAAAAGGGCAAATCCTTTTGGAGCATTTAAGCACTTGAAAAAATATCCCGCAGTGGCTGCTCTTGCAGTTTCATTTTTTTTAGTGTACATGGCAGGCCAGGCCGTGCAAAGTGTTTGGGCTTTCTTTGGTATAGAGCGTTTCAGGTGGAGTGAAAAATTAATCGGTATTTCTCTTGGTACCGTAGGGCTTCTTGTTGGCCTGGTGCAAGGTGTCCTCATACGATACATTAATCCGAAATTAGGAAATACTAAAAGTATTTACATCGGGTTTGGCATGTACGCGTTGGGGTTAGTATTGTTTGCATGCGCCACACAGGGTTGGATGATGTTCCTTTTTTTAATTCCATACTGTCTTGGCGGAATCTCCGGTCCTGCATTACAGTCAATCATCACTGGTCATGTTCCGGCAAATGAACAGGGCGAATTACAGGGGGCGCTGACCAGCCTGATCAGCGCAACATCAATTATAAGCCCGGTAATAATGACCAGCCTCTTCTCCCATTATACAGCAAAGTCAACTTCTGTTTATTTTCCGGGCGCTCCTTTTGCCCTGGGAGCTGTGTTAATGGCCGCTGCCGGCATTGTTGCCTATAAGGTATTACACAAAGAAGAAGAAGGAAGGGACTATGTAGTAAAAAAGCCTGCATAAAAATTATTGTACCGGGTAAATACCTGCTGCTCGTTGCAAAATACGCACCTGATGCTACTATGCACAGTTGCCGCTCTGTTATTTTATTTGTTGTAGCGCTTGTTCAACTTCCTCTACCGGTCTCTGGCAGGTTTTATTTTCACAGACATAAATCATCGTTTTTCCTTCTATTAATTTGTTTTGCAACAATGGAAAATTTCCTTCGATACTCCCACCAAGAAAGATGGTATTGGGTAAATAATTTTTTTGCAGAGCCGATAATTTTTCCCTCCAGGCATTTCCTACTATCGCGACTTCGTACGGGGGCTTTACATGCAAAATCATTGCACTGGCCCAATTGCTGTAATATCCAACGTTCTTTTCAATATCGTCTGCCACATTTTTCACAAGCTGTGCGGACTGTTCTTCATATTTTTTATTTTCAAAATAAAGGCCGAGCAGCAATAAATTTTTAGCCATCTCGCTGTTGGAGGAGGGGATCACGTTATCCGATACTTCCATTTTACGGGCTATTAAATTACTATGCTGATCATCCGTATAAAAAAACATACCGGATGTTGTATCAAAGAAATGTTGCTCCGTATATTGGGTAAGTTCATTTGCTTTCTGCAAATAAGTTGCATCAAAACTCACCTGGTAATAATTGATACAAGCACTTATCACGAAAGCATAATCATCGAGAAATGCAGGTATCGTTGCATTACCATTTTTAAAATTCCTGTATAAACCGTTTTCACCGGTGGTAATATTTTTGAGAAGAAAATCCATGTTTCGTTTAGCCATATCTAGAAAATTCTGTTCGCCAAAAGTTTCATAGGCGTCAATCAAACCTTTTGACATGAGTGCATTCCAGGCAGTCAAAATTTTATCATCCGTATGAGGTCGAATGCGTTTTCCCCTGGCCTTAAATACAAGCGACTTTAGTTCATTAATTTTTGCATGAAGTTGATCAGGGGTTAGATGATATTTCCGGGCTGTATTTTGATCACCTTCATTAATATCGGGAATATTATTACCATGCTCCCAGTTTCCCGTTTGGATTATGCCATAATAATCAGAAAAAATGGCTGCATCCTCACCCAAAATATCTTTGAGTTCAGCCTCACTCCAAACGTAAAATTTTCCTTCCTTACCTTCGCTGTCTGCATCCAGGGAGGAATAAAACCCGCCTTCGGGAGAAGAAAGTTCCCGCTGTACAAATGCGATGGTTTCATAAACTATTTCTTTATACAATGGGTTTTTAGTCGATTGAAAAGCATGGCTGTACAGGCTCACCAATTGGGCATTGTCGTAGAGCATTTTTTCAAAATGAGGAGCATGCCAGTTGGAATCCGTCGCATAACGGGAAAATCCGCCGCCGACCTGGTCGTATATGCCACCGCAAGCCATATTGTTTAAGGTAGTTTCTACGGCCTGCAAAGCATCTTTATCTCCGCTTATAAAATTATATTGTAACAAAAATTCCCAGATGGATGGCATGGGGAATTTCATGGTGCCCCTCGTGCCGCCATTCTCCATATCGAGGCGCTGACGTAGTGTCGAATACATCCCATGTAAAGTAGTTCTGGAAAATGCAACGGTATTGTTGTTCATAGGCACGTTCTCAAGATCTCTTATTCCTTTTGATACATGATCTGCCTGCTCCTCCAATTTATTTTTTTCGTTTTTATATAAACCGGCAAAATATTCTA
>JBDTOV010000069.1:0-24497 GCA_039933035.1 Ginsengibacter sp. | reverse complement strand
TATTCCGGTAAATGACGCATATTGATCGGGTTGCGAAATACAATAAGCAATTTCCTGGGGTGTAAAATTCATTTGATAAAATTCATCTTCACGAAAGTCATCGGCTCTCGGCATTTGAGAAGTTTCCTCAATATCTACACCTATCCCAGGTGCTTCATTAAATTGATTGTTGCTAACCGCTGCTTTTAATTCATTATTTTTCGTTGAACCGCCCCTATTTTGAGCCTGTAAGATTTTGTTTTCTAATTCACCAAAAGTTTTAACGTTCTGGTAGCCTTGCACTTCAAAACCTTCTTTTGCAATGGCAGCGTACATCCTGTGCAAAATAATTGAATTACCGAGTGCAGACCTCCCAATCCGTGTCTCCGACTGAAGCTGGTCCATTGACATTTTAGTATACTCTGAAACTATTTTTTTAATTTGTTCTGACATTTAAAAACCCTTTAGACAACTTTGACAAATAAATGCGTTTTCGCCATTCGGCGTAATACATTTTGTAAATCCAACATCGCTTAAGTCTTCTGCCAGTAATTTATAACATTTAAAACACTTGATATGCTGATGGCTGGCAAAATGATTTGACCGGTATGATTCCAACCTGCTTTTTAAGTCGTTTAAAAATTTAGCAACTAATTTGCCTTCGGTAACGCGATGGTCAAAAGTTACCGTAAATGTGCACCTGTCCAACTTTTCATCAATAGAGGAAATACCAAGTATAGCACTATTCCTGTAATTAACCAAGGGCCGGAAGAAGGCGACCTTCTCCGAAGAAAGATCCGTAATCGTAAAGGTTATATCAGTAAGATCATCATAGTGCAAGGCATTGTCCAGATATTTACCAGACAAGCCTATTATATCCTCTTCAATTTCACTGATCGTTTTTTTTTGAGCATCCGGAACCTTTAATACTTTTAAACCCTGGTCCAGGTCGATGGCAAAACCGATATTTATTTTTTCATAATAGCATATTGATCCTTCAGCATAAAAGGCATTCAGCTTTTTATATTTTGCCAGTAACCGGGATGCCTCGTATATGGTGACCGGCAACAGCGAGTTCTTAAGCGCCTTTAATGATTCGTTTAAATGAATAAATATTCCATCTGTGTCAATGAAATTATTTACTGTGCTGGTAAGCCCAACTGCCTGCACACTACCCAGATATTCAACTTCAAGCTTCTTATTGGCGGAAAGTTTTTGAACAAGACCCTGGGTTTCTGAAATACTACTTGTTCGATTTTCTTTTGCTATTTCGGCGTCCGGTGAAATGGCGGATTGATTTTTTTTTGATTCTCCAAGATATACTAATACATCTTCCTTGCTAATAAAGTCACTCCCGGCGAACAGTTTTCTATTTAGTCCCCTTTCATTTATAATATGCAGTGCGCCTTTTGAAAATAGTGTTTCGCCCGTCCAGTGTGCTGCCAATTTCATTTGGGTATTCTTCTCTAATGGCAGGTTATCGTAAACTTGAACCTCAGAAGCATTGTCATAGAGCATAGCAACAATCGTATCCACTTCATAGTCTTCATCGGTGGCGCACATATATTGTATATAACCATTTACTTCCGCTCCTACTTCGTAAGTCGTTTTGGATGTTTCAAAAACGAGAATAACATCTCCCTTCTTTACCTGGTCGCCGGCCAAAAAACATATATCTATTACCGTTAGTTTCGTGTCATTTACAGAAATCAATGGTACTTTTATTTCCTGCACAACTGCCATTATATAAAACTGGTTTTTATTTCTTCGATGATCCTGTCTTCACCGGGCAAAACTATATTTTCCAACGACTTTGCAGATGGGATCGGAACGGGATAAGCGGCAATTCTTTTTGCCTGGAACGGAATGTTTAATCGTTCCGTTATAGAACAAATTAATTCACTTCCTATTCCCCCATAACCACTTCCTTCCTCGATCACTAACAACCGGCCTGTGACTTTTACAGATTCACTTAAAATATCCAATGGCAGGCTGGAAATTAAAGCGGGTACTATTAATTCAGGTTTGTATTCTGTTTCGATAAATATTTTATTTAATAGAGCATTTACCAGGTCAGCCATGCCTCCATAAGCAACAATGGTAAGTGTGGGCTGTGTTATCGCCGGAGATACTTTTACAACAGGAAACGCATCTTCGTTTCTTGAATAGGTAAAATTTACTGCCTGGTGATTCAGAATTTTTTTACCATAGTCTGTCTTATTTTCAATCAATATTACGGGGTGCTGTTCCTTCAACACAGATTCATATATAATCGCCGGTTCTATAAGTGTATTCAGGGCCACCGTTTTCACATTATCAATTCCTATGAGAAATTTATCCAGCGTTTGTGAATGGGTGGGGCCATATCCTCTTCTTCCACCCATCGGTGACCGGATCACTACCGGGCAATTTATTTTTTTATTAAACATGTGGTGAAATTTCGACGCATGGTTTACAAGCTGGTCGAAAGCCAACGTAATAAAATCGCCAAACATTATTTCGGCAAACGGTTTAAATCCATTTAAGGCAAGCCCGTTAGATACGCCTACAATCGCGGCTTCTGAAATGGGAGTAGAAATCACACGTTCCGGTTCCATATCAGAAAGGTCTTTGGATACTTTAAACGTGCCTCCATACGGCGACAAGACATCCTCACCAATAAATATAAGGCGTGGATCAGCCACAATTTTCTCTTTGAAAAAAGAATTCAACAACTCTACCTGCCTTTTATTTACTGGCTTGATTGATTGCCATACGTCATTATCAGCTTGCACGTCGGGCACATAATATTTTTCAATCGCCAGGTCGTCTTCAGCCATAATATCATTTACCATATTATTGATATCGCCAGTAATACTGTCCTGGTATTTTTTGAAATAAACAGGCTCTTCCTTACTGAATATCTCGAGGAAATCTTTATTTCTGTATCCATTTATTTCGCCCGTATCCCTGTTATCGTCCCCCTTCGAATGAGGATTCAGCCGGTAAGTATTTACCAAAAAGAAAAGGGGTTTCATCTGCTCACGCACAAATGAAATAGCGTCACTGGCTTTTTCAATCAACTCTCCCGGATCATCTGTAGTTCCTTCACCGGTTTTGATGCCAAATGCAGCAGCACGGTCTAAAATATTTCCCGCAAGCGTAAGTGTTTGCGAGGTGGATTGCGCATAGAAATTATTCTCACAAACGATTAGCAAGGGTATCTCCCATTTTGAAACAATGTTTAAAGTTTCATAAAGCACCCCTTCACCCAATGTGCCGTCACCAATAAAAACAATTCCTATAGCTCCGTTGTTTTTAAATTTATTTGCCAGGGCATAGCCTGCCGCAACCGGCGTTATACCACCCTGTATCCCGTTTGAAAAAAAATTATTGTTGCATAAGTGCTGGCTGCTGCCTATGCCGCCGGATGTACCCGATGCTTTACCCAGGAGTTCTGCAAGTAAGCCTCTTACGTCATCGGTAAAAGCAATATAGTGCCCATGGCAGCGATGATTGGAAAAAATAAAATCTTTCTTCTGCACCTGGCCCGCAAAAGCAATAGCTGAAAACTCCTGCCCTACACAGGTATGCACGGTTCCGTTTAACTTACCTTCCGAAAATAATTTAAGAAATTTTTCTTCGACAGCCCTGATCAGTAAAGCTTTTTTTAGGCTCTTGTGGTTAACAGGTTGTTTAAGTTTTTGCATGGGTAAAATAATTTATATCACCTCAATCACATAATGGCCTGACCTGCACTTATACAAAGGTTTGTACTGAATTTTATATAAAGACAAGAAATCGGCAAAAGCCCTATATTCATAATGGTTTTTTGAAATAGAAAAATATTCATCTAATATTATCAGGTCCCCCGATTTTAAAAGCGGTTGTAAAGAAAGAAGTGTAAATAAAGTTGCATTATACAGATCGAAGTCCAAATGCGAAATAATTCTATAAGAAGGATTGATATTCTTTATGTATGGTGGAAGCGTATCCTGAACAAGGCCAACACAAAAATTTGTTCTGTCATCATCGATTTGCGGAATAACTCCTTTATTCGAAAAGCTGCCCTTTTTTACATTGGCCCAATTTTCGGGAAGGCCAGTGAATGTATCAAATCCCGTAAATTTTGATTCCGGATTTATATTGTTCGCAGACCATTTCGAAATTATTTGGCCCCGGAGTACACCAAATTCAAGGTAATGTATTTTATCGCCAGGATGTAAATAAGTAGTGGCCAAATGATCGTGAAGCTTCATCCTGTCACATATCTTATTTATGGCAGGACTTTTCCTATACTCGGCCTCACTTTTGAGAAAATAGCCTGTTGCGATAAATGTGTTTGAAAAGAAAGTTGTTTTTATTTTTGTTAAATTCCCAAATACAAAATAACAGGTATTTCTTAATGCCTGCCTAATTTTTTCAGGGATCATTCTTGAGAGTTTTATATTTAGTTTATAATTCTTTCCACTACAGGTATCGAAGGATTTCCCTTGTAGATGGTGTATTGTTTTAAATTATTCTCTGCTACGGAATTCATTCCAAGGATACTATGCGTGTGGCAGGTAACGCCGCCGGAAACTATCGCCTGTGCACCTATCCAAACTCCATCTTCCAAAACAATGGGAATAGAAATATAATCGAATGAGTCTTTTGTGTGATCGTGGCTGCCGGTCATTAAGAAAGCACCCTGAGATAACGTAACATTCTTTCCGATGGTCACTTCGGATAAATTATCAATCCATACATATTCCCCAATCCATGAATAGTTTCCGATCCTGAGTTTCCATGGATACTTAATGTTCACCCCTGGCTTAATAACAACGCCCTTCCCGACATGGGCGCCAAACAATTTTAGCAATGATACTTTTAGGCCTGAAAAAATATTTAAGGTGTTTTTAAAGAATAAAATACTGGTTAAATACCACAACAACTGTTTACCCCTTCCCGCCCCAATGTTGATTTCAACCCTGTAAATGGAATTATCTACTCTTTTCATGAAAACAGCAATTTGTATTTTTCTATTAGTTGGGGGTTCCTGATAAATTCATAAGCAAAATTCCAGGAGCCGGTAGCAAATTTTTCAAAATCATTTTGCTCCCAGTTACCTGCTGTCTCAATAGCATCCCGGAATAATTCAGGATGATTTAGAGGCAGGTCCCAGCCTGTATTTTTTTCGAGCAATTGCCTCCATGGAGTTTGGTCGCTTATTAAAACTGGCCTGCCTGCAAGAAAAGCCTCAAAAATTGAATGGCCAAAATTTTCACCGGTTGTTGGTAATATTAATATGTGATGCTCCTGGATAATTTTTTGTAACGCTTCTTTTTTTACGCTCCCAATGTAGTCAACCGAGATATTTTCAGGGAGTTCTTTTATTTTTTCGATGCAGGAATTCCAATAATTTTCATCTTCTATAGGTCCGGCAATAGCCAGGGACACTGAGACGCTTACTTTGCCAAGAATGTCCAGTAAATACAAAAGATTTTTTATAGGAACGATCCTCGCAATAAATATACAGTTGATTTCCCCCTTTTTTTTCTCACAAAAATCTAATAGCGGCTGATTCATGTCGGGTAAATTGTCAGCTATGAATATATGGCTATGCGGGAAAAAACGTTCTATTTCATTCTTTTCTTTTTCATTGGTTGCGTGGAAAAAGATCTTCTTATTCATTTTAACCAATCTGCACAACAGCAGGAACGGCATCTTTTTATAAAATTTTTCCGATAACGCACTTTTGTGAAGTGCACCCCGTGGACAAAGTATCACCTTTCCTTTTATTTTATTGCGCCATATGAGCCATAAAGGATAGACTACAAAAAAAGGTGAAAAAAGATGGTTTAGATAGATATAATCAGGATCAATCCCGTTTATTAAAACCGATAATGTTGTTTTTTTAAATGTGCCCGCATGTATATAATAGACCTGAATACCCGGGAATAAATTGCCATCCCATTGGTTGGCCACAATTCCGGGATAAGGTGTTGTATCGCCATGATCAGTATCTGAAGTAAGCACGTATATTTCATAATACTTTTTTAGTGCATTGGCCAGGTTAACACACGATTGAATAGGCCCGCCAGCCTTATATCCCGGGCTATACCAATCTACCAATATTAGTAATTTCTTTTTCACAGGTTTTTTGGCCATCTCAGTTAAAGCAGCAGGAGAATTGCTCCATCCTTCATAGTTTCTAACCCGGTCAAATAAATTTTTCAGGATATACAGATCCGAATGCTCTTTATAAGTCAAACATCGCCGCATATGCTTTTTTAGTTTGTAAAATATCAACAGCATCTTCTGAATAATGCTGTGCTCCTTCACACCAGGTACCTAATTCTTCCTTGCTCATTGCCGCGAAAAAATTAATCGCATTTATTAGTCCGGTGGTGTCGTTGGTGGGAACATTGAATCCTGCCTTGGATTCTTCCAATCGTTTCCATGAAATTTGATTACTGGTAATTACGGGCCGGCCGGCGGACAAAGCCTCATAGATAGTATGACCGAAGAGTTGATTTTTATATTGAACAATGAAAATATGTGCTTTACATAAAATTTTTTGTAATTCCTGCGACGCTGGTTCTTTGTGATATTTGACCCTTACGTTACCCGGCAATGATTTGATCTGTTGTTTACACAACTCATGGTAATCATAATCTTGTACGGGGCCATAGATATCATATTCAATGTTCGCCGTAGCTTTTTGCAATGCCTGCAATACCAATAAAATATTTTCCATTGGGCTTATCAATCCAATACTTACCAAGTTTAAATTCCCCCGTTCTTTTTCTGCAATAGGTATCGGTTGAATTTTATTTGGGATAGCCCCTGCAACGAAAACCTTAGCAGCCTTACCAAAAAAATTACAGATGTACTTTTTTTCTTCTTCGCCGGTGGCATGGAAGTAAACCTTGTGATGATATTCCATCAATTTAAAAATTCCGAGATAAATTTTCTTCTTCCATTTTTTTTGCGATAATGCTCCAGGATGAAGCATTCCCCTTGTTGATAAAATTTTCTTTGGTGCCTTGCAATATAAAAGTGGTACTATATTAAAATGCCAGGAATAGATACCAATAATATAGAGTACATCGGGCTTAATCGTTTCCACCTGCTTTACCAGGCTGTCACTTATTTTTTCATGATCTGCATACCAAACCTGGGTCTGAGTGTTATACTGCACCCATTCTCCTGTTTTTACATTGTCTAATGCTGCCCCGTTCATATCTGTATCGCTGCAGAAAATGAAATATCGTACGTCAGCATTAAACTCTCTTACAAGATTGGCTATTGATTGAATTGGGCCACCGGCGCGGAACGCAGGAAGGAACCAGGGGATGGTGATGAAGATTTTAGTCATTACTCTCCTTTTCTCACCATCTAAAATGATCGTGAAAATTAAATCCTTCCAGGGCACTTTTCATAAATAAAAAAATCAGCGGCTTCACTTAATTGGCTTTTTTTATGTTCTCTCAACTCCCATTCACGGTAATTATCATCTATCCACTTCGTGAATTTTCTATGCATAACGTGACCGTTCCTTGGTCCGTCGACATCCCAGGCGTATATAATTATAAAACGGGTAGATGATGAGAATAAGCGATGCATATAACCTTCGAAAATTTCGTCCTCCAGCAAATGATAAATTACATCTAAAGACAAACCAAGGTCGCCGCGAATGACAGTCCGGTCATCTGTAAAAGAGGTGGGATAGTAAACAAAGAATTTTTTATTCCGATCGTTAGCAAATAATTGTCTACATCGCTCAACGGCACTGTTTGAAACATCAAGGCCTATGTAGTCAGGTAAGCATAGCATTTTTAGTTGGTTGCCGTCACCACAGCCGAAATCAACAATTTTGGCTATCTGGTTTTCTCTCACGAATTCATTAATAACGCTTGACTTATATAAAGCCAGTTTTCCATATGAGCCTTCACCGGAATACCCATTTTCTGAATATCTTTTTTCCCAGTAATCGGCCGCTGACGAAAAATTTTTATTAAAACGCCTGTTAAGTAAAACACGGCCGATTTTACTTAAAAAAATAATTCTAAAAAGTGACTTTTTAAATTCTGACAATTTCGAAAGTAATTTTCAATTTTTTGATTTGAAAAAGGATGTATGATCAAACCGGTGAAGTAGTAACCGGAAGGCGTTTTTTTGAGATCTTACTGAGGTCTTGCCGCCAAAAAATGATCATGAAATAGATAAGCATGCATGATTTTACAAGATGGCCAAGCGTTGTTTGTAATTCACAATCCGGGCGAATGGGATAGTAATATACAAGGGGAGTAAACATTAATAGAAATGGGTAAACTTTACTAAAACGGTAAAATCCATTTAATACTTCGCTAAAAATCAATCCAAGTACAAACATAAAGATACAGCCACCAGCAACGCCAAAATTTATATATGCATCCCCCGGCGAGCCTAATCCCATGGAGGTATTCTGTTGCAGATGCATGCCGGAATATTTCGTAAATATTGTTTTATCCCCTGCTCTCAGTTTATCAGGGGCAACAATTCTCGGTAAAAAAGCGGCTTCTAAGATTTGAAATAGCTCCTGACCATCGGCAAAAGGCTCTGATTTCGGCACCCATGAAAGAATGTGAGTAATTATAAAGCCTTGATTGATTCTCAAATTGTTTTCAGCAAGCTGTTTTGTGCTAAAAAGAGAGTTATCCTCACTTCGTTTTTCAACAATAGCCTGAAATGAAGCCGCCCCCGTTCCACTTTCATCGCCTTGCCATGCGGCTTTTCGATAGTCGCCTTTTACTAGTTGGATTACTACTACAAACATTATAAAGCCAAAGCTGGCAGCAGTCTTAATAGCTAAACCTGGCTTATACTTTAAACAAATTACCGCTCCCAACATCAATGACCATGTTAACAGATCATGAAACATTGCCTGTCGCAAAGTTGATATAATTATGGATCCGAAAACAACAATTAAAACCCATAACTTAAGTTTTTTGGTCCCTAAAATCAACATAAATGCCCCTATAAATTTAAAACCGCTAAGTAAGTAGAAAACAAATCCAAGTTCTGAGCTGAAAAACGCTTGCACGTAAGAAGACAAAAAACCAACAATTATAAAAGTATAGGGTAATTTGCCTGATTGGTCAACAAATTCAGTTATTTGGTTTAGATTCAAAACTTCACCCTTCAATTTGCCCGCGGTTATATGAAGGCCTAGTATAAATAGAGCTACTGCAGGAATTATGTAACCGAAATAGACATCTTCCGGCACCTTCATCTGGTAGATGGGATTTGTCTGATATTCATCTAATCCGCTATATGCAAATGTTGGCCCCAACAACATTTGAAGGCACATGAATGAACCTAACAGGTATCTTATCGGCATAACAGCTCCGAGAGAATTAAATAATAGCAAAAATTGGTGAAGAGAAATTGCTAGCGCAATCCATCTATAGAGGCTTAAGTCGCTCCACGTAATTTTTATTACGATAATTAATAGCAAATAAAAGCCCCAGTCAAAACTTACCTTAAAAAGTGACTTCAATCAATTAGATTTTACGGCTTTCAAATTTTACGGGCAAAAAAACAAATGATAGCAAAAGAGTTGTTATCATTTTCGTGTTTTAGTTTTTTTGTTTAAAGACATTATTTATTAAATAAGATTGCAGCCAATTTGGTTTTACAGTTCAACTTTCAATTAAAAAACTCTAAATCAAATTTTTATGAGTTGAAGTCAAACATTAATAGAATAGCAAAAACTTTCAGGAATATTGAGCACAAAGTTCAACCCTCTAAATTAAATTTTTAAATCTCTAAGCTTACCAAACTTATATACTGCGACCGCAAAGACAAGAAACTAATGGTTTAAGAGCGTCTTCACAATAAAACCTTGATTTTTTTATCGGAAGATTTTTATGATCCTTCAGCTCTCTCAGGTCAAGCTCACTTAAAAGTTCGAAGTTGATCGGAACTATCTTCGGTATACTGTCCAACCGCGCATATTGATTTATACCATCCATTCCCGATGGATACCATACATCCAATCCGCAAGAATGATATTCGAACAATTTGTTGGTAGCATTATAAATATAATTTTCAATGTGCCCTCGATATAAGATGATGCCCACATCGTACTGTTCTAAAATTTTAGGTAACTCAGAATAACAAACACCGGGCTTTAACTTGATAACGTCCTCACTTATTTCAGCCAGGTATTCTTTGGTTGAAGGGCTTACATTATAAGAATAAATATCCCAGGAAACAAAACCACGTTGTTGTTTAACCCAACTTGAAAATTCTTTAACAAACATAGTTTCAGTGCTTAAAGCTCCAATATAAACTACTCTCAGCAGATTTGAATTTTTAAAAGCCGGTTCTGCAAGCCAACTTCTGGGTGGATAATTAGGAAGAATTTTGAGCTGCGATAAACGGACGGGCAATAAGTCTTTCTCAAACAAATGCATTCGCTGTTCATTAGTATGTGACACCCATTTTGCCAGAGGATAGATCTTCCGTTCAAGTTTATGGAAGACCTTCCCAAGTTTCATCCCGCTCTCATATTCGGAAGGGCTCGTGTATTCATGATAATGGATGAAAATCTCTGTATTCTTTTTAAAAAGATTTTTGAAAAAAATTGCCGGGAATGAAGAAATGGTCTCATAGTATAAAATTCGATTCGGTCTTTCTGCAACTAAATATAAAAGAGTGCATCCGTAAAACTTTAAATAGTTCCACATCCTCACAAGTAATTTTAAACGATTCCCTGACCTGCCAAACCGATGGATGTTTATAAAATTATGCTCATTATTATATACCGGCAATTTGTAATTGACACTCCGGGTAGTAAATACCGATATCTTTTTGTTAGGACAGGCGGTTGACATCAGATTCACCAGGTTTTGAACTGGTGGATATATCTCCAGGGGCGCAAAATGAATGACTGCTATTTTAGACAATTATTTCACGTATTAAATCCAACGCTTGACGCGATCTGTCCGCATAACTGTAACCTGACGCGATAGACCGGGACCTGGCATTTTCACGGATTTGATCGGCATCCTTTTTAGGAAGGCTTAGAATTTTTTTTATTTGCAAAAGACATTCCTCGAGGCCATCGTATAAAAATATTTCCTTTTCCGGAGTAAAATAATTTTTGTGATCTTCAGTTGAAGGAGCCAGTTGGATGCCCCCAACACCACCGACCTCAAAAGTGCGCATATTATGAGTATCCGGGTTGTGAGGTCTCATTAGATTTAATTGCACCCTGTATTTGCGCAAAGTCAGCCAGAATTCATCCCCATAGGCCGGTGCCAAAATGGTAATATTTTTATGCTGTAAAAATTTTCTCCAACCATTACCATATACATCCAATGATATTCCCTGCCGGGCTAACTCCTCTAAAAAGCCAGCCCTGAACTTATCGGGATCACCCATAAAACACACTTTAATAACCTCCGGTTGTTCTTTACTTTTCTCAAACAATACTTCTTCCATATCAAAACCAAACGGAAGAATTTTAGTTGGTATTTTATAATCAACTTCCATTTTTCTTTTAACCTCAGAATTGTAAGTAAGGTGCAGATCAAAGAGATGGATAGATTGAGTCACATTTTTATTGCCACTGCCTCTCCCTGAAAAAATAAATGGATTGTCGGGATTATAATTCACAATATTTATTTCCCTGTTTTTTATCCATCTCAAAGTAGCAGGATAAATTTCCATGCCTTTGAATACAAAAACAATATCAGGCAGAAATTCTGCGACCTTTATTTTTAAGGCAACATTGATCTTTTTTAAGATGCTGCTGAAGCCGGTTCGATATAAAATTTTATTTGCAACCCCTTTATTATAGTAAGTAAGAAAATAGTTCTGTGCAGCAAACAGTTCAACAGAACTTACCTCTTTTTGTTGCGACAGGTATTTTAGAAAAGGTTTCTCAATAGCATAGTTACTATTAGCGCCAACTATTAGTATGCGCATCACGATCTTTTTAAATAAGAGTAAAGCCTTTGTTTTACCAGCTTAAAAAAAAACACGGGGAATATCAATGCTGATATACCTGATGACAGGTAAAGAAAGTAAATTTTAAACCTGTTCCACTTATTGAGTAAGGCACAGTTTTTATTTCGCCGGGGGTGCATCCCTCTCATAAGCCCCCATGCTTCGGGAAAGGCGCCGTTCTCTTTATAATCCAAAATCCAATGAGGAAAAGTTACCGAATAGATTCTTTTAAAAATATAGTAAATCTTTTTTTGGCTTAATTCTCCTGCATCTCTTAATGCGCCGATCAGTACATTCATTACTGACGGAAGTCCCCCATCCACAATGCGATAATCACTCCATTTCCTGGCGATTCTGTCCCGGTATGAATTTCCGAGTTTACCATCAAGCAACAGGTCTTTAATAACAAGGGGTTCTTCAATGCAGAATAATACAGCTCCTTTGCAGATCATATAAACACCCAGGTACATCTGGGCATAAATGCTGCCGTCATACTGCGCCGTGTTGTACTTTAAAAATACTTCTCTCTTATATATAAGCCCTCCTACGAAACTAAAGGAAGAATAATTTCCCAGGGCAACGTCAGGGCCGGTGCCCATTATTTTATTTCCCCATGCTCTTTTTATAAGGCCACCGCCGGAGCTTTCTTCTATCATGTTGCAATAGCCAATATCGGGATAACCATTTTCTTTTAAAAAATCTGCCAGGAATTGAATGGCAGTATTGCCACATAACGAATCGTCATTGCCAATCACTAAAGCGTATTCGCCGTTTGACATCTCTATACATTTACGGTAATTGCGATCATAACCCATATTTCTTGAATTCCTGTCAAAAATGATAGGGTATTTATAGATAGGAATAAGTTTTTTAATTTCTGAAACTGTATCATCCGTTGAGCAGTCATCACTGATTACGATCTCAATATCAGGATAAGTTTGTTTCTCAATGATCTCAAGGCTCCTCAGTAAATAGTAGATGCGGTTATATTGCGGAATACAAACAGATACTTTCATGAATAAACTATGGTTACTTTTTTATTGCCGCTGACCGATCCTTTTTTTTTGAAAGACGGCCACATCCCATTCACCAAATAAATGGGCTTTGCTTTTAGGAATACCAATTACAGTTCCGTAAATCCCATATTCATCTTTAAAATTCCGGTCAAGATATTTAACCTCACGGGAATTACCAACTCTGAATACACTATAAGGCAACATAGACAGTGTATTACCAATGGCAAGATCTTCAGCAGAAGTATGACTTTCTAGAAAAAGAACGGGTTCATTTTTTACAATACAATCTCTCATACCTTGTAACGCATATATACCTCCTCCCTCAATATCCATTTTTATAAAATCGGGATAAAAACCTTTCATCTCAAAAAAAGCATCCAGTGTAATGCCATTAACTTCAATTTCCCCACCTGTTTCACCTGCCCATTTCCTATCCAGAGATGCCATGTAATGCGTATGACTGAGAAAAATTTTCAGGTAACCGTTTGTATTACTTACAGCCGCATTCACAGGAATTGTATTGTTAAGTTCATTTAGGGCAATTGTTTCCGATAGCCTTTCGAAAGTGTGCGGGATTGGCTCAAATGAAAATTGCTTTCCTTGTGGCCCGATCTTCAAAGAAAGATATCGGGAAAAATAACCAATATTTGCTCCAATATCTGCAACAACCATTCCCTCCTTCACGAACAGATTAAATACCTCAAACGTATTGGGCTCATGAATACCAAGCATCATGTCGAGATTAAGGTCTTTATTAAACCGACATTTGAATCCCTTATTCTTACCAAAGAGTACTTTGTTTGTCTTTCTTAAACTCATGAGTTTTCTAATCAAAGCTTTTATTATCTTTTTCATGTTATAGTATTATATCAAGGCTTTTTAGCTTCGATGTAAACCGATAAATACGATTCTACTGTTCCTTCCACATCTTTAACTTCAGTGATAAATTTACTTTCTCCGTATGTCAAAGAATAAATATGTTCAAACCCGGCACTTTTTATTTTTAATGAAAGGCTTTTGTCATCATACATGAATTTATGCTGATGTGGGTAACCTTGCCATTCTAAAATGGCTTTTTTAAAGATGTTGATATTAGTTCCATATTGACCTTCGCGGTGCATATTTATTGCCCACATTATAAATTTTGTCGGGTCTACAATGGAAGGGTCATCATAATCCCGCAGGTATTGCCTGCAAATTTTGCACAGGTCGGGTATCACAATCCTTATAATACCTCCAGGTTTCAGGCACCTGAATGATTCGGCTAAAAACAAATCAGCTGACCGGAGCGTTAAATGTTCAAACAAATGCGATGCGTAAACAATATCAACAGAGTTGTCCTTGTACTTCCATTTTTTATTTAGGTTAATATAAATTACATTGTTGCTTAGGTATACAACATTATTTATCGTTTTAGCCAGTTTTTTGCCGATCAAAGGAACCCGCTGTAAATGTGCGTTCAGCGAAGAATCGGAATTTATCCACCCGTCCGGTCTTACAGAACCACAACCAAGATTCAATTTAATTTTTTTCATAGATTTTCAGTAACGATATTAATGGGATCATAGACATGACCGTGGGAAAGAACAATTTCTATTCGCCGGATCTGTTTCCTATACGTATTGGCGGCTGCAAATGCAATACGTTTTTCCTACAGAGAAATAGAATTATAATAAGATAGATTAGCCATTACTTTTCTAAACAATGCCGGTAGTTATTCATTAGTTTCACGCTCAGCTACCATCTGAACGAATCCAGGTGCATTTTTGTATATTATGATGTTATTCGAAATAATCACTTTCCCGGTGCTGATATATTCCATTAGCTTATGATAGTTGGGACCATTACGGTTTTCGACAGAAAGATCATAGCAAATTAAAAAGGCATCCATCCTTTGCTGACCATCTGCCAGCACATCAGTTGAAACGGGCCCATGGAGTATTACATTCGCCCTATCATTTAATTCTTTTACAAATTTAACAGCCGTCTCATCATTTGCTCTTCCTGTGCCCGCGTCTTTATATTCATAGCTGCCCCAGCATTCAAAAATGACTTCCGGGTTTTCACCGATAATTTTAAGCAGTATATGCCTGTCAATGTCCCTTAGTAATTGCCTGAAAATCCAACCCGGATGATATCATCCTGTTTTGATTTTTTTCCCCAAGGATTTCGTTGGCTGTTGAAAAATATATTGAGCATCCTTTGCAGCAGAAATACCTGTTTTATTAAAAAACATACACTCGATTCCAACTCATTATATGCACTCAGCTTTTCATCACAGCGGCCGATTGGATACGTTCAGGCTAATTTGCCTATTAATGTGTCAATCCTGTTCAGTTGCCGTTCATAGGTATTATCATTTGCAAAGACTTTACGCTCTTCCTGAAATTTTTGTGAATTATGATACGAAAGATCATTTATAACCCTTTTAAATAAACTTGGCAGCGACCTGTTATGGGCTCTTTCTTCAGTCATCGCTATAAGGTTAGGATAATTATGGTATGCTGTTACATTATTGGAAACTATTACTTTTCCCGTGCCCAGGTATTCCAGTATTTTATGATAATTAGTCCCGTGGCTTTGATCCTTCTGAATATCATAACAGATTAAGAATACGTCCACATTACAAAATGCCTTAGCAAGTTGGCCGGTAGGAATAATGCCATGCATCATTACATTTTTAAATTGTTGTAACGCAGTGATAAAATTTTTTGACTCTTTATCCGGGGAACCGGAAATGTTTGATTGTTCATAACTTCCCCAGAACTCAAAAATAACCGTGGGATTTTCTTTGATAATTGTCAATAAAATTTCCCTGTCAATATCCTTTCTTAATAAGTTGCCGGCAAAACCTACATGAATTGGGTGTTCAGTCTCGCTTTGAGGTACAACATCCGAAAGAAATCTATTAGATACACCATGATTAATAAAATATTTTGGAATATCATGATCATTATATTTATTCAGTATCTCATTGGTAACTGAAAATATAATATCGGCCCCTTTGGATGATTCGATAGCTGCTTTGTTAAGCGGTTCATCAACAGGATGAAAAATCTTAAAAGATGTATTATCAAAAAAAGTAAATGGAAAAAAATTTCCTAAATCAAATGACCATACAATATCAATGGGATGATTTATCTTTTTTAGAATTCTTTTCAACTGGATTTTCATCAGAAGGTTAAACAAGCGTACCGTGTGAAATTTTATTTGAAAGGGGAAAAATAATTTGCTTTCAATAAATAAAAGATTTTCAACCCCGGATTCCTGTATTATTATTTTCCTGCTTTTACTTTCCTTAAGTTCATCAAGGGGTGTGAGAAAATATACCTTGTTTCCCCGCCTGGCTAATTCAATGGCATAATGGTGTTTGGACAAAAACATGGAGCCCCATGCCTGTGGTGATATCAGTAAGATAGTCTTATGCCGTAACGATGGCATATTATTATTGAAAAATATTTACTGCCGATGAATAAATTTTATCAATTATTTCAACCGTTTTCAGCCCTTCATAACCGTTAGTAGCAATCACCCCTCCATTGCTCAAAACCTCGCAAACGTTTTTATACACCATATCATGATTACTCATAGAGCCAAAATATTTTCCGTAATTATTTGGGGGGTTCCCGGCAGGAAGGTCTTTGATTTCATAGCCTTGTATGCATTGGTATTCAAGTTCGTTCAGGTATTGGCCTCCTATTTTTACTGTTCCCTTTTCTCCAAAAATAGTGAGTGAGCCTTCCATATTTTTCTCAAAGCTGTTTACCGTATAATGTATGGTGCCTATTGCTCCATTATAAAATTGCAAGCTCACGGTACCCGAGTCTTCAAATTCAATGATGTCGTTGTGATGATAGTTGCCCGTAAAAGCTTTCACGTCTTTCACATCGCCCACTATCCAATATAATAGGTCTATAAAATGGCTAAACTGTGTATATAAGGTTCCGCCATCCATAGTTGCGGTACCCTTCCATGAATTTTGGTAGTATTCATCGTTGCGGTTCCAGAAACAATTTAGCTGGACGCTGTAGATTTTGCCAAGCCTGCCTTCTTCCACAAGCTTTTTTACCGCAGCTACCGGCGGGTTAAACCGGTTTTGCTTTACAATGAATAAGCGCCTGTTGGCCTTCTCAGCGGCATTGATCATTTCACCGCAATCCTGTACATTGATTGCCATCGGTTTTTCACAAAGCACATGAAAGCCTGCTTTCAGGGCTTTTACAGTGTGGGTTGCATGTAATCCGTTGGGAGTACAAACTGCAACTACGTCCATTTCAGGATGCGCTTTTAGCATATCGTCAACCGAAGTATAGGCCGCTGCCGAATATTTGTCACCTGATACTTTCGCTCTTTCTTCGACGATATCACAAACCGCAATAAGGCTCCCATTATTCTGAATGTGTTCTGCATGCCGCTGTGCTATTCTTCCGCAGCCTATGATTCCAAAATTTAACTTCATCTGGAAATTATTATATTCATTTTAGAAATATTAGCTATTTAAAAATTTAGCGAACTTCTCATCGAGCATATCGGCATTGCAGGACTCCTCATATCTTCTTTTAGCGTTAGCACGCAATTCCATTTTTTTAACATCGGGTATATAATAAAATTTCAATAAATAGTTTGCGAGGTCGTCTTCATTAATTATCGCCGGAATTAACATTCCGACTGTTTCATCTACAATTTCACCCGTGCCTCCTACGTCAGTTGCAATAACCGGTATAGACGCCGATAAGGCCTCCATAACAGAAACCGGGACTCCCTCAGTGGAGCTTACATTTACAAAAACATCAGCGTTTTTATTTACATAAAAATCCAGTACGTGGTCGCTTTCTATATGGCCTGGTAAATTCACTTTAATATGAGCAGGCATTTTCTCCGCTTCTCTTTTTAACTCTTCAAATAGTTCTCCCCCCCCAATATGGGTCCATGCTACAGGAATATCCATCTTTTTAATAGCTCTTAAAATAAGAGAAACTCTTTTTAGTTCCTTTACGGAAGAACAACTCATAATTCTCAATACGCTATCACCTCCCGGATGCGCATCTCCCTTTGAGACGGTGCCTATTCTGAATAACCTGGATTTTTTTTCTATTCCCTTATACTCCCGGTTGAGATAATTCATTCCATGTTCAGAAATAAAAATGGCATTGCTTAATTTTTTTAACAGCTGGCTTCGGAAAGGGATATAGCCTGCATTACGATCTTCGTAAAGATCATAACCGTGAAACCGCACAGTAATATTTTTGAATCCCTTTAAAAATGGAATAATAATGCTGCTTCCCGCACCCCAGTAAAAATATAATACAATTTTATTTTTATCTTTTTTCTCTATAATCTCTTTGATGGTTTCATTCTGAAACATCTTTTCGATTTTATAGGTAGTCATAAAAAATGAAACCATTTTTCGCTTCGAAAGAAAAATTTTCTTTGAAAGGAATTCCTGTAGATAAATAAAAAACCTGGGAGAAAGCAGGTGAGCCATTTTCCGGGGTTTGAGATAAACCTGCTTTGTAAACAATGGCGCCTTAATCGCGATGCCCATGAACTCCTGAATAACTTCCTGGCCTGCTAAGTGATATTCATGGGGTATTATAATAATTTCCGGAAAATATTTCTTCAGCGTAGTAAGTTCACTGATTTTCCATTGTTGGCCCATTCCATATGGAAAAGAGATAGTGAATAAATATAATATCACCCTGGTTAAAGGTATTTCGGTGACTCAAGTGTCATGATCAATGTTTCCCTGTAAGCAGGATACCTTTTTAAAATTTGCCTAAAAATCCACTTACCGGCAGGATGGTTCTGGCAATAATCAAATTCCACCGGCTTCCATCCGGCCATTGTACCTACTTTCGCCAGCGTAAAAGGTGTAAACCAAAATCGATGATCAGAATTGATAAGTTCTTTATGGTTTTTAGCCATTCGTACATTCATTAGATTTACGGCATTCGGCACAGTAATTATAATACGTTGAACATATTGGCCGTATTTATTAACGAGACCGGTCAAAAAGCTTACGGGATTGTCTACATGCTCCAGGATTTCTCCCAAAACCATATAATCCCATTTCTCTGCAACGATCTCCTGCAATGGCAAATCGTTTACAACATCATGCAAATAAATATCATTGTAGGAATAGTTTTTTGCAAAAAAGTCCAAAGCTTCCGCATCCACATCAACCCCTATGCACCTGGAGGAAACATTGAGAAGCCGCTGGTGTAACCACTTATTATTTCTTATTTTTTCAGGAACTAACGGTATATGATCCGCGAAGCCAATATGGACTACTTTTTTATTAGCACATTTTGCCTCCAAATAAGATAGCCTGTCCATATTTACATATTCATATGAAACAGGAAACACCAGGGAGTTAGAAAATTTTTTTCCTTCCAGATATGGAACGCTACTCTCGTCGATTTTCATTTGGTAGTTTTATTGAATGGTACAATTCGCAAAACCTTATTTCGAATTGAACTTTTAATCATTTGTTTCCTGAAATCTGAATCTAACTTTCTTTTCGCACTTTTTATATCCGTGCGATCAAGAGGCACTGCAGGATCCTCTAACGCTCTTTTCCTGATGGAAAATAGCATCTTCGCTTTCGTTGCTACATCATCTTTGTATTTTTCAGAAGCAGAATGGTCACGGTTCCACGTAACATCACCCTCGATAAGCAGTATAGGATAGTGTAGTGCTGCTTTCAACCAGAATTCCACGTCTCCGTACTGATTGTGCCCGGAAAAGCCGCCCGTCTTTATAAAGGCTTTGCGGTTAATTATTGCAGAAGTAGGTGCATTTCCAAATACAAAAAGGCCTTTCAAATATGCAAGCTCATATGATTCTTTTGGAGACAAAAGCAACGGGAATGGCTTGTCTTTTAAGCCCCGCTTGGCAAGAGCAATGGCTGCCTGGGGAAAAGCCTCCATCCGGTTTATCATCATATCAAGCCCAAAGGGATAAATGATATCATCTGAATCAACATACTTTAGGTACTTTCCTTTTGCGTAAGATGCTGCTTTATTCCTGTTAGGATAATCGCCCAGATTCTTTTCATTTACATACACTTTCACCCTCTTGTCCTCCCTTGCATATTCATTGGCAATTTCCACTGTTCTATCGGTTGAAGAGTCATCACTTACAATCAATTCAAAATTGGAATAAGTGGAAGCAAGGACACTTTCTATTGCTTCACCAATGTATTTTTCTCTATTATAAGCAGTCATTAAAACACTTACTAGTGGAAATTCTTTTTGCATCAATAAAAGCTAACTCTAATCTTTTACAGAGTTTTGTTTAATTAAATATTATGAAGGATTTTATTTTTAAGATATAGCAGCCTGCTTAGATATTTACTACTACATAAATAATTTTGAACCTTGTCCGCAAATAATTTTAATGGAAGAAGTTCTTTACGGTAATAATCTTGAAAAAATATTAATAGTTCTGAGCCCCTCATGCGATTCAGCTTATAAGTCCTTATACTTGCTATACATATTTTCGTAAAGAAAAAATCTTTCCTGTTCGCAAATACAACTACGGCTATATCTGTGTTTTGATTCAATTTATTTTAAGCCCACCTGATTTGCCATGAATTAAATCTTAATTTTTACTGTATGAAACCAACATCGTAGATAAGTTTCGACTTGTTTATAATTGAAATGCTTACATCCCGAAATTATGAAACGGATATACCTTCTAATGCGCATGTTGCATATCTGCTTTAATTGCACTTCGTGAGGGGACATTGCTGGTCTAATAAATATTTCCATTTTATTTTTGAACCTTCTACAATAAAATTATGTGAGTGGGATAGTTCCTGCTTATCATGAACACGCTGCCACACAATTCCATCGTTCATTAATACTCCCGGATATTGTAAGCCCATCCTGTGCTACATATCTATATCGCCTATCATCCTGCTTTCTTTAAAGCCACCGGATTCTTCAAATGCTGATGTTAAAAAGATGGCCGTAAGCGGGCCTTTATGAAATAATCCCAGGCCCAAAAAATGATATTCATAAGCTTCCTTCGGGTTCAGTACAAAGGGATAAGGTTTTTCAACATCAGGTTTTTAAAGAACACAATCCGAAACCTGCGCCGGGGAATTGCTCCATGCTATTAATCATTGTTTCCAAACCGTTGGGATAGATATAACATCACTATCTACATATTTCAAATATTTTCCCTTTGCATAAGATGCTGCTTTATTCCTGTTAGGATAATCACCAAGGTTTTTTTCATTTACATAAACGCTCACACGGTGATCTATAGACGCAAATGACTTCGCTATATTCACGGTGTTGTTGCTTGAACCATCATACACAATAATCAATTCAAAATTATTATAGGTTGAAGCCGATACACTCTCTATAGCCGGGGCAATGTATTTTTCCCGGTTGTAAGCCGTCATGAGCACACTTACCAAAGGCCTTGCGTGATTACCCATTACTTTTTAATATTTATTTTAAACTCAAAAGCATTTTAAATAAATATCAACCCGGCGAAAAGTTGATCTGCTTTTAATGTTATTGATCAATAAGGCGACAGAATAGAGAGGGTTCTCATCCTATCGATGGCTGGAAGTAGTGATTCGTGGATGCCATAAGGCCTTTCAGTACCTATTCCTTTACAATTTTTTGAACGCTAATTCGGCCGGGCGTTTCCACTTTTATAAAATAGATCCCTTTTGGACTTCTGGTAAGATCCACTGGTTGCGGGCCATACAAACTAAAAAATTCAGCGCTTACAACCGTTTGTCCACTGGAATTTAGAACAGCGTATTTCACCTTCCCGAGGTATCCATTCATATAGACCAGGAATTTGCCTTTAGATGGATTCGGGTAAAGGGCGAAAGCCCTTTGGCTAACAGTTTTTACGGCCTTTGCATCAGAATAACAAATGTTACCGGCCCCGGCGATTAGCACCAGGCGATATTGGTAAGGAACACCGGGTATGACGTCGTTATCTGCGTAAGAGTATGATGTATCCTGGCTGACAGGTATTATCGCTACTCTTCTAAAAATTGAATTTACGGTAGCCTTCTGCAGCTCATACCGGCTGATATTTTGTTGTTCTGCAATATTCCAGCTTACTGTTATTTCATTATAGTTGTTAACCGTCACCGCGAGTGTGTTATTAACCCGAATCCTGTTTTGAGTACATGGATTTCTGCAGCTATTTATAGACAGTACTTCATTATTGCGGATTAAATCTGCAGCCTGTTCATAAGTTGGCTTCTTTATAAAACAGGTTACAGGTGACGTCATACCTGCGCCCAGGGCTGCAATTTTATTTCCCTCGGGGGTATTGGCCAATTCATAATCACCACTGGCCGGGTCCACAAATATTGCCCGTAATCCTCTTGGATCATTCCTAAGGTCAAAAAAAAGTGAGTGTGCATCCTGTCCTGATTGTTTCTTCCAATCTTCAAAGCCAATCTCACGCTTATTAAATCCGTTTGGCGCTGGTAAAGTAACGGTCCAGGTCATCGTATCTCCATTTAATAAAATGTAGACATTATTATCCCATTTGTCAGGTGAATCATTACCTGCGATGTATGAAGCTGCCATCAGTTTGGCAGCGGGATCGTTATCGCAAATAAAAATATTTCTGGAAGCATTTATTTTACTTTCCGGCGCTCCACCCCCATAAACAAATGAGGAATTACCTGGAGTGGTATTACTTATATGAAAAACGGAGTTGGTAAGTTTCAGGGAAGTGCCTGCCTGGATGTAAATACCGGTAGTAAAAGAGGCATTTTTTGCTTTTATCAGGCAATTATTAACTACTGAATTAACGGGGCCGAATGATGCATAGCCAATACCATAAGAAGTCACGTCTTTAAAACAGCAATTAGTAAATGCTGCATATTTTGCGGACCCGTAATATTTATAGCCATTGGTAAATCCATCAGTGAAAACGTTATTTAACAATACCGAATCAGTATTTGCGGTATAAAAGAATGGCTGCCTGTTGGAAGTATCAGCAAAGGCTATGGTATTGTCAATTTCCAAAGCCCCATAACTGGTTCCCGTGCCGTGGGTGTGCATATACATGGGCTTGGGTATATCTAAAAATATCGAATTTTTAATAGTGCAATGCCTGCCCAATCCCTCTGCATCATAGAATACTACCGCGTAATCACTTGTATTTTTAGCTGAAGGTAGAAAAAGGGAATGATCAATAGTTCCGCTCCTGGCGTTTAAATGATGAATGCCCGCGCCGGGGCCAAATATTATTTTATTGTAGGATGAGTTGTCCCCTCCCGCCAACATTCCGTTTCCGGCACCATATCCACGCACCCATAAATTCTCAAATACGCTACCCGACTGATGGATACAATTAACCCCCCAATCCCTCACGGTAACTTCATACCGGTATTTGGCATTTAGATTGGGTGAGTTCCCATCACTTGTATGGATAGACATTAATATTGTATTTACTGAATAACTGAGTGGCGAAGAAGGTGCATAGAATGAACCCGGATTTTCATCAACCTGTTGTAATGAGTTATAAAATGTTAAGACCTTGCGGGCGGAAAACGGCGCGGTTTTTTCGAGTGACCTGTCAATTTCAGTTACATAAAAATAGCTGTAGCTTTGAATGGCAGTAATGCCGGTACCAATAAAACCGGTATAGGTAATTTCCTGTTTATAAATATAGCCGGTACCACTATCTCTCAGCCATCCTGTGTTGAACTCTTTGCTTCCATCCAAAACGGCAAAATCAGTATGCCCGTTTTTATCGGGGTATGTCTTCACTTCAACAGGATAAGACGTTACCAGGGTTTCATCAAAAATACTCCCGCTTTCGAGGGCAACATGTACCCTCCCGTTTTTTTCAGCAAAATCAGTAAGGAGGGGCGCCGTTGCAGTAATTGTTTTACGAGGTAAAAGAGGTGATGTACCGGGGTAACTATTATTGCCCTGGTTACTGATATAAAAATCAGGTACATCCTGCCCCTTCGATGTAAGAGACACAAACAAAAAAAATATTATAAAAGCGTCGAGACATTTCAGTATCATACTCCAACCCGGATTTGGCCAAGTGATTATTCATTGTACACATCGAGTCAAAGGGGATGATTAATCCAGGCAGGAGATTCAGATTTGAATAGTAAATATACATTATGGAGTTCTAACCACGAAATTTTGTTGTAGTCTTTTGCTTCCCAACAATAAACAGTAGGCCCGCAGTGTCCGATTCTAACGTTTACCAATGATTGCTTCAATTATCAAATCTTAATTTTTTAAGTGTATTGCAAACATTTTAATAGATAACCGCTTGAGAAAAATTAAAATGTTTCAATCCCGATTCACTATGCCTGCGTTGCCAAACAATACCGTCCGGCATTAACACCACCGGGTACTTTAAAGCCATCCGGTGCCACATATCCAGGTCACTTATCATTCTACCGCTTTAAAAACCGTCGGATTCATCAAAAGCGGTTTCCAAAAAAATAGAGGTAAGCGGCCCTTTGTAAAATAAACCCGGACCAAAGAAATGATATTCGTACGATTGCCTGGGATGCAGCATAAAAGG
>JBDTOV010000068.1:0-24550 GCA_039933035.1 Ginsengibacter sp. | reverse complement strand
TATTTATGGAATCTTTTGTGGAATATGATCATATAATTTTCCCGGCTGATAATACCAATAAGGATTACACCTGGAAAACGCCTGTTTTAAATACGTTAATTTCAGCGTTGTTATTGGCTGCTGAGAGATTCTCAGCTATAACAGACCTCGTATCCATGGGATCAATAATAGCGTCTACCCACATGCGTGACGCAGCATAAAAGCAGGTAGTTTGCTGGTTATATTTAGCTGTCATTTCGGATAAAAATTCTTCCTCTTTTTCCGGTGTAATTTCTTTATCCCTCGCTTTAAGAGATGCCACTTCAATTTGTAACAACGTTTTGGCTGCCTGCTCTCCACCCATTACAGCAATTTTTGCGGAGGGCCATGCATAGATAAACCTGGGATCATACGCTTTGCCACACATGGCATAATTACCAGCTCCATAAGAATTACCAAGGATAACGGTTATTTTTGGGACAACTGAATTGGCTACGGCGTTCACCATTTTAGCGCCGTCTTTTATGATACCGCTATGCTCACTCCTGCTTCCCACCATAAAACCAGTCACGTCCTGCAAAAATATCAGCGGAATTTTTTTCTGATTGCAGTTCATGATAAACCTTGCAGCCTTGTCGGCGCTGTCATTGTAAATAACACCTCCTATTTGCAGTTCTCCTTTTTTATTTTTGATATTCAATCGCTGGTTGGCAACAATACCCACTGCCCATCCGTCAATACGGGCATATCCACATAAAATTGTTTTGCCATATTCTTCTTTAAACTGATTAAATGAGCTGGTACCATTACCAGCGAAATCATTTGATCCGGAAGTATCATTACCAGGGTGTGATGGAATTGCGTTTTCTGCATGAGATAATGAATGGTTTTCAGACGGAGTTGACGCATCAACAATTCTGTCAATTATTTCAAGCATATCATATGGCCTGGTATTTCCTTCAGGGAAAACGCCATACATTTCTGTGGGATTTTTTGCAGGGGGTAAAGAGGCAACCCGGTTGAAACCGGCTTTGTGGAAATTCCCGATTTTACTGATAATTTTTTTTATTTTATCAAGGCATTCTTCTTCTGTAGCAAATTTATAATCTGCGATACCACTGATTGCTGTATGAGTATCCGCACCGCCTAATGTTTCATTGTCGGTTATTTCTCCTATCGCTGCTTTTACAAGATAAGGCCCTGCTAAAAAGATAGAACCATTTCCTTCCACCATTAAAGTTTCATCGCTCATGATGGGGAGATAGGCGCCACCTGCTACGCAAGGACCCATTACCGCAGCGATCTGCGTAATACCCATAGCGCTCATTTTTGCATTGTTACGAAATATGCGCCCAAAATGTTCTTTATCGGGAAAGATTTCATCCTGCATTGGGAGAAATACGCCGGCGCTATCAACGAGATAGATTACCGGCAATTTATTTTCCATTGCGATCTCCTGCATGCGAAGATTCTTTTTACCCGTTATAGGAAACCATGCCCCGGCCTTTACGGTTTGATCATTGGCAATTATTACGCATTGTTTTCCGCTTACGTAACCGATACCCGCAACAGTACCACCTGCGGGGCAACCTCCATATTCTTCATACATTCCATAGCCAGCGAATGCTCCTATTTCTATAAATGGTTTTTTATTATCAAGCAGGTATTTAATTCGTTCCCTGGCAGTTAACTTATTGCGCTCCTTTTGTTTTTGTATTGCTTTTTTCCCGCCACCTTCCTCAATAATATTCAGTAATGTTTGCATATGGCTTAACGCCAGCTTCATTACATCTTCATTCCGGTTAAAATCTATATTCATAAAATTGAATGAGTGTCAAAACTAAAACTTTAAATTTGAGTTATACCATAAGAACTCTTTTCAAATTAAAATTTGCCATGAACCTTAAAAATGCCTTGCGCTCAATATCCAGGAAAGTATTGGTTATCATATCAGCAGTAGTTATAGTAACGATCATTATTTTCTTTATCTGGCGAAATTATAAATATAGGATTGTGAATAGAGAACTTGCCAAAACGGTAGCTAATCAAACTGACAGTCTTTATAAAATTAAATATGATTCGTTACATTTCGATGAACTAACGGGGGAGGCTTACCTGAAAAATGTGCATATTGTACCGGATACTTCTATAATTAAGAACACAAAGCTGGAAGACCTGCCTTACATTTTATTAGATATAACCATCGCATCAGTAAGAGTAAGCGGTGTAAAAACAGATAAAGCCTTGTTGGGGCAGCGAATGATCGGAGATTCGGTAGTGATTGACCATCCTGACGTTATCGTATATTTTGTAAAACCTTTACAAAAACAAACTAAAATTGATGCGGAAGCCAAGTCAGTGTATGATGAAATTCTTGGTAATTTGAATCGCATACAAGTTGGCCATGTTTTTATAAATAATGTGCATATACAAGGCATAGGATTTTTTGCCAAAGAAAAAGAGTTTGACTTAATAAACGGTAACATTGAACTCATGGATGTGTTGGTGGATAGTGCACACAATCTTGATACGAGCCGCACTTTGTTTTGCAAACAGTCGGCATTGAAAATTGGATCGTTTGTATCATATAATAACAACAGGCCGGAATTCCGGGTAAGCGACATAAGTTATTCAGGCAAAGGGAAATTTCTTTCATTCGCTGATATTTCGGTTAACAGGTTTGAAAGTGAAAACAGCGATAGCAGCAGGCTGCTTCACGCCACCGGTCTCAACCTTATTGGCCTGAATACAAATGAAATAGTGAAAAATAAAAACATAATAGTAGACACGATAAACTGTACGCACATAACAGTGTTCGAGCCACCTGTACAAAATGCAAAAAATACAAAAGAAAGCAAACCGAAACCAACTGACAGTACCGGTTTTATGCATGTATACAGTATCGATATGAAGCACCTGGGTTTCCCAAAAGTTGAATTTATACCTGCTGTAAAAAGCAATTATACACTTGGGAATATTGCTATTAAAATAAATGAAGTGAGGGCTGATGAGATAATACAGGTTAAAAATCATCCGCTGGAGCATAGCAAAGAAGTGGAAATAAATTGTGATCATATTTCTATGAATTCCAAAGATGGTATGTATGAATATTCTTTTCAGCATACTGCCATTAATTCTATGCAAAAGCAATTGAAGATCGGATCTTTTACCATACGACCGTTTTTGAGCGAGGTTGCATTCGCCAACAAAGCCCATTTTCAAAATGACAGGTATGATGTGAGTTTGAAGGGCATTGTATTAAAGAATATCGATATGAAAAATATTCTTGATAAAAAGATATTTGCTTCTGATCTTACCATTGATAACACTTCGGCAAAAATTTACCATGATCTGCAAAAACCCCTGAAGAAAGTAAGTAAGGTTGGCAATTATCCCTCCCAAATGCTGATGAAATTAGATATTCCCATGGACATTTCGCACGTGGTACTATCAAATGCTTTTATTCAATATAAAGAAAAAGAAACCGTAAGTGACTCTGTTGGGGTAGTTACCTTTACAGGATCCACTATTAATATTTTTAACGTTACCAACCTGGATGAGTCAATAAAAAGGAACAATTTCCTTACGGCTGTAATCAATACCAGGTTATTAGGCACTATCCCAATAAAAGCATCGTTTAAATTTTCTCTTAATGGCCCTGGCGGCAATTTTTCGGTGAATGGTTCTGTGCCGGGATTTGATGCACGATTGCTCAATAAAGTGGCAGTACCTATGGCCTTGATGCGTATAAACACGGGCACTATCAACGCGGTAGATTTTAATTTTGCCGGAAATGATACGACTGCCAAAGGCGATTTTGTGATGAAATATGAAGAACTGAAAGTTGATGTGCTGAAACGCGACAAAGATTCGAAAGAAGTTAAAAAGAAAGGGATTAAGAGCTTGCTGGCAAATATAATTGTGAAAAATAACAACCCTGGTAACGGAGATCTTAGAAAAGAAGAACCCCGGTCTGATCGCAATATTTATAAATCGTTCTTTAACCTGGTTTGGAAAACTATTTTCACAGGCATGAAGAAAACGGTAGGACTGCCATAATTTTCATGTGGACCTGGGAATTGTTTTACCGAAAGTTTTTAAAATCATCCCTACCAAATACACCAGGGGAGGCGTGATCGCCGGCTTTAAAATCATAATGTACGTATTTAATCCCCGTTAATTCCGTCAGCGAATAGGTTGTTGAGGCCAAAAATATTTCGGCGCCGGTATCCCCCAGTGATTCTGTAAGCGGATCGCTGTTCGGTATGCGCACATATAACGTATCCCGGGATGTTTTTATGTAATCAAGGTGTATTGAATCGTAGTTACTATTTATTAACGCGATTATATTTGCCACAGACATGGTATCGATGCCAGGCGCTTTAGGTTTTCGTAATTTAAAACTGTTATTGTCTTCTACCTGCCAAAGAAGGGATTTGTTTTTTACATATAATACCGAATCTCCGGCCGGCAATGCTGACGATTCAAAAACAGTATCTGCAATCTCAAAATCGGCGTTTTGGTTATTCGTATTATTTGAATTGCACCCATACAACAAAGCGAAAAAAATTAATGACGCCATGTATATTATCAGTCTCATAAATTTAAATCTACAATAAAATATCTTTAGAATGGATATCCAATTGCTAAATTCAAAACAAGATTTTTCTTTCTCCACGCGCTGCTGCCAAAATCGACCTGGTTCAACACCCATCTTTGTCCAGCCGGCAACCAGGGTTCTCTTATTGGCATGGCAAGATCGAGGCGTAGTAATAAAATGGTAAGGTTTATGCGTAAACCTACACCGGTACCGGCAGCAAGTTGATTAAAAAAATCTTTGGTAAATTCTGCTCCTGGCCTGTTCGGGTCTTTATTAGCTAACCATATATTTCCCGCATCTATAAAAAAAGCTCCCTCCAGGATATTGTTTATTTTATGCCGTAATTCTGTGTTCAATTCCAATTTTATATCTCCTGATTGATCAGGGAAAAACGTTACACTATCAGCCCTGGGATCCCTGTAGGTACCCGGACCCAATGATCGGCTGCGGAAGGCACGGATGCTATTATTACCTCCTATAAAAAATTGCTTTATAAAGGGTAACTCCCTCGAATTTCCATAGGGATATCCAAACCCTGTGATGATACGGTTGGCCAACCTTGTTTTTGAATTGATGGCATAATAATACCTGAGATCAAGTTGCCCTTTTATGTATTGTGAGAAAGGTGTGCCGATAATTTTTTTATAGCCATCAGCACCTGCTTTTACGAGAGCTCCTGCAATATTTCCAGATAAATCCGCAAGGCCGCTGAAATAAAAACCGGACCCCGTGGGATCATTTATCGTGTGGTCAATCGTATAGGAATAGTTGGAACCAATAACAAACTGTGTATCTATGGCATGTTTTAAAATAGGGTTTTTTGCTACGCTATCGCGGTATTCCTTTGTAACATTTAAAGCCCGCACATAATTAATAGAAAACGGGTTAAAATCCTGCTGAATTTTAATGTTGGGTTTCCAGGAATAACCCAGTTCACCGATAGCAGAGTACAGTGTATACAATTTTCTCCGGTTTAACAGATCATAGCTCAGTTTTATTTTTGTAGTGGGTACAAAGGCATTAGTAGTATTAAATTTAAAAAAGGGCACTACGAATTTTGGAATAGTAAAAGTAGCGCCTGCCCCCAGTTGATAGGTGTTGTAACCTCTTTGGTAACCGCTATACTGCACCTCGCTTCCTACATGGGCATGCACGTCAAGTCGTTCTGCGCCTCTAAAAGTATTCCTGTTTCCGAAGGTGAGGGTTACGAGGGAGCCCAGGTAATTATTTGATTTGGTATTACCTGAAATTTCGGCCCGCAAAGATTTTTTAGGAAGGGGCGTAAGATAATATGAAGTATTCAGTCTCCCGGTATCCCCTTCGGAATTAGGTGACAGTTCAAACCTGTTCTTTACAAATTTAAATACGTTCAGATTGATGAGCCGGCTCAGTGTAAGGTTATGATCAGTGCGGTTATACACATCTCCCGAATCAAAACGCATAATGCCCGGAAATAGCTGCGGTTTGAATTTTTTTCGGGGATCCACAATATAATATCCATCATATAAATATTTCTCATTATTAAGAGTGTCCGCACGGGTTGCATTCAGCCGGAAAGTAGGATAAATGTAAACATCATCAATGATGTAAGGTTTTTTAGCGATAACCGGTGTCTGCTCTTTTACCTTTACATACAGGTTTACTTTATGATTGCCGATGGTGCTGTCATAGTCTATAATCAGCGCTTCGGGGCTAAAATAATAATATCCCTGTTCTTTTAAAATGGCGTCTATCCTTACCCGCTCCCCTTTAATTACTGCAAGATTAAAAGGGTCGCCGGGGTGCAGGATAGTTTTTGATTTTGTACCGAGTATCGCTTGTCCTAACGATGAACTGTCCATGGCAAAATTTACTTCTTTGATCGTGTATACCGGCCCGGGAGTAAGTGTGTAATAAGCATGGGCTTTTTTCTTTTTTACCGTAGTATCTCCACTAACTTCAGCCTTAAAATAACCGATATTTTCAAGGTAATTTTGAATAACTTTCTCGTTGTAATCAAGTTTCACGCTGCTGAGCAAAACCGGGGGCTCACCTAGCTTGCGAAAGAATTTTCTTATAAAACCGCCTTTCTTGGGATCACCACCTAAATTATATAAATCAAGCTTGAAAGGAATCCCTAAAAATTTTGAGTTGGGTTTGGGTCGTGGCAAATCCTCTGTTTTCCCGATGACTTTTTTTGCTTCTTTTTTAGATAATGTACTGTCCACAACTTTTATGGTAGCACCGGTGTACAAGGCATCGCCCTTAGGTACAAGCTTCGTCACATTGCAGGATCCAAAAATAAGGATAGCGAAAATTATACCGGTTGACTGAAATATGGTCAAATTTGTCTTTCTAATTCTCATGGGCTTTATCGGAAGTTGTGATATCATCTTCATCATTTTTCATGGCAGAACTTTTTTCTGTTTCTGCTTTATTCTCTTTTTTTATTTGTCTTTTCTTTCTGCGCTGTTCTTTAGAAGTGAAAATTTCTTTAAACTTATTAAAATCAACAGATATAATGAACCCCAGGCCTGTTTCAACTACATAGCCTTCGATAGTCCCGGTATTGTCATTTTTGCGATAGGCCCTTAACATGTATTTCCCGTCCTTACTCAATTTGTAATTGATAGAAATATTTCCTGCAATGCTATTTTGCTGGCTATTAGCAGCCTGTGGACCTTCCAGTTGAAAATCACTGCCAACGGTAACGGTTAAACGATCGCTTAACAAACTTTTTGAAACACCTACGTTAAAATCCGTACGATCCTGCCTGGTACCGGTTGTGAAGTCTTCAGTTGTTGCGAGGTCAAAATTTATATCGACACCCTGTATTAAATTTTTGGTAAGATTGTTTAACTGTTCTGTCAGGAGCCTGCTTACGCTTTGCCTGGCAAGCGTGTTGGCATCGAGGCCGCCACCACTGCTATTATTAAACGGGTCATCGCCTACAAAGCGGTTTAGCAACAGCAGGGCAAAAACCTGCTTGTTCATTTCACCGGGATCCTGCCGCATTTGTGTAAGCTTATCCTCAACAGTATTGATGATGTCCTTTGAGACATTGTAATTTTTCTCTTCAGGTAGCACTATATCAAATGAAATATCGGGTTTTAATAGTTCGCCCTTTAATAAAAGGTGAACTTCAAAAGGTAACTTTTGCTTGTAGGTAACTGACACCGCTTCTGCTATTTCATTTTGCACAAGATCCAGCGGAGCTGTGTTGGAAACATATATGGCCGTAACATCAAGTTGTGCGCTGGTCGGGTTTCCAGTCCACACGATACGGCTTCCTTTTTGAATTAGAAACTTTCGTTTAATAAAGTTGAAGGCAAGATCATAGGAGCCTTCTTCGATTTCATAAGAACCCACAAGGTTTATTTTTCCGCTGGCGTCTATACCGGCCGTTAGTTCGGCCGTTCCTTTCAGTTTTAAGAAATCGCCGTTAGCCTCGTCAACAATTACATTGAACGTTGCCTCTTTGCTTACGTTTACATTTATAGAAACATCATAACCAATAAGCGGTGAGCTTTTTAGAGAATCGAAAGGGGCCATCAATAAAGAATCTTCGGCAGTGGCGCTGTAATCTACAAACCTTACAATTCCTTCCCTGCTTTGAATTCCGGGGTCGGCTTGCGGCAGCACAATTGTAAAATCGGTTTTGTCATTTATGGTTAAATCTCCGTCAATAACGGGATGTTCCGGGGTTCCTTTTATAGAAAGCCTTGTTGAAAAAACCATTTTTCCGTAAAATATTTTGTTATCTTTTGCCGTGGAATTTATTGCCTGGAAATCGTTGGCTCTTACGGTAAGATCGAAATTGTAATTAAAGAAATCATTTGTATTAACTGCACCATCAATTACCAAAGTATTATTGGTTGTATCCCGGATGGTGAATTTATCCAATTGAATGCCTTTGTTATTGATTATTGCGATAGCTTCTTTGTCAACCCGAAAAACACTATTAACCATACTTACGTTAAAAGCAACTTCGTTAAAATTAATTTTACCATCAATGTTCGGGGACTTTAAATCGCCACTTAATGCTATTTCCCCTGATAAGGCTCCCCTCGCGTTTTTTATACCTCCCTTCGTAAATCCTTCTACCGACTTCATTTGAAGGGCTCCAATATCAACCATAAAATCATAACTGCTGTTGGCAGGCTTCACTACATAATTTCCGTTGATATTTACCTGGTTGCCGCGGCCATTTAAACCGATGTTTGCCTGGTAAGTGTTGGTTACATTGTTGTTCACCTTTACAGTAAGTGTTCCCACCGTATCGGCATAAATGCTCAGATCGTTCACGGTAATATCAGTGGTAAATGTTGGTTGAGTCTGGATGTTCCTAACGACAGCACTTCCATTCAGCAGGCCATTTACAAACAGGGAATCACTTTGTACAAATCCGGTAATGGTTTCAATTTTAAAGTTTTTAAAATTGATTTGCAGGGGACTGTTTGGCGCGTTGCCATTTGTATTCAGGCCTAATTCCTGGCTTCCCTGGCTTAATATAAAATTGTGTGCGGCTATATCTTTGTTAAAATATTGAACAACGTTATCAGTATTTATATTCCATTTATCATAATTCAATACCAGGTTTCCGGGCTTTAGGCTAAAGCTGTAATTATTGGCAGCAGGTTGCGACAGCAAGCCACTTAAAGTGTATTTATCAACCGACTTCTGATCTTTGATATTCAGCGTAAAATTAATGTTGTTATTTAGAAGTGTGCCATTTAACGTAGTAGCATACACGATTAATGACGTGCCGATTTTAATTTGTTTCAGTGATGTTGTGAACGCAAGTGAGCCGTTTTTTGTTCCTGCAGTAATATTTACATTATCTATCGTATTGGTGCCATATACGATATAAGGAGATTTAATAGAAACATTCCATCCACTGTCGCTGGCAAAATGACCGCTAAGTGCAATGGGTTTTAATTGTGTAAGGCTGGGTAAAAAAGATCTTAATGCAGCGCTATTAACAGCGCCTGCTGCTATGCTAAAATCATAAGGATCAACCCTGGCTACATTTTTTTTACCGGTTAAAGAAAAGTAAGGATCAATTGCCTGTTGAAATACGTCAGCAAGCTGTGTTATCTTATAATGACCCTTTATACTTGCTGAAAGAAAATCAGATTGTACGCTCAAACTATGGATGCCGCCGGTATTGTCAGCAGATAACCGGAGGGAATCAATAGTTATTCTCTGGCTATCCGTTACCAGTATAGAATGTGTAACAACTAAATTCCCTTGCAGGCTGTCGGGATCGGTACTGGTGAAATCTCCATTAATATCTCCATGATAAGTTAATGTAGTTGTTGAAAGATGAAGCGGTAAGGCCTTAATGCTATCAATACTCGCTTTTAAATGGATGCCGGGAAATTTACCGGCAAATTCCCCATTGGCAAAAAGGGTAGCGTCCACATTAGGATCATGAACTGAAGCATTTATTGTATACATTTTATCGGCAATGCTTCCATCAGCTTTTATATTGGTGTAATTGTATTTATTAAGCGTAATGTTAGGAATGGAGCCGCTAAAAGTTGCCCGGGCTGTTTCCGGCTTAAATCCTTTGCCTTTTACTTTAAAATTTCCGGTTAGTGAACCAAGCTGCGGATTCTGCATTAGCATTCCCAGTTGTAAATTTCTTGCACTCAACGTAAGATTATATAGTGCTTTATTTTGATTGGTGATGTCAGCAAGTGTTCCATTTATAGAGGCACCGCCGAGACTGGAATTTATAACGACGTCTGTGTATAGATCATTCATGCCACCTTTTATTTTACCGGATGCTGTAAAATTTTCAGGCAGCGTAATATTAGGAGGCAATGCGCCTTTGGGTAAGAAAGATTGCAGATCGTTCTTTGACGTTTGAAATTTATGTATGGTCACATCGGCAAAAACATTTTTGGGATCAGGTAAGCCCTTAATAACACCCGTTGCGCTAATATCCGTGCCAGTTAAACCCCTCAGGATTAGTTTCTGAAGTACCAGGTCATTTACTTTGCCGGTTATTACTGCATCAACATACAACGTGGAATGAACAGGTAGGGAAGACATTTGTGCATTCATTGAAGGCATCAACATAAGAATGTCTTTAACTGTTATTTTACTATTTTGCAAATCGATATTCATCCCAAGCAAGCCGGGATCTTTTTTAACTGCTGCAAGAGAAGGGTACGTTATAGCAGCAGATTTTTTTATTTCAGATCCGGGTGTTTGTATCAATAGATTTTGAAGGGAAACGCCTGTGGGATTCATGGCAAAATCAGTTGTAAAATTATTTAGCTCAAAACCACTTTTTTCTTTAAAGCCGGCTGATTTTACTGAAACGAGGGTGGTGTCTGTACTGTAACTAAGATCGGAAGCATTTAACGAAAAATCAGCAATATCCAGGTGGGAAAAATCCATTCCTTTCGGGTTACGCGGTGCGGAAAGATCATCAAACTTAAGGATACTTTTTTTAATCGTTATTTGCCCGGCGACAAATTTGAAAGAGGGAGTTGGGGCAACGGTAAGTATGGTGTCCTTTGATACAGTTTGCGTCTTTTTGGAATCGGTTTCAATAACAAAATCTGAATTATCCAATGTAGCATCCTTTAATGTAATGATACTGTTTTTTAAATCCAAAGTTTTGGGATGGATAACCAAATCTGTTATAACGACAGAAGAATTCAGGTGAGAAGGCTCGCTTTTAAAAACCACGTTGATATCGGACAGATGCACTTCTTTGTTAATTAATTGAAGATAGCTATTGGTCTGTGCAGATGCTTCGGCCACTGTTTTTTCAACTGACTTTTCCAGGGGAGCCAATTGATAAAAATATCCTTTCAGGCCTTTAAGCGATATCGAAGGAATATTAAACAATAAATGGGTAGGGTCAAAAGTAGAAATTTTTGTATCGAGATGTCCAAAAGTGAGGTCCATATCGTTACCTGTGTATGCATCTTTGTAAACCACCCGCGTATTGTTCACGAGTATCCTGTCAATGTTCATTTTCATGGAAGAAGTATCCTGTGAATTGGAAGGCGAAGATGGTTTTCCCGCGAAGGCATCTGCTATAAACTGGAAATTAAAGACAGAATCAGGTGGAAGTCTTTTTACTTTTACGACAATGTTAATTAACGAAATCTCCTGAATTTCAATATCTTTTTTCAAAAGTTTTAGCATACTTATATCCACCTTCAATTCGCCACCGTATAATAATGTGTCCTTTGACTGATCTTCAATGAAAACGTTTTGCAGGGAAAGTGCTGTAGGAAAAGCCACGTCAAGTTTACCGATGGCAACTTTAGTTTTTAATTTATTTTCAAGATAACTGACTATTTTTTTTCGCGCAAAGTTTTGAACAGGCGTTGTTTGAATAAGTAATAATGCCAATATGATTAAGAAAATAATCGAGGCAATTATCCACAAAACGACTCTTCCCGCCCTTGCTAAAAACGATTTCTTTTTTCGCGGTGCATCTTCTTTTATAGATTCCATATATTTTTATCCGGTAAATTTTAACTTGACCTTTCGAAATTTAAGCCATTAATAAATAAGGTGAATAATTTAGAAGGGGCCAGGAAATAGTATAACCAAGATTCCTGCCAAACTGGTACTGTATTATATTTTTAATGAAAAGAGCTCAATACTGCTCCCTTTTCCTTTAAGATCCACCATGCCAAGGCTCTCAGTTTGCCAGTTTTTAAGGTCAATATTTTCCACAAAATCTTTAGAAACAATAAAATGATGTTTTAGTTCATTGCAAGCGTTCCTTATCCGTGCCGTCGTATTTATGGTGTCGCCGCTCATGGCAAGATCTTTTTTAATAACGCCTATCTCTCCAATAGTTACCTCCCCTATGTGAATGCCGACCCTGAACTCCGGAACGATTCCATATTTAGTTCTGAAATAGGCGCTTTTTCTTTGAATATTTTTCCTGGCCAATATGACTGTGTCCAGGCATTTCCGGGAATTTTTTGTATTGAACTTCCACGAACATACCACTTCATCGCCGACGTACTGATAAATGGTGCCATCGAATTCTATGACAGCTTGTGACACCCTGTAAATGAAGTCTCTTATAAATTCAAAGTAAACAGAGTGCCCCAAATCTTCTGCGATAGGAGTAGAGTCTTTCAGATCTATAAACATTACAACACGTGTTTCTATTTTGGGATGAATATACCTGCCCACCAGTATATCAATAAAAACGCCGGGTGAATACTTTTCGTTTATAATAAGTATGAGCTGTGTAATAAAAAAAATGATCATCCAATAGATAATCTTTTCCAATAGCCAGTTTTTATACAAAGCATACGATTGTATTTCATGGTATGCCTGGGCCGGATTTAATTTTAATATAAAAATTGAATTACTGAATTGAATGATAAATGTTATCAGGAAAGCAGCGCCAAGTAGTATACAACTCTTGGCCAAGAAATTGAGCCATAAGGGAAAATGCCGTAACATTTTTCTTAACCTGAATACAAAAAGGTATCCCATGATGAGACTTACAGAAAAAATAAGTGCCTCCCTGAACCCGGTAGTTTTTGTATGCATTTGCTCATGCGTACGCAATAATGCAATTACAAAATCAATCGCGGTCCAAAAAAGAGCGATATAGACCACGGTTCTTAAACGAATCTTATTTACATTGGAGATATGGAAAGGTCGGCTAATGGTACTCATTTCCGGTTTTCTAAATAGTTGTAAATAGATTGTTGGGCATTTAATTTTTGCAACTGGCTTCCTTGTATTTTTTGCTGCTCAAGGCCCGGCAATAATATAACTGCTTTGTCGGTGTCCTGCCATTGAATGTTGAAATATTCTAAAAGCTCTTCTTTGCACCTCGTATGGTTGATGCGAACATCTACTTCGATGCGGTGGTAAAGGTTTCGCGTCATAAGGTCTGCGGACCCAATAAAAACTATTGCATTTTCTCCAGTACCAAAAATTAAAATCCTTGAATGTTCGAGATACTGATCCACAATACGTTTTACAATTATGTTATCGCCTTCGCCTGGTGATTCCGGCACCAGGCGGCAGATGCTACGCACAATTAAATGAATGGTCACTCCTGCCTTTCCTGCCTCATACAATTGGTTAATAATACCCGGTTCTTCCAGGTTGTTAATTTTTATTCTTATCAGTGCTTTCTCACCGAGCCCGGCTTTTAAAATTTCATTTTCAATCAATCTTTTAAATTCATCGTTCATATTAAACCGGGAAACGAGAAGGGCTTCAAAAATGAGCTTCCCGCTTTCTTCTGAAACTTCTTTTAACTGCAAATATTTAAAAAGCTGCAGGAGTTCTTTTATAATTTGGGCATCAGTGGTCATTAGCACATGATCTGTATAAAACCGTGCCGTTATTTCGTTAAAATTACCGGTACTTACCAGGGCGAATGATTGTTTATCGGTGCCCGTTCTTTTTCTTACCAGGGCAATTTTTGAGTGTACTTTTATTTCAGGTTTGCTGTAAATAATGGTTACACCTGCCTCTTTCATCAGCCTGCTCCATTTGATATTATTGGCTTCATCAAATCTTGCTTTCAACTCTATAAATACAATAACATTCTTCCCGTTTTTTGCTGCACTGATGAGGGCATTAATAATATGCGATTCTTCTGCCACTCTATATAGTGTGATATAAATATCAGCAACATCTCCATCTACAGCTGCCTGGTTAAAAAACGAAAGTACGGGGTTGTAAGACTGGTACGGAAGATGAAGCAATACATCTTCTTTAACCAGGATATTAAAAATATCCCCACTGTTCATAACATTGTTAGATGAAAGGGGCTTTCTTTTGGGATAGTGCGGCAGTTTGCCAAAGTCCGGGAAAGAAGAAAGGTCCCGGAGATTATGATACCTTCCACCGGGAAACATTTCATCGGAAGTAATATTAAAGGCGGCGGCTAAAAACATTTGCAGGTTCAGCGGCATTCCCTGCTGGTAAAGAAACCTGGAAGGCAGGCCAAAATCTCTTTTGTTAAGCTGGCTTTCAATTTTTCCTAAAGTATCACCACTGTAATCTTCTGAAAGGTTCAGTTCGGCATCCCGGTTTATTTTTATGCTGTACACACTAATAATTTCCAACCCCGGAAAAAGGTACACCAGGTTTTCGCGTACAATGTCATCTAGAAAAATTACATACTGAACTTTATCAACAGGTGTAAGTGAAAAAAATCTTTTGGTTTTTTCTGAAGGGATATTTACAATTGCTTGTTTTAAAATTCCATCTTTTTGTTCCTGCAAAGTAATTACAAAATAAAGCCTGTTGTTTTCGGGCATAAAACCCTTTCCTGTTTTTCCATCCAAATATATTGGCTGAATATATGAAAGCACATTCGAGAGAAAAATTTCCCTGATTTCAGGAAGATGTTCTTTAAGAATGGGATGATTGTAATAGAATATAATTCCCAATTCTTTTAATAATGGTAAGATCCGATCGTGCAAAATTGAACCAAAGAAATTGAGCTGATTCATGATTTCATCCTGGACTTTTTCAGCAATATTTTTTTCAGTGGCGCCGATGGCCTTTCTTGTTTTTTTACCAAGAAGAGAAAGGGCGACAATGCCGGGATAGCGCACCCTGAAAAACTCGTCAAGATTGGATGAAAAAATGGAAAGAAAATTCAGTCTTTCAAACAAAGGAATTTCCCCATCTGCCGCTTCCTGCAAAACCCGCCGGTTGAAGCCCAGCCAGCTAAGATCCCTGTTATAGAGCATGTAATCATTCATTTTAAAGTGGTGAGCCGCTGCCATTGATTACTGTTCCGGAAGAAGCGCTGTCATTAAAAACAGCGGCGATAGTAAACGCAAGGACAGATATTATTATGCCCACCATAAAAATGTTATACGCAATGCGTATCAGTCTATATTTCCGGCCAAGCACCGCGCCCAGGTAATAAATATCTTTGATAAGTGAGCCATAAAGATAATCCGTGTCCAGCATCATTTCTCTCATGGCAGCATTGTATTGTTCATAAGTTGCCTTATAAAAATTACCAAAAAAAAGAAGGTTGGTTTTTTTCAGTTTTATATCTTCCGGGGTAAATTCCCCGCCACTCATTTTTGGCCTCGTAGCCAGGATGGATATAACAATTGTGGTAACCGCAACCATTAAAAAAATAACAGTCGGAATAATTAAATAGGTTTCTTCCTGGAGCTTACGCAGCAGTACGCTCAATATTACAGATATGATAATGGAATTGACAGAAATCAGTATGTTGGCTTTATGATCAGCCATGTCACTAAGCTTTAGATGATTTTCTGAAGTAAGACGAAGCATGGTTTGTATGCCTTTGCTCATAAGTCCGCTTTTATCTTTTTCCAGTCCGGCTAATGTGCCTACTTCCGGTTGCTGAGCTTGTTCTGTTATAATAGTTTTCTTTTGCAATTTTGCCAGGTTTTTCTGTTTTCTTTTTTCGAGCAACTCTTTGCAATAGCTTGTGTAAAACTGGTGGGTCTGCAGCATCCTGATGGTCGCTTCATTAAATTTGACCATATCAATTTCTCCATGCCTAAGCCTGCATTCCTCCATGGCCTTCTTGTTGGTTTCTTTAAAATCTTTTGTTCCGAGGTGATAGGTATCCGCATCGCAAATTATTTCTTCCAATAAATTTTTAGGATTTCTTGGCAATTTGGTTGCCATAATGCAGGCTTCAATCGACTGGATAGTTTTTTCCTCTTCAAGATGATCCTTCATAAATTTTCTCATGATGTCACAACTCATTTCTTCATGTTTTTCAGGAGTTGTAAAAAGGTGTCCTGTATCGTGAAACCATGCAGCCGCAATAAGAATGAGCATTTCATTTTCTGAAACTTTATAATGTCCTGCTATCTCCTGTGTGCGCTTTACCACTCCCTGGGTATGTTGGAGGTTATGAAATACCAGGGCTGGCGCATGCATTTGTTCAAAAAGCCCGGTTACATATTCGTCAATTTTTTTAAACAATTTATTGTTGTCCATAATTAGAATGTTATGTTGAATTTTGTGCCTATAGAAAAATTATACAAATTGCCTTCATTGGAGAATGCAATCGTTGCAGAAACAATAGCAAAGTTATAGGGTGAATAATAAAAACCACCACCAAAAGAATCATGCCACTTGCGGGATGTTTCATTTTTTGCATATACCCTGCCAATATCGTTAAAACCGATCACACCAACGGCACCAGGCACAATATATGATTTCGAATCAAATAATTTATATCTGAATTCTGTAGATTGGTATAATATGGATTTACCTGAAAACCTGCTTTTCCTGAACCCTCTCAGGTAATTATTATCACCCAGGGTATATGCCTGGAAATATTCATAATTTTCACTGAAGATATGACCTGCCCCAAAACGCAATACAGTTACAAATCTTGTGGGATCCCTGAAGCTTGCATACACCGTCATGTCCGACGTGATCTTCGTAAGCTGCCGGCTGTTTTTATTGATACCAAATAATGAAGTGAATTCAGTATTCCAGTACACGCCTCGTGTCGGCAACAGGGCGCTGTTTATATTATGTATAACAATGGACGCCTTACCACCCACATAGGATTTTTCAGAAAAAATATCGGCGGAATCAAGTCCGGCCGTTGCAGGCTGGGAAAATATCTTTCCTTTATTATCATAGGCATGGCTCCAGTATTGATAGTAGCTTGAGCCGAAATTGAATTCTACTAATTTGTGAAAGCGTTTGCGCAACATCAGGTCTCCCGATAAATAACTATAACGAACATTGTAAAAATTATATCCTTTGCTATTATCTTTTTTTGTTTCATTTCCTGAACCGAAATAATTACTCAGTACGGAGTTATAAACCTCCCCATTGGCTACAATGTCATATTTGCCAATTACTTCATTAAATTCTCCAGCATAATGTACCTGGAATTTACCGGTATTAAAACTAAATAATGAGGTAAGTCTTTGATAAGTGGAATAGGGGTCTTTTCTAAAACCATATGTTTTTAAAGAATACCCCAGTCCTGCAAGAAACTGATCTTCTTCATTATATGCCAGGCTAAGTAATGGTAGCCTGTAAGAATTGTAATTGAACCCCGTAATATCGTAGCGGTTCACACCCGGGTCAGCAGATATTTTATTGTTGGTTCCCTGGCTATGTTCTATATAATTGGAATCGGGAGCGTAATCATAAATTATATTACGCACCTTACCATGTATGCTGAAAGTGTCTCTTCCTTTTCCACCAATGATTCGCAGTTTTATTTTGGAATTTGCGGTAGAATCTACTTCAAAAATATCAGCACCATTTAGCCCGTAAAGGTTAATGAATTTTGTAGACCGGGCATTAAAGACCCTGTTGAACATAACACCGGATGAATCGGTATTTTGCTTTCGCTTGTACACCGTTATTTCCAGGCTGTCTCCCGAATTAAAGACTTTAAAATATTCATTCTTATTGCTGCCGACTACGTTTACTTCTTTGGAAAGAAAGCGATAATATTTTAGCCCGTTTTTTAAAAGCAGGTTTCTCCGGCTCTTTAATTTAGCTTCCATTTTTTTTGCTCCCAGTTTATATATTTCCGGTGGAAGTTCCTGTACAGCATCCCGGATAACGGCATCCGTTTCACTTGCCTGGAATTTTGCTATAATCCTTTTCCAGGCGTTCTTATCAAGGTTATTCATGAATAACCTGTCAAAATTTCTTTCTTCCCAGTTAAACCATTTAATATCGGGAAATCGCTTTCTAAATCCCTGCAGGTAAGGTAAGGCCGCAATGCTCAGGCTTTTGATAAAAAGGCCGTCTGAGTAAAAAAAGGCCTGGTCCCTGTCTCTTGGAATCGGGTAATATAATTTCCCTGCACCGGTGTCACTTGTTCCGAATCTCCACTGATCAAAATGACGGTCCCAGTCACCGATCATCATATCGAGTAGCCGTGCCCGTAATACTGCTTCCTGGTCAATATGGTTTTTGCTATCGTTTATCAATTTGTCAATTACTTTGGCTGTACTGTGTGTTTCACTTTCCTCTGCGGTTGGGTCACGCATTTCCAGTAAGCATATTTTATTGGCAAACATATTCCTGTAGTATCCGAGTGCCGGATCATCAGGAACAAAAAAGTATTGCGGTTCAGCATGAGCCACCTCGGCTGCATCGGCAAGTGGCGGCACTACCAGCGCCCCGTATGGATGTTCTGCCGATATCATATCCTTCATTATTTTTTCGGCAATGAATGGTTTCAATACTTCGGGAACCGAACCTGCCGGGGTTTTATCTACCGTGCGCAAAATCCATTCATGTTTATGGTTATCTTCAAGCCGAAGCGATGCTGTTTGCTTGCCCCCACCCAGGCTTATAATTTTGAAACCACCATTTTGCTGGTTAAGATTAAAGATTTTTAAATGAACGGGTGTACCCCATTCTTTCCTGTAATTTTTACCAGATATAAATTTATGCAAGGCACCTACCTGCTGGTATTTCTCGTTTACGGCAACGGTTACGCCATTTTTAAAACCAGCCACGGGAACCGCTTCAGGAATTCCTGGGGAAACTTCAACGGGATTTTCTTTAGAAGAAAAATTAAAAAGATTTTGCGAGTAGCTATGACTGACAGAATCTTTATAAACAGAATAGAAGTCTACATGTACGTTTTTCTTTTTTGATATTTCCAGCGTGGCAAATCCAAATGACTGATGGGAAAACAGCGATTTTTTATTTTTACTTACGCGGGTACTTTTGGAGCCTGCGCCACTTACTATATAATAATAACTGCTGTCTTTTATCAACTGAAGCGTGTGTTCATGGCCTCCAACAAAAATCACGTTAGCAAATTTATGCGCAATCGTTTCTATATTATCAATCATATTTGCATATGCAGGGTAATGTAAATCTTCCGGGGTGCCGAAAACACCGCGTGCGATTGGATAGATGGATCCTATAACCGGCAACGGGATCCACAATTTTGGATTCATATCGGTAAATGGAAAAATGTGTTGCTTCAGTGGGAAATAGCCGCCATGTATGCCATAACTTTTCAAGGTGTGATGGCCAGCCAGGATAATCAGTTTCTTTGAATTTCTGTTCAGCATATCTTCTAATTCACTGTAAAATTCTTCAGGGGTTTTGTAGGCACAATCCGATTCAATTCCGGGTCGCTCACTTTGTGATCTGATAAACCACTGGCTGTCGTAAATAACCATTACAATATTATCATTTATGGGATATTCTACCGGGCCGGGGCAGCCATCTGATGGTATAAATTTTACGTTTCCCCCCATTGAGTTTATGTACGTCTCCTGCCTTTTCACAATCTCAGTTCCGTCATGCGCTTCATTATTCCAATCGTGATTTCCAGGTATAAAAACAATTTTTGCTTTAGTTCCTTTTGCTATATTTATTTGAGAATCTAATACCGCTTTTGCCGCTGCATAACCCGGCACCATATCATCAGGCAAACCGGAATTGTAGATATTATCACCAAGATATAAAACAGTTGTTTTACTATCCAAAGGAATAAGATCGCGTGCTGCATCTACCACAGGTGCCCGGCCATAATTTAATTCTCCCGCGTCTCCAATAAGTATAATCCTGGCCTGGATGGAGTCTGCTTGCCCCTGGCAAGTACCACAGGCTACAACGGATAGAATAAGAAAATAGATACGGGCAATTTTTGTATGCATCAGCCTTTTATTTTTGGCTTAAAAATGAGCAGCGTTGCTGTACCATATTTGTCTCCCGCTTCGTTGGAAATTAGTAAATCGCCCCACGGTGTAAAGGTGATTCCTTCCGGTTGGTTAAAAATTACGGGATTTAAGGTATATACTTCCCTGGTATTGCCTTCCCTGTCAGTTACTACCAGCAATTGATTGTCCGAAGAGAGGATCCAGATATCTTTTGTAATGGGATTGACAGCGGTAGCGGAAGGTTTTAATTTCAATTTATCTTCACCTGTTATTTTTGCTACTGGCTTTACATTAATTGAAAATCCTGAAGGCGTATAGGTATCCGCAGCCGGGTCGAAATCCCAGGCAGAGACGGCATTTTTTTTATCATTTTCGCAATCCTTACATACGATAACCAGCCCATTATTTTCCTCATTATAATAGAGGGATTCAAATTCATTCCTGCTTTTATCCTGCGAAGGGAATACACTTTTTCGGTTAAAAATGGTATCTCCATTAACCGAAAAATTCAGGGTTTCAATGTTTCCATTACTTTCCAAAATGTAAAAGGAACTATCGTGCAGGAGCACATCTTCAAAATCGTGCTGTTTATCAAACTTCCAGTTTTCTACTAAAAATTTTTTATTAAAATGAATTTTGTATAAGTAACCACTTTCATCATTTATGGCAAATACGCTGCTATCTTTTGTATAAAAACTAATGCCGGAAATTTCGGAAAGCGCATCGCCTAATCTCAAAATGTAAGGATTGTTAAGATCATATTCTTTGCACGGAAGGTTAATAATATTTTTATTGGCAGAGCATCCCTCAAAGGAATGAAATTTTGCAAAAAAAAATAGCACAATTACCAGGTTCCGGGTTTGCATATATTAAAATAAAAATGAGAGGGCACTTTAGTAAAGCATAAATTTACAATACAATAATATCAATTCGGAAATAAGTGTTTTCTTTATTACTTTTCCCCGACATTCTCATAAAAAATATTGAACTATGAAATACGAACCAGTTAGAAATTTTATTGACGGTGCTTTCTCAGAATCAAATCCACAAAATTTCCTGGAGGTAATTTCTCCGATAGACGGGAATGTATTGTCAAAGGTTTGCTTATCGTCTGTGAAAGATCTCAATGCAGCGGTAGCCGCTGGTAAAAGGGCCTTTATTACCTGGAGCAAAACGCCTATTAAGGAAAGAGTGCAGGTTTTTTTCCGGTACCGAAATTTACTCGAACAGAACATTCAGTCCCTTGCGGAATTATGTTCAGAAGAAAATGGTAAGACCATCAGCGAATCCATTGCGGAAATTGAAAAGAGTATTGAACTTACCGAGTTTGCCTGTTCCATGCCACAGTTAATTGGGGGCGAAGTATTAGAAGTTAGCCGTGGTGTTGAATGCCGTGTCGAGCATGTGCCGCTTGGAGTTGTTGCGTCTGTCGTGCCTTTTAATTTTCCCAGTATGGTTCCTAACTGGACCATTCCAAATGCAATCGTTTTGGGAAATTGCATGATTCTAAAGCCTTCGGAAAAAGTGCCTTTAAGTGCAGGGAAATTAGCCGAATTGTTGAAAGAAGCAGGGCTGCCCGATGGTGTTTTTAATATCGTAAATGGCGATGTAGAAATCGTAGAAGCCATTTGTGATCACCCGGATATTGAAGCGGTTTCTTTTGTCGGATCCACAAAAGTCGCTAAAATTGTTTACCGGCGGGCTACCTATAATTATAAAAGATGCCTTGCCCTGGGCGGTGCAAAAAATCATCTCGTGGTTTTGCCGGATGCTGTTGCTGGTATGACTGCGCAAAACGTAGTGGCAAGCATGAGTGGCTGTGCCGGTCAACGTTGTATGGCAGCAAGTGCGATGATAGGGGTGGGTGATGTTGATGATATCATTGATAAAATTTGTGATGAAGCAAGAAAGGTTTTTCCCGGCAAAAACCTCGGCGCTGTTATTAATAAGCAATCGAAGGAAAGAATTGAAAAATATATAACTGAAGCGGAAGAACAAGGTGCAACCATTTTAGTGGATGGAAGAAATACGCGTGTGGAAGGAAAAGAAAATGGAACGTATGTTGGACCAACTGTTATTGATCACGTGCGGCCGGATATGTCCGTTGCTAGCGAAGAAATTTTTGGCCCTGTTATCAGTATCATGAGGGCGAATACTGTTGATGAAGCATTGGCTATTGAAAATGCCAATCCGTATGGAAATGCAGCAAGTGTATTTACCCAAAACGGGGGAATGGCGCGTTACATTATTGATAAAGCAAGTGCCGGAATGATTGGAGTAAACATTGGTGTTCCCGTTCCGAGAGAGCCATTTTCATTTGGGGGATGGAATGAAAGTAAATTTGGTGTAGGAGATATTACGGGCAAAAGTTCGATTGAGTTTTGGACGAAGTTGAAAAAGTCAACGGTGAAGTGGAATGCGGAAGCCGGGGTGAATTGGATGAGTTGAGGTAATAATTTATGACTATTTGAAAATTATTATGGCTAAGCAAAAGAAAGATATTCAGGGTATAAAAGCTGATGAGAAAATCATAAAAAAGATTTATGTTATTCGTGAACAAAAAGTAATGCTGGATTTTGATTTATCGGCGTTGTATGAAGTGGAAACAAATTATTTGAAAAGACAGGTGCGTCGAAATATAGATCGGTTCCCTGAGGATTTTTTATTTGAATTAACCCCGGAGGAATATAGTTCTTTAAGAAGCCAATTTGGCACCTTAAAAAGAGGTGAACATTCAAAGTATAAGCCTTTCGCTTTTACAGAACAGGGGTTAGCCATGTTAAGCGGCATTATTAATTCAGGCAAAGCGATTGCCATGAACATTGCTATCATGCGTGCTTTTGTCGCTGTGCGGAAATATATATTTAATTATGAAACACTATCAAAAAAAATTGAAGAATTGGGGCAACATATAGGTGAACATGATGTTCAACTCGATGCAATCTACACCGCTTTAGAAAATTTAATGGATGATAAAGTTGAAAAAGAATTGAAAGAAAAGGAATGGATTAACAGAAAAAAAATTGGTTTTAAATCCGGTAAATAAATTTCTTTAAAACAATTATTCAATAAAAGAGATATGGTATGAGCACACTTGAAAAGGTAATTCCTTTAAAATCCCCAACATCTGAAATAATCAAAAACAACCAGGAGCATACCATATTCTCCTGGAGTAAACAAAAAGGAACGAACCCAATTGCAGTGGAGCGTGCCGCAGGCGTTTACTTGTATGATTATGATGGGAAGCGTTATATTGATTTTTCATCGGGGCTGATGAATGTAAATATCGGGCATGGCGACCAGCGTGTAACCGATGCTGTTATGAAGCAGATGCAGCAGGTGAGTTATGTCACGCCATCCTGTGTTACAAAACCGCGCGGCGAACTCGGAAAGAAGCTGGCGGAAATTTGTCCCGGTGATCTGAACAAGGCATTCTTTACTTTGGGTGGTGCGGATTCTATTGAAAATGCCATTAAGCTGGCAAGACTTTATACGGGCAGGCATAAAATTTTATGCCGCTATAAATCTTATCATGGTTCTACCAATGCGGCAATGACTGCAAGCGGCGATCCACGTAAACTGGCCGTAGATTCTCAACAGGCAACCAATTTTGTTCATTTCGATCTTCCTTATTTGTATCGCTGGGAATATGGCGAAGAAAATTTATTAAAAGAAAGCATCGCGCAATTAGAGCGTATAATTGCCTACGAAGGTCCGAACAATATTGCAGCCATTTTATTGGAAGGCGAATCGGGTTCGTCCGGGTGTATGCAATATCCAAAAGGCTATTTAGAAAAGGTTAGGGAGATATGCAATAGAAGCGGCATCCTTTTAATTATGGATGAAGTGATGAGTGGTTTTGGACGCACCGGCAAATGGTTTGGTTTTCAAAATCATAATATCGTTCCGGATATGATTGCTATGGCCAAGGGTCTTACCTGCGGTTATCTGCCCTTTGGTTGTTTGATGGTATCCGATACAATTGTTTCAAAGTTTGATGACGCCTATCTTTCCATAGGACTTACTTATTCAGCGCACCCGGTTTGTTGTGCTGCTGCTTTGGAAGTTTTGAAAATTTATGAAGATGATAAGTTAGTAGAAAATGCGGTGGCGATGGGAAAATATATTGATGAAAAAGTTGCGGAAATAGCAACCAATCATCCGAGCATTGGTAACTGGCGAAACACCGGTTTGTTAGGCTGTATCGAATTAGTAAAGAACCGAACGACAAAAGAGCCCATGGCTCCATATAACGCGAAGCCCGAAGAAATGGTTGTGATGAGTAAAGTCGCTGCTAAAATCCGTGAATTGGGGATGTATACTTTCGTGCGATGGAATTTTATTTTTATAGCGCCCCCGCTTT
>JBDTOV010000067.1:0-25408 GCA_039933035.1 Ginsengibacter sp. | reverse complement strand
GCAATAATTTTACTGTCTCCTTTGTACCGGTAAGCCAATTCTATTTCGCTTATTATTTCAATTCCCGTTTCTCTCAATTCCCGAACCAGCTCGTTTTTCTCAGGTATACCAGGGCTTTTCACTATTAGCGTGGCATTCATTATATTTTCTCTTGTGTGCATTGCTTCTTCAAAATCAATTCCGCTTGCCACGAGTTCATTTTTGAAAACCATATTTATTGAAGAAGCATCACTCACAAAAACATCATAGCCCTTCTGCTGTGCCAGCAAAGCTGCGCCCACGCCACTTTCACCCGCACCCAGTATTACCATTCTTTTTTTCATTGTGTTTTTAACTGGTTAACAATTAAAAAATTGGTTTTTCAACAGTATGAATTTAACAGGTCAGAAGAACTGTCATCATGGGAATTGGTGTGCTTAATTATTTTTACAAAAACCTTTCATAAAGACAAATTACCAAATCATAAAAACACACATATTTATCATCTCAATTTTAATGTTACTACCGCAAACACTACCGATAAAATGGTAACCACCCAAAAGCGAACTGCTATCTTGCTTTCGTGGTATCCCAGTTTCTGATAATGGTGGTGCAACGGGCTCATTAAAAAAATTCTCTTTCCTTCGCCATATTTATTTTTTGTGTATTTGAAATAGCTAACCTGTATCATAACACTTAAAAGTTCAATCAAAAACACAAAACAAAAAATAGGTATCAACAATTCTTTTCGAACAATGATTGCCAGTGATGCAATGATTCCACCTAATGCCAGGCTTCCCGTATCACCCATAAAAACCTGAGCCGGGTAAGCATTGTACCAGAGAAAACCAACACATGCGCCAACAAATGCGGCAACAAAAATTGACAATTCGCTCAGGTTGGGTATGTACATTATATTCAGGTATTCCGCAATGCGCACATCACCGCTTACAAAAACAAAAACTCCCAAACCCAACCCGATAATGGCACTTACGCCCGTCGCTAGTCCATCGAGCCCATCAGTAAGATTGGCTCCGTTAGATACTGCCGTCACAATAAAAATTACAACGAGTATATACAATATGTATGTGTAATTTTCCCAGCTTTCAGGCAATAATTTTGCATAATTAAACTCGTGCGTTTTTACAAAAGGTATTGTTGTTATCGGTGTTTTAACGGTCACAAACCGGTGCGTTTTCCCGTCTATAGTCACCGTGTCTTCATTTTTCCCCAGTCTATGTTCTCCCCTTTGCAGGTTTCCCTGGATACCATTATTATCCGTTATAATTTCCCGTTTTACAACTACGCTTTGATTAAAATATAAGGTAGAACCAATAATTATCCCAAGCATTACTTGTCCGAATATTTTGAATTTTGCTGCCAGTCCATCGGCATCATTTTTTTTATAAGCCTCCCCTTTTGCCTTTGCGATGCGTCTTGCTTTTATTTTTAAATAGTCATCTATAAATCCAATAATACCCAACCACACCGTACACAATAACATAAGCCTCACATACACTTTATCAAGATTAGCTAACAACAATGTTGGAATTAATATCCCGATCAAAATGATAATGCCTCCCATTGTTGGCGTACCGGATTTCATCTTTTCCCCTGCTAAACCCAGTTCCCTGACTGACTCACCAATTTGTTTTCTCTTTAAAATATTGATCAGGCGTTTACCATAAACTGTTGTTATAAAAAGTGATAAAAGCACTGCTATCAGCACCCTGAATGTGATAAAATGGAATAGCCCGCTACCCGGAAATTTTATCCCGTTTTTAGTAAACCATTCAAAAAGTTGATAAAGCATGTATTGTTTTTCTACTTTGTTTCCAATTTACTTTTCCATCAGTTCCAACATTTCAGCCAGGATCTTTTTATCATCAAAATCATATTTCACACCATTTATCTCCTGGTACTTTTCGTGCCCTTTGCCTGCTACCAAAACGATATCCTGCTGTTGTGCCAGGGCAACCGCTGTTTTGATGGCTTCCTTTCTATCCATTATTGAAATGCATTTTTTCCTGGCAATAATGGGCACCCCTGCCTCCATTTCCTTTATTATTTCCGCCGGATCTTCATTTCGAGGATTGTCGGAAGTGAAAATTATTTTATCGCTGTACTCACAGGCTACTTCAGCCATTACCGGACGTTTTGTTTTATCACGATTGCCACCGCAGCCAACTACGGTAATAATTTTTTCCTGTCCTTCTTTCAAATTTTTTATTGTCGCCAGTACGTTGAGCAGAGCATCAGGCGTATGAGCATAATCAACGATCCCGATTATTTTTTCATTGGGGGAAATCACGTAATCGAATCTCCCCTCTGCACCCGTAAGGCTGCTAAGTACCTGCAAAACAATTTGCTTGTCTTCCCCGAGACAAACCGCAGCGCCATATACTGCCAAAAGGTTGTAAGCATTAAAAGTTCCTATCAGCCTGCAATGCACTTCTATATCATTTATCAACAATACCAGGCCGGATAAAGAATTTTCAATAATTTTTCCTTTAAAATCCGCCATCGTTTTGAGGCTATACAGGTACTTTTTAGCTTTAGTGTTCTGCAACATTACTGATCCACGTTTATCATCAGCATTGCTCAGGGCAAATGATGCGGATGGCAATGAATCAAAGAATTGTTTCTTTACTCTTATATATTCGTCAAACGTTTTATGATAATCAAGGTGATCATGTGTGATATTGCTGAATATGCCTCCCGCGAACAACAAACCGGCAATACGATGCTGGGCTATAGCATGTGAACTCACTTCCATAAAAATGTGGGAGCACCCGCTGGCAACCATTTCCGCAATAAGCTTGTTAAGACTAATTGGATCAGGCGTGGTATGCGTGGAAGGAAATATTTTTTCACCAATTTGGTTTTGCACCGTACTTATAAGACCACATTTATACTCCAGTACAGAAAATAATTTAAACAACAATGTTGCTATGGTAGTTTTTCCGTTAGTGCCTGTTATCCCGATAAGTTTAATTTTTTCCGTTAATTGCCCGTAAAAATTATGTGCCATGATACCTGCGGCCATCGCGCTGTTTTCAACCACAATATATTGTACCGTCTCGTGAAGCTTACCAGGCAGTACTTCGCAGATGATAGCGGTAGCACCATTATCAATTGCGGTTTCAATATAGTCATGGCCATCTGTTAAAGTTCCTTTTACAGCAATGAAACAACCACCCGGCTTCACTTTTCGTGAGTCCATTTGTAAATCGACTATTTCAGTAACAGGTGTTCCAACCACCGAAGTAATATTCACCTTGTACAATATTTGTTGCAACAATGCCATTAATTCAATTGTAGATTTATTGATTGTCCTTTATGAAAATCTGAGTTTTGAGCTATCGATTGATAAATAACTTTTCCTTTTCCCCTGGCCGCCACTTTTAACCCGGCATTCTCGAGCAAATAGATAGCGTCTTTTAAACCCAGGCCGGTAACATCCGGTACCTTATTTACCGGGGGCACTATATTATATGCTGCATTCAATTCAGCATGCCCGTTATATAAAATTGATGACCTCCATGAACCGGCACCCGCAGAATCTGACGACGAATAACCAAACACCTGCAGAATCTGGTTAAGATCAGTTTTTAACCCATAGAATTTATAGGCGCCACTATCTACACCCTGCTGCAATTTGTTTAAGGTTTCGTTTCCAATTTTTACCGCATATATCTTATCAGCAACTTCTTTAAATACCGGCCCAGAAACCACGCCACCATAAGCCAGCATGGATTCACTGCCATTTTGTATTATTACTGCAATGCAATATTGCGGATCATCCGCAGGAAAATATCCCATAAATGCAGACTGGTAAATTTTGGAACCTTTATTATAACCGCGATTATCCATAGCCGTTACTGCCGTACCGGTTTTACCGGCAAAACGATATACGCTATTTTCAAGTGCGTGCCCCGTGCCGTGTTCATTCTCAACTACTGCCAGCAGGCAAGCTTTCAATTTCCCTAATGTTTCATCACTGCATATTTTATCCACGAGCACATGGGGCTTGAATGATTTGATTTCAATCCCCATTTCATTTATAGAATTAACGAGGTATGGCTGCATCATCTTTCCGTTATTAGCTACCGCGTTATAGAGCATCAGCAATTGAAGAGGCGTTAGCAGTTCTTCATAGCCATGAGCCATAAATGGTAAAGTAGTTTTCGTCCAGTATTTGTTTCCCGGTTTTTTTATATAGGGCCTGGCAGCGCCTACTATATCAATACCTGTAGGCACATCAAGGCGAAGAGCGTGCAGGTGATCATAAAATTTTTTAGGCTGGCTATGATAGTATTCGTCCGCCATCTTTGCAAATGCTACATTGGATGAACGTGCAAAAGCTTCTTTAACGGTTAAATCGTGAATTCCTAAATGAGAATCAGTAATACGAAGTCCATAAAATAATTTTTGGCCTCCTTCGCAGTCAACAATACTGCCTGTATCCACATATTTGTCTTCAAGAAGAGCGATTAAAGTTGCTAATTTAAAAACAGAACCGGGTTCTGTCCTTCTGCCCAGTCCATAATTATAATCTTCAATATAAGTTCGATCAGGTCTTCTACCGAGATTGGCGATCGCTTTTATTTTACCGGTTTTTGTCTCCATCACAATACAGGTGCCATGTAGTGAATTGTTTTTAACCATCATTTTCATGAGTGCATTTTCTGCTACATCCTGCATGTATGTATCAATGGTGGTGATAATGTCTTTCCCGTTTTCAGGTTCTATTTCCGCGCCATCTACCGGCACATACGCACCAGCCATGTATCGCATAAGCCTGCTTCCTGTCTGCCCCTTTAAGACACTGTCATAAGATCTTTCAAGCCCCACATTTCTACTAGTGTCTCCACGCGAAAGGCCAATGGTTCTATTGGCAAGCAATACATAAGGGTTTACCCGGTTATCTCTAACGTCTATTATAAATCCGCTTTTATTCCGGCCCTGTTTCACTAATGGAAAATTTCTCAGGGTAAGATATTCTTCAAATGAAATTTTCTTTTTTAACGGATAATATCTCTCCAGGTTTTTATAACCCGTCACCAACAATTTCCGGTAAGACGCTACAGATGCATCTTTAAATAATTTTGATAAAGAGATGCTGAGAGAGTCGAGGTTGTCATAAAATCTTTTGCCGTTTTTCTCCCGCAGGCCATCCGCGCCAAAGTCAATGTACACATCAAAAACCGGGATGGATGTACTGAGCATATTTCCATCTTCGCTGTAGATGGTACCTCGTTCCGCATTCACATCCATGTATTTTAAATGCTGCATGTTGCTCATCTTTTTCCAGTATGCACCCTGTACCCTTTGGATGTATATTGCACGGCCGAGTACAACAGCTCCCAGCACAATAATGCCCAGAAAGCAGAGATACACGCGCCACAATATGTCCTTTTTTACATCCAACTATTTTTATTTTATCTTTTGTATTCTATTGATTGTTACCTGTGCTATCTGTAAGCCTTACAGGTGGTACTAATAATTCTTTTAACCCTAACGGCGCTACGGCTCTTGCCAGTTCGCTTTCTTTACTTCTGAATATTACGTCCCGCTTGATAGTTTTAAACTCATACTCCATCTCTTTCAGGTGTTTGGCAGTAACATTTATTTGCCTGATCGTTTTATCAGCGTAGTGCCCGTTCGCTATGTAAATGACAGCCAGCGCCGCTACAAAAAGATAAAAAGGAACGTTCTTTACCAACCACGTGTTATATAGTAATCTCTTCCTGTTTTTTTTCAGGAAAGATTTCCTTTTATTTTCTTTATTTATATTTTGTTCTTCGGCCATTGCAAGGGTTTATCTGCTTGTTTATTTTCAGGATTAATTTTCCGAAACTTTCTTTTCAGCAATCCGCAATTTTGAACTTCTTGACCTCGGGTTATTCTTTAATTCTTCCTGTGAAGGAATCATCGGTTTTTTAGTTATGATTTTCAAATCATTTTTTTGCAAGGTGCCGTACAAATCGTTTTCCTGTTCTTCATCGAAATTTCCATTCTTAAAAAAGTTTTTTACCATCCTGTCTTCGAGAGAATGGAACGTAATAACTGCTATTCTACCTCCTGCCGCCAATACATCCGGCACCTGCTGCAACATTTCTTTCAATGCACCTAATTCATCATTTACTTCTATCCTCAATGCCTGGAATACCTGGGCAAAATATTTTTCAGGATTTCCTTTTACTACAGGATAGAGTGCATTTCTAAACTCGCTTATCGTATTCAGCGATTGTGACTTTCGCAATTGTACTATCATCTTTGCCAGGGTCTTTGCGTTCGTCACTTCTCCATATTTTTCAAAGATCTTATGCAATTTTTCTTCGGGATAGTCTTTAACCACATTGGCCGCATCCAACTTGTCTCCCCGGCTCATTCTCATATCCATCGGTGCATTGAAGCGTGTAGAAAATCCCCTTTCCGCTTTATTCAACTGGTGACTCGAAACACCCAGGTCAGCGAGGATACCATTTACTGTAGAAATATTATGAAAGCGCAGAAATCGCCGGAGATGCCGGAAGTTGTGCGGAATAAAAATTATCCTGTCATCAGGAACCAGGTTTTTAATGGCATCCGTATCCTGGTCAAAAGCGATCAATTTTCCCTTGCTGTTTAATTGCTTAAGAATTCCACCGCTGTGACCACCGCCTCCAAAAGTGCAATCAACATAAATTCCCGAGGGATCAATTTGCAAACCACTAATCACTTCCTGCAACATAACCGGCACATGGTATATGCCCTTTTGCATCGTTATGATTTTATAATTTTGTCGCCCGCCATTACTTCTTTTGCCAAATCACTAAATGACTCTGGTGAAAAAGTTTCAAAGAACTCTTGATATTTTATTTTATCCCAAATTTCAATTTTGTGAATCGCCGAAACCAGTACAATATCCTTTTCCAGCCCTGCGTATTCCATCAGGTTTTTAGGTAGTAAAAGACGCCCCGCGCTGTCCAGTTCTACCTGGGTTGCCCCATTCAAAAAATACCTTTTGAATTGTCTTACTTTTGGATCAAAATCATTCAGGTTGCTTAAATCAGAAAAAATCGGGTTCCAGCTTTTCGATGTGTATAAGCTCAGGCATTTCTCAAACCCCCTGTTCAATACAAAGGGTTCCGCTCCGCTATCAGGCAATTGCTTTTTAAAACCAGCCGGTAATAAAAAGCGACCCTTGGCATCTAATGTAGCTTCGTACTCACCTATAAAGCCGGTCATTATGAATCAATTATATTTATTTAAATAGATATCTCCACAAAATAACACTTTTTCCCACTAGCGCGGCATTTTTGGCGAAAACTTTTTTATACACGCTGCTATTAACTGGTGTGCACAAAGGTTTGACACGATTTCTCATCGATCAGAATGTGCAAAACCTGTGAATAGAGTGTGCAAAAAATATTGAAAAAAATTGAGACGATAGGGTAACGATTATTCCCGTGAAATGATGTGCCTGTTAAAAAAACACGTCAGTGTTCAGAATGTATAAGTATAGAAAAAGATTTTATTGATAAAGGATACCAGTAAAAGGTACTTAAGAGGTGGCTTGTTTTAAGACAACAAAATCCATAGTAAAACAACTCCCCTTCCCCAAAGTACTGTCGGCTTTCAATTTCCCTTTGTGTGCATCTACAATGGTTTTTACATAGCTAAGGCCAAGGCCAAAACCCTTTACATTGTGAATATTTCCTGTGTGCGCCCGGTAAAATTTTTCAAAAATACGGTGAAGCGTTTCTTTATTCATCCCAATTCCGTTGTCTTCTATTTTAATACGCAACTGGTTATTAAAGTCTTGCGTAGATAATTTTATTATTAAATTTTCCTTAGAGTATTTTACAGCATTATCCAGCAGGTTATTGATAATATTAGTAAAGTGCACCTCATCTGCCATTATTAAATCATTGTTTGCATTAAGGCAAACTTCCAGTTTGCCGTTTTTTTCTGCAAGCGGAAGGTTAATATTATTTACCGCGGCACGTATCAACTCATGAGCGTGCACCGGTTTTTCATTAAGCTGAATTTCCTGTTTATCCAGTAAAGCTGCCTGAAGTATGGTTTCCACCTGCTTGTTCATTCTCTTATTTTCATCTTTTATAATCCCGGAAAAATAATCCATTTTTGTTCTGTCATTAATAACCTTCTCATTTTTTAAAGCATCCACAGCAAGTGAAATAGTAGCGAGCGGTGTTTTAAATTCATGCGTCATATTATTAATAAAATCAGATTTTATTTCGCTTAATTTTTTTTGATTGAACAAGGCTCGTAGCGTGATGAAGAATGCTGTGAAAATGATTACTGTGAAAAGCACGCCTCCGCCCACCATCCAGTACATCTGTTTCCAGATTATATTGTTCACATGAGGTACTACGATCACCAATAATTCCTCGGGGGCAAGACCGGCTGCGAAACTACCGTCGGAAGCCTGTATGGGAAAAACCAGGGAAAGGTTATGAATGGTATCCATGGAAGCTTCCATATATCTTTTGGATTGAAGATCATCTCCTATCATGGAAGTAGTGGTAATGGCAAATTCAAAATCAACATCTTTAATTTTATTTTTTTCAAATGCCTTTTTAATCCTCGCTCTTATCTCCTCGCGTGTAAACCTGTGGACAATGGTAGATGGAAAAGCATTCAAGGGGAAAAGAAGTTCTGAGGTTTTCCGGTTATCAAAAGGTGAGAGATTACCCCTCTCTGCAGCGAGGTCAGTTGCGGCCGTTACAATTACCATTTTCATGTTATTTTCAAACTGCTGTTCCTTGTCCTGGCGCGCCTGTTTTATCCAAACAATCTGAAAAAAAATAATACCCAGTAACGATACAAAAATTAAAATAGTAATAATGGGGAAAATTTTTTTCATTTAGACAAATTTAAACTTAGCAACGGCTAAAACGCAGCATAAAAGGGCATCTCACAAATTTTAACTAACTCTTATCGTTTACTTTTTTAATAATAAAGGATATTGATAAAATATTTTATCAACAAATAAATATAATTTAGAATTATGATTCCACCTGCCAGGGGTATTTTATTAATTGCAAACCCGTTTTTAAAAGACCCGAATTTTAGTCGTACGGTCATTTTCTTATGCGAGCATACAGAAGAAGGCAGTTTTGGTTTTGTTTTAAATAAGAAATTTCCAAAATCACTCGAAGAACTTATACCCGATCTGAAAGTAACTCCTTTCCCGGTATACCTGGGAGGTCCGGTGCAAAGAGATGCCTTGCACTTTTTGCATCAATATCCTCAACTGGTAAGCGGTGGCGAAGAAGTGTTACCTGATGTTTTTTGGGGAGGTAATTTTGAAAGCTTACTGGCCAATCTCAAAAACAATGATATCAACAATAACCGTATCCGTTTTTTTATTGGCTATAGCGGCTGGAGCGAAGGGCAGCTTAATAATGAGTTACAGGAAGAAAGCTGGTTGACGGTAAAAGCTACACGAAAATTAATTTTTGATACCGAGCCGGAAGATATCTGGAAAAGTGCTTTAAAGCACCTTGGAGGCAATTACGAAATGATGATAAACTACCCTATTGATCCGCAACTGAACTGACGTCTGTTAAAATCCGGGGTTCCATGTTCAAGGTTGACTGTTCAAGACTTCAACCATCAACCTTTAACCATCAACCTTCATGTTGTACAAAATCCTGTTACTCCCCGCAAGACTGTTCCTTCACTTTTATTGCAAAAAAATTGTAATAAACGATAAAAGCATGTTATATATGCGGGGGCCATTAATCATCGCGGCTAACCATCCTAATTCATTCTTAGATGCCATTATTATGGCGACTCTTTTCAGACACCCGGTTCATTCATTAGCCCGGGGAGACGCATTTGCCGGGAAGAAGATCACAAAGATTCTTACCACACTCAATATGCTCCCGGTATACAGGATAAGCGAAGGGGCCGAAAATCTTGAACATAATTATTCCACATTCGAAGCGTGCCAAAATCTATTTAAAAAAGGGGAAATTGTATTGATCTTTAGTGAAGGGCAGTGTATTAATGAATGGCACCTCAGGCCGCTTAAAAAAGGGACCGCAAGGCTTGCCCTAACCGCGTGGCAACAAAATATACCACTCAGTATTTTACCCCTGGGGATCAATTATAGCAGTTTTAGAAAGTTTGGAAAAATACTGCACCTTAACTTCGGAAACATCATCACAAAAAAAGACATAAGAGCCGACTTGTCTTCCTCGGTAGCAGTAATTGAATTTAACAAACACCTGCAACAACAATTAAAAAATCTTGTTTTTGAAATTGATAAAAATGATCATGAAAAGTTGCAAAAATATTTTTATTTTGACCAGTCGTTTTTAAAAAAATCGCTATTATTTCTACCAGCCATGCTGGGGTATATATTTCATTTCCCGTTGTATTACACTATACATTTCATCATAAAAGATAAGGCGGTGGATCATTACGATTCTATCATGACCGGCCTGCTCTTTTTTATATACCCGTTGTACGTATTGGCTCTAACAATGCTCATTTTTTTTGTAACAGGATATATAATTTCACTTCTTTTAATATTACTGCTTCCCGCTACTGCACTGTGTTTACTGCATTTTAAAAGAACCTGATCAAAATAAAAAACCCGGCAATAAATAAATGCAGGGGCTCAAAAAGTTCTTTGTATTTTTTCTATCAGATTTCTGCGGCGCCTTCCACCAGTACAGTTGTTGTGTTGTTTAAAACCTCAACAAACCCACTTTGAATGGTATAAAGCGCATTCGTGTTCTTATCCTTTAGAATCTTAAGTTTGCCTGCCTTTAACGCACTCACTAAAGGAGCATGTTTTTCGAGCACTTCAAACATACCATCTATCCCGGGGAGCTGCACGCCATAAACATCCCCGCTGAAAACTTTTTTATCCGGTGTTAAAATTTCTAAAGTCATAATTAACCAATTAAGAGCTTGCCGCCTCCATCATTTTTTTACCTTTTTCAATAGCTTCTTCGAGATTGCCCACGAGGTTAAATGCGGCTTCAGGATATTCATCTACTTCGCCATCCATAATCGCATTAAAACCGCGGATGGTATCTTCTATAGGAACAAGCACGCCTTTTAAACCGGTAAATTGCTCGGCCACATGAAACGGTTGTGACAGGAAACGCTGCACCCTGCGAGCACGCTTTACCGTTAGCTGGTCTTCATCACTTAATTCATCCAACCCGAGAATGGCAATAATATCCTGCAATTCTTTATACCGTTGCAATGTTAATTTCACCCTATTGGCACAATCGTAATGCTCATCGCCCACGATAGCGGGTGTCAGGATGCGTGAAGTAGAATCCAGGGGATCCACCGCAGGATAAATACCAAGATCGGCAATCTTCCTGCTTAATACCGTAGTGGCATCCAGGTGCGCAAAAGTAGTTGCCGGTGCAGGATCCGTCAAATCATCCGCTGGTACGTACACCGCCTGAACTGAGGTAATAGAACCGTTGCGAGTAGAAGTAATTCTTTCCTGCATCAGTCCCATTTCAGTAGCCAATGTCGGCTGGTAGCCTACAGCGCTTGGCATTCTTCCGAGCAATGCGGAAACTTCCGAACCCGCTTGTGTAAAACGAAAAATATTGTCAACGAAAAATAAAATGTCCTTTCCTTTTCCGGTACCATCTCCATCCCTGAAATATTCTGCAACCGTTAACCCGCTCAATGCCACCCTTGCTCTTGCGCCGGGTGGTTCATTCATTTGACCAAAAACAAATGTTGCTTTGGATTCTTTCAAATCTTCCATATTTACCGCATCCAAATCCCAACCACCTTCTTCCATACTATGGATAAATTTCTTGCCGTAATTCATAATGCCCGCCTCAATCATTTCTCTCATCAGGTCATTCCCTTCGCGGGTTCTTTCGCCCACTCCTGCAAATACTGATAAACCGCTATACGCTTTGGCAATATTATTAATCAATTCCTGGATCAATACTGTTTTACCAACACCAGCACCTCCAAACAAACCAATCTTGCCACCCTTGGCATAGGGTTCAATAAGGTCAATTACTTTTATTCCTGTAAATAAAATTTCAGAGGTAGTACTGAGGTTTTCAAATAACGGCGGTTTATTGTGTATGGGCCGACCATTTTTTTTACTCACCTGTGGTAATCCGTCAATTGCATCCCCCGTTACATTAAATAATCGCCCGTTAATTTCATCACCAATGGGCATGAGGATCGGTGTTCCAAGATCAATGGCTTCTATCCCCCGTTGCAAGCCTTCCGTACCATCCATAGCAATACAACGTACACTATCTTCCCCCAAATGCTGTTGAACTTCCAGTATCAGTTTATCACCATTGGGTTTTGTAATTTCCAATGCATGAAAAATTTCGGGAAGCTTGCTGTTATCAATAAAATGCACATCCACAACGGCTCCGATTATCTGAGTTATCTTTCCAGTATTTGCCATAAATAAGTATTAAGTGGGGTCTTGTTTTAATTTGGCGGCAAAGGTAGGAAGATACCATCAAAAAGCAAACTAAGATGCAACAATATTTAAGATGCGTGACACCGTAACGAAGTTGTCAATTTTTCGACTACTTTTTTAGGCAAATAATAGTGAAAGAAATTTGCAAATGCAAAACCGGAAAGCCGGGTTATTTTTAAAAGATAGTGTAGCAACACATAAAAAAATATCGATAAATACATGTTGTAAGAAATGAACTTGCCTTCAAAAATTTTATATGAGCTGGTGAAAAAATTTTAAAATTTCCTTTTTCTTAATACAAACATGGCGTTCACAATCCCTAAACTTTGTAATTTCACCGGTAAAACTCCAAATCATATCATGAAAAAAATTGCTCTGGCATCCTGTTTCTTTTTTCTTTTCTGCCATATTACATCAGCACAAGAGAAATCGAATTCTTCTTCCGTAGTTACCCTGCCCAACGGATGGAGCCTTTCGCCTGCAGGGCATGGATATTTATTGGGCGATCTGCCACTGAACATTGCAGTGAGCTCATCAAAAAAACTGATGGCAGTGACTAATAATGGGCAGAGTACCCAAAGCATACAATTGATTGATGTAGCAACTGGTAACATTTTGGATAATATTGTTGTAACAGAATGCTGGCTGGGTTTGAAATTCAGCTCGGATGAAAAATATTTATATGCGTCAGGAGGTAATGATAACTGGATATTAAAATATGCTATCAAGAATAACAAGCTTTTATTAGATGACTCTCTAAAATTAGGTGACAAATGGCCAAACAAAATTTCACCTGCCGGAATCGATATTGACGACAAAAAAAACCGGTTATATGTGGTAACAAAAGATAACAATTCACTTTACATCCTGAATACGGTTACCAAAAAAATTACAGGTAAATATAAACTGGACGGAGAAGCGTATACCTGCCTTTTATCCCCGGATAAAAAGGAATTGTACATCAGTTGCTGGGGTTGTGAGAAGATATCTGTTTTCAACACAATTTCCAACAAATTTACAGCCGAAATAAGCGTAGGATTCCATCCTAATGATATATGTTTAACTCAAAATGGACAATATTTATTTGTTGCCAATGCCAGTGATAATTCAGTTTCCATAATTGATGTCTCTTCAAAAAAGGTTATTGAAACACTGACTTCTTCATTGTATCCGGATGCGCCTAAAGGTTCTACCACCAATGGTCTTGCTTTAAGTCCCGATGAAAAAACATTATATATTGCCAATGCGGATAACAATTGCCTGGCAGTTTTTGACGTTAGCTCACCGGGGAATAGTACATCAAAAGGCTTTATCCCTACAGGATGGTACCCTACATGCGTAAAGGCTATTGGCAATAAAATTTTTGTAACTAATGGAAAAGGATTTTCATCTTTTGCAAATCCTGAAGGACCCAACCCCTACGAGAAAAAAGAAACAGTAACTTTTAGAAAAGGCGATACCTCCAAAATAAAAGTAGTACAGTATATCGGCGGACTTTTTATTGGAACCATGAGCATTATAGATGTTCCTGATACGAAACAATTAGCGGTTTATTCGCAGCGGGTGTATGAAAATACTCCATATACAAAAGAAAAAGAAACCGTATCGCAAGGCGAAAAAGGTAACCCTATTCCTGAAAAGGTGGGCGATCCGTCTCCGATAAAATATGTATTTTATATTATTAAAGAAAACCGGACGTATGACCAGGTACTTGGGGACATAAAAGAAGGTAATGGAGACAGCAGCCTCGTGTTGTTTGGTGAAAAAATTACACCCAACCAACATAAGCTGGTGAAGGATTTTGTATTGTTGGATAATTTTTATGTAGATGCAGAAGTAAGCGCAGATGGACATAACTGGAGCCTGGGCGGCTACGCTAACGACTACCTGGAAAAAAACTGGGTAACCACCTATGGAGGCCGCGGCGGCACGTATGATGCAGAAGGCACAAGAGAAATTGCCAATAATAAGAATGGATTTATCTGGAGCTATTGTAAACGCGCCGGTATAAGCTACCGTACGTATGGCGAATTCGCTGATGATTACAAACCAAACCTCCCTGTATTAAAAGATCATTTTTGCCCCTATTTTACCAGTTGGGATCAGCATGTGAGAGATACAACAAGGGTTAACCAGTGGAAAAGAGATTTTGACTCACTGGTACGGGCAAACGCTTTACCGAAACTGAATACCCTTCGCCTCATCAACGACCATACAGAAGGATTAGCCAAGGGCCGCCCAACACCTTTGGCTCATGTAGCTGACAACGATTTGGCCGTAGGAATGTTTATTGACTACCTGAGCAAAAGTTCTGTTTGGAAACAAAGCCTTGTAATTCTTGTGGAGGATGATGCGCAGGATGGTCCGGATCATGTAGACGCACACCGTAGCACTGCCTATATCGTAAGCCCTTACGTAAAAAGACATTCTGTTGATCATACACCTTACACTACCACGAGTTTATTAAGAACCATTGAGCTTATCCTGGGCTTGCCTCCTATGAGTCAATTCGATGCTGCAGCGATCCCTTTATGGCGAAGCTTTACCAGCACCCCGGATACAACCGCTTTCGATCATGTTCCGCCTCAATATGATATTACAGAAAAAAATACGGCAACGAATAAACTTTCAGAAAAAAGTGCCGCTTTTAATTTCAGCAAAGAAGATGCAGTACCCGACGCGGAATTTAATGAAGTATTATGGAAAAGTATAAAAGGAATGAACAGCCCGGTACCCTCTCCAAGGAGAGCGGCTTTCGTAAGAGTCAGGGAAAATGACGATTGATTTTTTATATATTGCAAATCATCCATGGGTTTTTCGTGTTTCACCTGGACAGGTATTTTCTTCCGGATGTATCATCAACAGCCATTATCATGAATTCAATTCCAAACATTTTTCCGTAGTCAATCAGCATATTTTACCTATTGAAAATGCCGGGGATTTTATCATAGTTGAAAACAATTGAATAAAGGAGTACTGATTTGACCAACCGTCATTTTATTTGAAGGCACCTGGCTATGTGGATGTTCCGGTAAAGGATCTGCCGTTAATATTTTTTCAGTATCGCCACCAGCATATTTGCGATCATAGCGAAGCCCTTGTCAGAAGGATGAAGTCCATCAAAAGTAACACCCATTGCTTCCGGGGGATAGGGATATTCATCTGTAGCGGGGTTGAAAGAGATATTAATGAAACCGGGGTAAGGATAATTTTTATACGTGCCGGTCGCCGGATTTTTTAGCCGCTTGTATTTTACCAGTTGCTTTAATCCCATGCCTTTTTTATTATACAAGTCTATTACATCAAAATGTTCATAGGCAGCAATACCCTTAATGGCTGTGGCAAACGCCGACAATGACTGCCCGTTTTTTTCTTTATACGATCCCCATGCATTGTTTTTCATATCGTTAATGTACACAAAATCTACCCGCTGCATAGGCGTGACAAGTATAATCCTGGCTTCTTTGTTAAGGCTGCGGAGTTTATTGATGATGATACGGAACGAGCCATACACGGTAGTGTTCCCGGTATTATCCTGGTAGTCTGCAAATACACCAACCGGCCTGCCCTGCCACCAGTCATTCGTTCCCAAAAAAACAGAATATACATCTGCTTTTACCAGGCCAAGGTTTTCAATTTCTTTGGCAATGCCACCAGATGTCCATCCATTGTGACCCTGGTTAACATAATGCACGTTAGGTAATTTTTCAGCCACCCTCGTCATATATCCTTTGGTAACCCTATTGCCGGTTTCATCGGTATGTTCATTTAAATAGGTTATGGAGTCGCCAATAGCCACCCACGTAATTGTTTTGGGAGTAAAAGAGTATGCCATCATTACAATAGCAATCCACAACAGCGGTTTTTTCATTTGTATCAATTTATGTTGTGATAGTTTCACAAAATAATAAGAATAGTTTTTTATTTATATGAAGATAAAGATTTATCACCTTTTTGATTCTGCAGGAGGTATTAATAAAAAGACCCCACACTTCAATACCTTCGCAAAAACTTAGCTACCCGATGCCGGAGGATCTAGAAGAAGATATGGTAAAAACTATTTCGGCAAAACGACTTTCGTGCTTTATATAAATTATATGAAAAGTATGCAGTACCGTTATTGGGTGGATAACAAGGATAGTTGGTAATGGAGCGGTCGCACAAGATGTTTTATAAATGTCTTTTGCCAGGATAGGGAAAATAAAAAAACGTACAAGGCTGCCAAAGAGTGGCTGTCTACATGATTATTTAAATAGCGAAAATGCCAGCTTTGAAATCTATTGAAATCAGTCGTGATTAAGCATAAAAACGTTTACATGGAACGATGATAACATGAAAAACATAAAAGAATATATTGATTCGGGCATATTGGAGTTATATGTTATGGGCGATACTACTCCTGCAGAATCAAAGGAGGTGGAGGAGCTCGCGATCGCTTCTGAACAAGTCAGAAATGCAATTGATGCAATCCGGGTTACACTTGAAAGTTACGCAGTAACGCATGCCATTACACCTAACGCCACCATCAAACCTTTCCTGATGGCTACTATTGATTATGCCGAACGGATAAAAAATGGTGAGCAACCCGAATATCCACCCCTTTTAAATTCATCCGCAACAATAGAAGACTATGCCCGTTGGATTAGCCGGCCTGGTATGGTATTACCTAAAGAATTCAAAGACTTCCACGCAAAAATTATTGGTTATACCCAAGGTATTTTAACCGCAATAGTGTGGATAAAAGTTATGGCTTTTCATGAAGTACATGATGACGAATTGGAGAAATTTTTGATCCTGGAAGGAACCTGCGATATAGCCATCGAAGATGAAGTTCATCATTTAATTGCCGGAGATTATTTAAGTATCCCACTTCATAAAAGTCATGAGGTCCGGGTTACTTCTGCTATTCCCTGTAAAATTATCCTGCAAAGAATCGCGGCTTAACATGATTAAAATACTACAGGATACCAGGCTGAAAGAGGGGCGCAGCGCCGGCCGCAGGTCACATCAATACAAGTATATGCACCTGTTTTTATAAAGCCCACATTTTTTTCCATTATAAGTACTCACGGTCCTTAGTCCATCTCATCACCTCTTCCTGCTTATTATTTTGCCCGTATAATTATAAAAATAACTTTATCTTACAAGTCCTTGCTAACAATATGAATTCTTTCTCAATCCTTATTCCCGGTTCGTGTTTTTCAAAGACAGGACGGAGTCGCATGAATTGCGGTAGAATGACGGCTTGATTGATGTGCAGCAAAAGATTACATAGAAACCGGTGAAACGGCAGCCTGCTATTTACCCATGAATGACACCGCAACAACTACTCCATTTAGATAGGTGGAGATTTAATGAATTGTCAATAATTAATCAAATATACTTTCGATGCAAAAAATAAAAATCTTCCTGGCTTCTTCTAATGAACTGAAAGCCGAACGTGACCAATTTGAAATTGAAATTTACCGTAAATGTAAAGCGTGGTTTGATGAAGGTGTTTTTCTCGACCTTAATATTTGGGAGGATATGTCGGCCCGTATGTCGCTTACGGGCTCGCAAAGTGAATACAATAAATTTGTTAAGGATGCCGATCTTTTTGTTTTACTGGCTTATTCAAAAATGGGTATGTACACCGACGAGGAATTTGAAAATGCATTCGGTCAATTCAAATCTACTCAAAAGCCTTTTATTTTTACCTACTTCAAAACACCGCCTGACAACGCAGCCGATAGCCTTGCTGAATTCAAAAAGAAGCTAAGTGATCTTGGCCACTTTTATTCCGTTTTTAATGATAGTAATGATTTGTGGAACCAGTTCAATAAAGAACTGGAAAGGCTGGAAGCAGACGGCTTTACCGAAAATAAGAGACCGGATAACAGTAGTGGAACTAAAACGCTGAATCAAACCGCTGAAAAGATCTACAATATTGATAAAATAGATACCGCAAATTTTTCATAAAAACGAAAATATGGATACATCACCAGTAACCCCGGAAACTTCCGATGTCGTAATTCAAAATGTAACGGTTGATAGTATGCAGGTAACTGTAAATGGAGAGATAAAGGAGATAAAAAATAACCTCGATGAATTGAAATCGTTGTTACAAAAAGCGAGTGCGGAAAATTTTAAATCCGGTGACAAGACCTATAATATAGGGAGCATTACCAATGCTGTTTTCAGCGCGGAGATTGGCAAAAAAACATTCAATATGTACCTCTGCAGGAAGCTTACACAAGCTCTTAGTACATATAGTGAGGATGCCAAAGATTTCCTGGAGAATATAAAAGAAGCGGATAAGGCAGATTGGGAAACACAGGTGCGCTATACCCGTAAAGCCAACGGCTATATCATCTCCTGTTTTGTGGGTGTATTGGGTATGCTGCTGCAAAAGGTTATTTCCAGTGGTATTGGCGCTTTTACCTCTAATAGTTCCAGGGATTATATTGAAGTTTGTATAGCAACTGCTACCCGTGCACTCCAGCTTTTATGTTTTTCTTTTGTTTCTAAACTCTGGGATTATAAGAAGGGTAATCATATCGAATTCAGCCGCGACGAGGCCAATATTCTTAACAATTTTTTTAACTCGGAAATTGAATTAAATATCCAGGATTATAGCGAACTACTATTCACGTTGGTCAGCATTTTCGATGCACAAAAAATTGTACCTCCTTTCAGTGAATTTAATAAAGACTGTATCGGGAAGGGCAGCAGTTTTGATAAAGCCTGCAAAAATTTGGAAGGTATAAAAAGCAAATTGGATTCCGGCCAGGTAATTTATTCTACTGCTTTTGAAGCCGAAAATGAGCTGACAATATTTCTATCAACGTTAAGTTTCCTGGCTAATTATAAAATGGTATCTGTAAAACAAATTACCTACAATAATATTAGAAATGAAGATGTCCGTTACCTCCATTCCTACACCTTTCTCGGCGTAGATAGTGATGATAAACTATTTTCTACAAAATTTAAATACGATGCACATCCGATCAGTAATGATGCCGTGCTGATTTATAAAGACAAATACCAGGAAGGCCTGAATCTTTTCCCTTTTATTATTGATGTGAATGCGTTGACCAATGAACTGGAAGTTAAAATCTGCTTTTATACCTGCTTTGAAGAAAGAAAGAAAAAGTTAACCTATTTTGATATCAATAAAATTGCTTCAGAAAAAAACGAGGACTTTAAAAATTTAGGCGATCCGTCGCAGGTAGTTATACAATTTAATGAAGATATAGAAAGGGATGTGGAATTAAATACTGACCATGATGTGACCGGGTTAATGAAAGATATAGAAAAGTTTAAAAACCTGCAATTGAATGTTGTGTATAAAATATTTCAAAACGCCCAAAAAGAAATCCTGGACTGAACCAAAAATAATCACCTGCTGATAGTTAACTGACAGGTATTTACTACCGGTTAAAACTTTTTTGCTCATGAAGAAGTATCCATTTAAATTTTTAGATTCCTACAACCAGGACGATACCGATATGTTCTTTGGCAGGGACGAAGAAATAGAGGCCCTTTATGCCATGGTTTTTCAGAATTCCATGCTGTTGATCTATGGCGCTTCCGGCACGGGAAAAACCAGTTTAATCCAATGTGGCCTTGCCGGTAAATTCAAACCTTACGACTGGTTACCGCTTATTATCAGGAGAGGAAATAATATCAATGCATCGCTTGAAAAACAATTGGCAGATGCAGGGGGCAATGACATGGACGATGACGATATCATAACAAAAGACACTTCAAAAAAAATAACCGGGTTACTGCGGTTAATTAAAGGCGTTTATCTCAATAATTTTAAACCGATCTATCTAATATTCGACCAGTTTGAGGAGTTGTATGTATTGGGCACAAAAACTGAACAGCAAAAATTTATTGAAGCGGTAAAAGAAATATTGAGAGCAGAACAGCCCGTTAAAATGATCTTTTCCATACGGGAAGAGTACCTGGGTTATTTAAATGAGTTTGAAAAAGAAGTGCCACAGCTATTGCACAAAAAACTTCGCATAGAACCCATGACCCTTGATAAAGTAACGGATGTTATAAAGGGTATCAACAATTATAAACTTTCAAACGTAAGAATTAAAACGGACGAGACAGACGCCATAACCCAGGGCATTTTCGACCGGCTAAAAGGAAAGAAAAAAACACTCACCATTGAGCTGCCTTACCTGCAGGTTTTTTTAGATAAATTATACCTGGAAACCACGCATGATGAAAGCCGCCAGGCAGATGCATTCATTACGATGGAGGTTCTGAACAGGATCGGCGATATCGGTGACGTATTGCGGAATTTCCTGGAAGAACAGGTAAAAGCTATCAGCACAAAGCTAAGTGTCAATTATAAAAATGTTACTACGGAAGTTACCTGGAAAATCCTTTCTCCATTTTCAACTTTAGAAGGAACCAAGGAGCCTATTTCAAAAAAGGAACTGGCAGAACGATTACCCGGTTTGGATAAAAAATTGATAGATGAAGCCGTTGAATCATTTGTAAACAGCCGCATAGTAAATTGTTCTGAAAACGAAAATTTATACGAACTCGCTCACGATTCACTTGCGTTAAGAATTGCGGAAAAGAGAAGCGATGAAGAAATAGCCATTTTAGAAGTACAAAGGTTGATAAAAAGCCAGTTGGGAGTTAAAGACGAGGCCAGGGAGTATTTTACCGAAAGGCAATTATTGTTTATTGAACCTTATTTAGAGAAATTTAAAGTAAGCGATGAAGAGAAGGACTGGATCGCTAAAAGTCACAATTATAGGGAGGAAGAACAAAAAAATCAACAAGACCAGCTACTTAAACTACAAGAGGCAAAAACAACAAAGAAGCGGTTGCGAATTGTGTATGGTCTTTTAAGCCTTGCTATCATCACTACTGCGGCGGCTGGTATTTTTTTGTTTTATGCAATTCGGCAGAGAAAAACAGTGGAAGACCAAAAACAAAAAGCGGTTACAGCCCTTACGCAAACCCAGGCACTTATCAACGCGTTTTATTTTTACAAAGACAGGTTTGCCCTTGCCTTTAAAGATGACAAATACTATTTTATCGATAAAAACGGCGATAAGGTTGAGAAACTGGGTGAATGGGAAAAAGCCGAGCAATTCGGGACTGCCGGATTTGCAAAAGTGAAAAAAAAGGAAAACTATGTAACTACTGATTTCATTATAGATACGTTAGGTGACATGTACAAGGTTGCCTATGATTCCAGGTCTATTGACTCCGCTACCAGGGCGGTTTACCTTCCTGAAAATACATTGCAGGACGTACCCGCCGAAATATTTAAAAGTAAAGAACTGCAGATTTTGGTTTTAAATGGCAACTTTCTGTCCAGTTTGCCAAATGAAATCGGCCAGTTGACAAATTTGAAAGTACTTGATTTGAGTGGTAACCAATTGACTGTTTTACCAAATGAAATCGGCGGGTTGACAAATTTGATCACGCTCAATTTGACGAACAATCAACTCATTGAATTGCCACAGGAAATCGGGGGCTTAAAAAATTTAGCAGCACTTGATTTGGTTAATAATCAATTGGAGAATTTGCCAAAAGATTTTGTTGGGTTGGATAATTTGAAATCGCTTTCTTTAACCGGTAATCGATTAACCATTTTACCGGAGGAAATAGGTCAGTTAAAAAACCTGTCGGCACTTGGCTTAAGCAATAATAAATTAACCAGTTTGCCGGCACAAATCGGGGAATTGAAAAATTTGACTGCTCTTGGTATAATAAATAATCAATTGACTGGTTTGCCTTCCCAAATAGGACAATTAACTCATTTGACAGTGCTGGCCATTGCTAATAATCAATTAACCGGTTTACCAGTAGAGGTTGGGCAGTTGTCTGACTTGGCCGTGCTTTTGTTAAGTGGTAATCCATTATCCAGTTTGCCAAAAGAAATATGGGGGTTGAAAAATTTAGCCCAATTCACTGTATCCGGTAATCAACTAAACAGTTTGCCAAAAGAAATATGGGGGTTTAAAAACCTGACGGCACTTGGTTTGAGGGGATTTAAACTTAAAACGATACCAACAGAAACATGGGAGATGACAAATTTGACTGACCTTGATTTGGGGAATAATGACCTGGCCAATTTGCCAAAAGAAATAGGGATGCTGACAAATTTAACAAAGCTCGACCTGGATTCTAATCAATTGTCCAACCTGCCCGCAGAAATCGGGAAGCTGGTTAATTTGACAAGTCTTAATCTTGCGAAAAATAACCTGGCCAGTTTGCCGGCAGAAATTGACCGGTTAAAAAAGTTGAAAACCCTTATTTTGTTGAACAACCGATTTGAAAGTTTACCAACAGAAATATCCGGGCTGAAAAACCTGAAAAAACCGGAACTATCCCATAAGGCAGACGCAATGGAAATGAAACAAAACCAAAGTATTCAGCAAATAGCCTTAAGTATTGGTGGCGATTACCAGGGAGGAATTATTTTGTCGCTTCCTGCCGACGGACAAAAAGGATTGATTGTGGCGAAGAGTGACCAAAGTGACAACCCGACCAGTTGGGAAAATGCAAATACCTTATGTGAGAATTATGTATCCGATGGTTTTACCAAGTGGCGATTGCCCACCATCAGCGAATTAAAAATGATTTATGATAAAATGAATCTTGTCAGTAGCTTAAATACAAAAGGACTTTATTGGAGTTCAACTTTAGCAAATAGCAGCTATGCCAGTTTAATTAATTTCGGCAATGGCTCTCCGAATTACAAATTTAATACCACTATGGGACATTCTTTTTATGTACGTGCCGTTCGGGATTTTTAGTCCCGTTAGTGGGCCTGGTATTTTCAGTTTTCTAAACACTCAGGCGGATCGTAGCAGAACCCGGTTTACTAACTCCGGCCACAGTTTGATAAACAGACTCCCTTTTAGAACTTGCGGGGGAGTTTTTGGTCCTTTTAAATGTCGGCGATACCTTACTAAAGGCGTCACCTCCTAACAATTGCCGGCTTCCTGGTATTTTGTAATTTTACATTATGTTAGCTACTAATAATAAACCGGTTTTTGATAAACGCATCTTTTGGGATGTGAATTTTGAAAAGATTGACTATGATACCAAAGCCAATTTTGTTATTGAAAGGGTATTTGAACGGGGCGATGTGGAAGATATCCGCAATTGCCGCCGCTATTATGGTGATGACAAAGTGGCTACGGCATTGTTGAATGCTAAATTTTTACCCTTACATACTATTTATCTTGCCGCTGCAGTTATTGACAGACCTTTAACCGATTTCAGATGCTACAAACTCAGACAGTTGAACCCGGGACTTTTTCCCTATTAAATCGGCTAATGGGCTTGAAAGTACTAAAGCCCTTTTCATTAGTTGGCGGCACTGCACTATCATTGCGGTACGGACACCGCACCTCCACAAACCTTGGTCTTTTCCCGGATAAAAATTTTAATCCCGAACTAATCGCAAAGGAACTCAAAAAAGAGTTTGGCAAAGGCTATAGTACTAAAAGTAAATATGCCCGGTGGGGAATATTTTGCTATTTAGATGGATTAAATTTGATATTATTTATCATCCTCATGTGCTTATTGGCAGTATTGAAACAGTTGGCGGTATAAGAATATATGCCGACCAGGATATTATTGCCATGAAACTTAATGCCATTTTAGGAAGAGGCAAGAAAATAGATTTCTGGGACCTGTATGAACTTTTTCAGCATTATTCATTACAGGATATGATTAAATTTCACAAGGCTAAATATGCCGAGCAAAATCTTTTGATTACCATCCCGCAGGCGATTATCTATTTTGATGATGCAGACGAAAGCGAAGATCCCATCAGCCTCAAAGGGCAAACATGGGAAGCAGTGAAAAAGAGTATCCGGCAAAAGGTGAGCGATTTTTTACGCTAAATAAATCGAATCATTTTCGGGCTGCGGTTGCCTATTTACTTGTCACAAGCTAATGCAGCTATCCATTCAATGAGCACGTGTTAAATACCATATAAAAACTTTACCTTACAATACCCTATTCCTATATATAACACCTTTATCATTGTGCTTTCCTGCTTCGGACAATCCATGACGTTGGAGTAGTTTTTAGAAATTTTATAACCGGATAAAGATGGACGGATTTATGACAGAAAATTGACGCTACAAATCATTGAATTTCGATTAAAAGTTTATATACTTACTAAAAATATTAAATTGAAAATATTAATCATATTGGCTTTATTAACAGGCACATTTCATTCTTTTGCCCAGGTTGATTCAAATAATGTGATTCACCAAAAACCTGGTACAATCATTGAAAATTTGGATACTTATGATGGATGCCCGCCTATAGGAACAACCAGCAACCTGGCCCTGGAAGAATTGAATAAACTAAAGAACCGTTATAAAATGCCATCTGACAGTGACTTTTATAAGAATATTACCTTAGACTCGCTTCTTGCGCCCGGTAACGATGAAAATAGATTTAATGTAAACGAGGCTGTGGAAATAACAGGATACGTTATGGAAGTAAAACCCGGTGGAACAGAGGGCTGCAATTGCAAAGCAACCGATCGCACTTACCAGGATACGCATATTGTTTTAATTGCAGATCCTAAATTAACCAGCGGTAGCAAGCGGGTGATAGTGGAAGTAACTCCGAGAATGCGTTTTATTATGAGCAAAAATGGAATTGACTGGAGCACCACTACTTTAGAATCTGAATTAAAAGGTCACTGGATTACAGTACAGGGATGGTTATTTTATGACAAAGAACATTTTGCAGAAGCAGAAAATACCAGCCCTGAAAATGAGAAGGATTGGAGAGCCACGGCATGGGAGGTACATCCCATTACGCATATAGAGATTGTAAATAAACAGTGATTTTTGAAAACCATTGTCATCGTGCTCACCAAGAGGAGCTATTTGTTATCTTCACCTTACGTTGTATATATTTTGTTTAACTACTATTGCCGCAATATCTTTTTTATACAAAACTTATCTTCAATTAAAAAGATTTTGC
>JBDTOV010000066.1:0-25519 GCA_039933035.1 Ginsengibacter sp. | reverse complement strand
CTACGAGCGTTCCCCAATCTTTGGAATGGTATGCTCTTGCCTGCCCGATCGCTTCCACTCCGGCGCCATGCACCGATAAGAACAAGGCTGAATTATCAGCCAGTGTCGTTTGCGGTGTTACCGCATAATATTGAAGGCTTCCATCAATATCACTGGTAAAGGTTTCACTATAATGATCTGAGGGTTCTACCCCTTCAACAGGTATGATTTTTTCGTCTAGCACTATGTCATTATCAAATAATGTGAGGTTGCAATGGTAGGTACCTTTCTTTGAAATAGCTTCCCCATTAAAATCAAAACGTACCTTCCTGGAAGATAAGGAGGGTATCGAAGGAATAGCAGCAATCATTTCCCTGCCTTCTATGTTACTCTTTATTTGGAGGCCTTTTAATTCCTTATCGGAAGTGTTTATAATTACGATAGCGCCATGCAATAAATTATTATTATGGGTCAGCACTATAAACGGAAGCGTTGGATCTTCTGTATTTATGAAAACGGGTTTCTTTGGAAAAATGAGGCTGGCAGTAGTTTGAAAATAACCCCGCACATAGAACTCGTTTAATCCTTTTTTCAGCTTCACGGGAATATACAACCAGCCTGAACTGTACGGGTCGCCGGTATGAAGATTCCCGTTAAGAAACACGAAACTATTTCCATTTATGTGTAACAGTGCCGCCTGTTTTTTGCTGGAATAATAAGTAAGGTAGATATAGTTTCCGCCAAATCTTCCCCTGCCTCTTTCCAGCCTGGTTAAAGGTCTTAGCCTGTTAAGACTATCGGCAACTAAAGGTTGCCAGCTGATATCTTTCCCATCTTCATCAACACCAAACGATTCTCCGTCAGCAGGAGTTTTTAGCCTGTTGGTATAAAGCCGGTATGCCAGTTCATCTGTAACTATTGCCTCACGACCATACTGTGCGGACGCGGTGATCATTAATCCTTTTTTAAAATAGAGGGTATCCTGGGAAGACGAAAGCAGGGTGCTAAATACCGCGGCAATTAACAGTGAGACGCTAAGTTTATTCATTGAAAATGTAATTAAAGATTCGAATATAATTCCTGCAATATAAATGTAGTTAAAACCACAAAAAGATTTTTTATTAATGGACTTCGTATAAACCGGTCCCCAATCAAAATACCCATTATTCAGCATCACTTTTATATTGGTACTTCAGTTCAAGTGCAGGCCAGCGCCATGCACTAGATGCTGCAGCATTCATTTGTATATATAGTCAGGTCACCTTCTTTTTCTTTCTTTTGCAAGCAACAGTTCAAAATAAATAACATAAAATTTTGTCGGAAGTCCTTTTTTTGGCGCTACACAATTTATGTATCTTCGTTTTTGATCACGATTGTTATTTATGCTTTTTCCGGCCTTAACGGAGACTGTAAATGAGGGGTAAACAAAATTTAATTTCACCACCAAACCAACAACTGAACAGCCATGAAACAATTCATTGCATCCAATTTTAAAGGCGATTGCACCATTGATGAGGACTTTGAGCCAGCCCTCATAAAGATGAACGAGATTGCCCAGCAGTTTGACATTACCGTGCAGGTAAATTCTTCCTTCCGGATTGACGCGAATGTGAAGGGAGCTATTGTAACCCCTGCTACACACAGTAATCACATGATTGGTCATGCCATTGATTGCAATTTAGTACACGAAGGCGCATTTTTTAACTCTACACGAATGCAAAGTGACACGGGTATTGTGCGGCAATTCATAAATGAGCTGAAGGCGGCAGGCATCCGGTGGGGTGGCGATTTTGGTAAACCCGATCCCGTTCACTTTGATGACGGCCTCAATATAAAAGACATGATCGCATGGACTGCGAAGTTCAATAAGCTGCATGGCATAGGCGGCAACGCAAATATTGCCTGACGTAATCTTTCTGTGAAAATATTTATTCCCATCCTCACTTTTGCGCCTTATTAACGTGCAACAAAGGGGAAGAACAAAATGAACAGCCTTCCTTAAACGGTTGGCTTTATTATCTGTGAGGATTGTATTCTTGAAAACCAAAAGAGGCGTCAGGCCTGTTGATTGTAATAAATGGTTTCTTTGTAGCCACGCGAAAAATGCACGGCTTTGGAATGTATAAAACGATGGCTATGATACCTAAAAAAATTATTGCTGCATGCATCGCAATCTCCCCGCTTGTTTTATCAATATGGGGTTTCTCCTTTCAACACCGTAATAAAACGGCCTTTGAAACGGTAAAGGTGGACGGTGGGTTAGTTTCAGGTACTGGTAATACGGCCGGTGATGTGCATATATTTAAAGGCATTCCATTTGCCGCGCCTCCGGTTGGCAGCCTCCGCTGGAACGAGCCACAACCCGTGGTACCATGGCATGGCGTAAAACAATGCATTGCTTTCGGCGCCAGCCCCATGCAAGGCAGCCCGGTACCTTTTGGTCCATGGTCGGCGGAATATCTTATTCCCAAAGAACCCATAAGTGAAGATTGTTTATACCTGAATGTGTGGACCGGCGCCCAGTCAGCGAAGGAAAAAAGGCCCGTGATCGTTTGGATATACGGTGGTGGATTTGCCAGTGGTGGCGCAGGCTGTGCCATATACGACGGGGAAGCGATGGCAAAAAAGGGGATTGTTTTTGTAAGCGTGAATTACAGGGTGGGAATCTTCGGGTTTTTCGCGCATCCTGAACTGACCAAAGAATCCGGCCACCATGCTTCAGGCAATTACGGACTGATGGACCAAATAGCGGGACTACAATGGGTACAAAAAAATATTGCCGCGTTTGGTGGAGACCCTGGCAACGTAACCATTGCGGGGCAATCGGCGGGCTCCATGAGCGTTAACTGCCTCGTGGCTTCGCCTGTATGTAAAGGACTTTTTAAGCACGCCATCGCGGAAAGCGGTGCAGCCTTTTTAACCAGCCCGGGAAGAGGCACATCAACCCTGGAAAAAGCAGAAGAGGATGGTTTGAAGGTGGACGCTTCCCTGTCTGTACTGAGGAACCTTCCTGCAACAGAACTGATGATAAAACAGCAGGGTGTGCGCGGCGTTATCATTGACGGATATATATTGCCGCAAAGCATTGCGCAGCTATTTGCCGCAGGGAGGCAAAATGATGTTGACCTGCTTACGGGGTGGAATGAAGATGACGGGGTAGTATTTGGCAAACCAGCAACCGCGGAAGCATTTAAAAAGCAGGTTGACGGGCAATATGGCGCGGATGCAGAAATCTTGCGGCAACTGTATCCTGAAGCTACTAATGAGGCCGCCGCGGAAGCACAGGGCCATATTTCAAGGGACGTGATATTCGGCATACAAAATTATACCTGGGCAAATATACAGGCTGCGAACAGCAGCCATAATGTGTACCTGTACCGTTTTATCAGAAGGCTGCCGGCAACGGGCGACTATGTAAAGTATGGCGCCTTCCATACGGGTGAAGTAGCCTATGCTTACGACAATTTAGCTTTTGTACAGCGTTGCCCGTGGGAAGCGGTTGACCACCGGTTAGCCACCGTAATGTCGTCCTACTGGGCAAACTTTGCCAAAACCGGCAACCCCAATGGCACCGGATTACCTGGATGGCCCGCTTACAACACCAAAGACAACCTCACCATGATATTAGGCGAAACACAAGCCGCCCAACCTTTACCCGGCAAAGCGGGATTGGATTTTTTGATAGGAAGGATGAAGCAGGATTGATAGGATCATCCAACCATTCTGTCGAAGACGGTGTCAACGTGGTCGCAGGTTATGTCAATGCGGTCAGAGGCGACGTCAACGTGGTCGCAGGCTTTGTCAATGCGGTCAGAAGCAATGACAATGGCATCCAGAGATGATGCACTTTTTGCCTCTTCTATATTAAATCCTATATTGTATGATATCTTTATAACGGTATTTTACTCATATCATTCACCTGATGAAAGGCCTTAATTATTATTTATGCCTTCTGCTGCTATTGGTAAGCTATCGCAGCTTTGGACAGGAAATTTGTGATAACGGAAAAGATGATGATGGCGATGGATTGATTGATTTGCAGGACCCGGATTGTCAATGCCATTTTAATGTAACAGGAAACATTTTGAAGAATGCTTCTTTTGAATTGTATAATAACTGCCCTACCAACTATTCTTATGATAACGATTACCGGATCGCGGATTCCTGGCAATATGGTACGTATACAAATGGCAACCTTGCGGATTATTATCACAATTTCAATTGTACTAAAGACTCTTCCCAGGTAATGCTTTTACTTCCACCTTCCCTTCCTTTGCCGGACGGAAAAGCCTTTATGTCTATAAGGCAATATGTATATCGAAATCCCAACATGCGGGAAACAGACATCGCTAAAGTTTACATCAGTCAATGCTTGCAAAACACATTGACACCGGGAGAACAATACACTTGTAGCTTTAGCGCCGGGAAGTTTCAATCCAGCGATGATCGTGACTTTAAATTTAAGTCAATACCCTTTACAGTTGCCATATTTGGGCATTCCGATTGTAATGCGGTTCCTTTTGGCCCTCCCAACGCACTCAGTAATGGCTGCCCCTCCAATTACCCGGGTTGGGTATTGCTTGGTAAAACAATCGTGCACAGTAAAGGTAAATGGGTGCAAAATAGAATCAATTTTACGGCTCCGCCGGGTATTAGCGTTATTGCAATCGGGCCTGACTGTTCTATCCTAAACCCTAACATTGATCTTGCAGACAGCACCACTTTTTTAGATTATTATGTTTATTACCTGGATGACCTACACCTGTTGCCCACGAAAGATTTTCACTTCCCCGTTATTCAAAGTCAAAGCGGGAATGCCTGCACCGCAGATTCTGTACTAACAGCGCCCAATATTTCCAACGCAGGCTATCAATGGTATAAAGACAGCGTTGCCATCGCAGGCGCCACATTTAGCAGTTTTCATATTCCCAAAAGCAATTCAACCGGAAATTATAATGTCCGCATAATTACCACGGATTCATGCTTTGTTTCGGAGCCTTTTCCCGTGGGGATCAACGAACTCTTAACTTTGAAACTCCCGGCCGATACTTCATTATGCGATACCGATACTTTATCCCTGGCACCCGCTTTGCCCGGTATTACTTATACCTGGAATGGTAACAGAAATTCGACGGTTACTATTTTCCAGGAAGGCATTTACGAAATCGTGGCCACCGGTGTAAATGGCTGTTCAAAAAAATTCACCGTTACGGTTCATACTCAGGATTGTAAGATATATATACCCAATGCTTTTACGCCTAACGGGGATGGTATAAACGATGTATTCCTCATACCACAGGAAATGCAAATGCAATTAAAGGAATTTTTGATTTTTGACCGGTGGGGAAATAATGTTTTCAGTACTACCAATAGAAACACAGGCTGGGATGGTAGCCGTAAAGGTGTGAAGAGTTCCCCGGGAACCTATCTCTATATCATTAAAGGCACCGCTGGTAATAAAAAAATTCAATTAAAAGGGATGGTTACTTTAATCCGGTAAGCGGTTGTATATCGCGATAGAAATCCGGCCAGTAAATATTTGCCTGCGTATTGTATTTCTGTTTTTTATTTCTTTTGGTACTGCTGCGGGCATTCCCGATTTATTATATCCTGATATAGCCGCTTCCTCCTTTTTTATTAACTTCATCATTAACCATTGTTTATGCCTTCATCGCGCAAATCATTGATACGATAGAAAAAAAGTGATCAACCAGGGGACATTGATACTGTGCGACCGGTAGGGGACAACAAAACAAATGGTACAAATAAAAATAACTCCAGATCTACAATTCAAAGACTTCCCAATTAATTTTAAGGAAAAATAATTTGGAAAATTGTTACAGGGAGTCCGAGGTAGAAAATAGATCCTTTATAACAGGATAACCCGGATTAAAAATATCGTAACTATAAAGACACCGCTGATGAAAATTATTATAAAAGACAATCCGTCGGAATTGGGTGTAGCTGCCGGCCGCATGGCAGCGCAACTGATCAGGCGGGCGATTGAAAAAAAGGGCCACGCGAATATTATATTGGCTACCGGGACCAGCCAGTTTGAAACCCTGCTCCAGCTTACAACGGAAGCCATTGACTGGAGTAACGTGACCATGTTTCACCTGGACGAATACATCGGGTTACCTAAATCTTCGCCGGCAAGTTTCAGAAGATACCTGGAAGAAAGGTTCATTCAAAAAGTTACCCGTTTGAAGGAGATATATTTGGTGGACGGTGAAGCCGACCCTGCACAGGAATGCAGGCGTTTAAGCGATTTTATCCAATTAATACCTGTAGATGTAGCCCTCGTAGGGATCGGGGAAAACGGTCACCTGGGGTTTAATGACCCTCCTGCGGATTTTGAGACAAGCGAACCTTTTATCGTAGTGAAGCTGGACGAAAAATGCCGCCGGCAGCAATATGGCGAAGGTTGGTTCCCGTCAATAGACGATGTGCCCCGCAAGGCTATCACTATGTCGGTTGCCCAAATAATGAAATCAGGTAAGATTATTTGTTCGGTGCCGGAAAGCAGGAAAGCAAATGCCGTAAGAGACTGTTTCGAAAATCCTGTTTCCAACATGTTCCCGGCCAGTATCTTACAAGTACATGAAGACTGCGTTTGTTTCCTGGATACGTCTTCATCCGCTTTGCTCCGCAACAAGTAGCCGGGAATGAAGGAACGGTTTCAAAGAATAATAAACAAGGATACAAAAAATACCTGTAACGTATAGCTAAAAGAAATTCCAATGGAAACAAGCACATTCATCAAAATACACAATGGCCCGGTAATTACTCCGTTCCGGGTGATGCCCTATGGATCGGTACTTATTAAAAATGGCATTATTGCCGCGGTAGCGGACCATGACCTGGAAGTGCCGGAAGCATTTACTATCGATGCGGGCGGAGGATACATTTCTCCGGGTTTTATTGATATACATGTTCATGGCGGCGGCGGTCACGACTTTATGGATAACACTGTAGAAGCTTTTCTGGCCATCTCCAAGACACACGCACGGTTCGGAACCACTGCTTTGTTTCCCACAACCCTCACCGGGAGTACGGAAGATATTGTCAAAACGCTGGAGACTTATGAGAAGGCCTGCCCGCAAAATGAATCAGGTGCGCAGTTCATGGGCATACACCTGGAAGGGCCTTATTTTGCCATGAAGCAGCGTGGTGCCCAGGACCCAAGATACATTCGTGATCCTGACCCAAAGGAATATGAATATATTTTATCACAATCCAATTCCATCAAAAGGTGGAGTGCTGCTCCCGAATTGAAAGGAGCGATCCCATTTGCCAGGTATGTAAAATCAAGAGGTATCCTCGTAGCCCTGGCTCATACAGACGCCATTTATGAAGAGGTGATTGAGGCTTTCGAGAACGGCTACACGCTGGCAACGCATTTGTATTCAGCTATGTCTGGCGTAACCCGCAGAAATGCTTACCGGTATGCCGGCGTGGTTGAAAGCGCATTCCTTATTGACGAAATGGATGTTGAGATCATAGCAGACGGCATCCACCTGCCGGCGCCCTTGCTGCAATTAGTCGTAAAAATAAAAGGGCCGGATAAAATTGCCCTCATAACGGATGCCATACGTGCTGCCGCGATGCCTCCCGGGGAAAGTGTTATCGGCAATCTCCATACGGGTCTTAAAGTAATTGTGGAAGATGGTGTATCCAAACTACCTGACAGAAGTTCTTTTGCCGGAAGCGTTGCAACGGCCGATCGTTTGGTGAGGACGCTGATCCATAAGGCAGGTATTTCATTACCTGATGCAATCAGGATGATTACACACACTCCTGCATCTATCATGAATATAGCTAACCAGAAAGGTTCGTTGACCGCTGGTAAAGATGCAGATATTGTAATCTTCGATGAAAATATTGACGTGCAAATGACTATGGTACGTGGGAAAGTAATCTATCAAAAAAACAGTGGGTTATGAAAGTATATAAATATACTTAGCTGAGAAATCGCTGCCTGCAACGCAATAGCGTACTTCAATGCGGTATGCTGTTATTATATCATGTAAAGTTTATTTTTTTGGCATTTTTTTGCGCCTTAAGTGCCAGTTCCGTTGCCAGGAAACAGTGCTCCTGCGGCATTGCTGTTTCCGTACGATTGATAATATCATTTACAAATAGTTCTCCGAAAGGAAGGGGTACCTCATTACAATCCAGGTATTGTGTTTTTTTATTATCGACCAGGAACAAATGATTACCGCCTTTATGTCCCGCAATATCGATATTCTTTCGTATTTCAATATACCCTTCGGTTCCCAGTATTGTCAGCCGGCCATCTCCCCATGAATCCAGTCCGTCCGGGGTAAACCAATCTACCCGGATATATCCGGCACCCCGGTCACCCGTTACCATTATATCGCCAAAATCTTCAAATTCCGGGTATTGCGGGTGGTTGACATTAGCAACCTGTGAAGCCACAATATCGGCGCTGGTGGAGCCCGTAAAAAAAAGGAACTGATCAAATTGATGTGAACCGATATCCGTAATGATTCCCCCGTAATATTTTCGATCGAAAAACCATTGAGGTCGGGTTTGTGGCGTCATCCGGTGAGGTCCCATGCCAATAGTCTGGATCACTTTTCCTATAGCGCCGGCCTTTACCAGGTCGCCGGCCTTTACAGTGGCACGATTTTCAAGTCGCTCACTATACATAATCATATAGATCTTTTTTGTTTCCTTCTGCACCCTTCGTACCGCCGCCAATTGCTCCAGCGAGGTAATGCCTGGTTTATCTGAAAGATAGTCTTTGCCATGTTTCATAACTTCTATTCCCAACGGCGCCCTTTCCACCGGAATGCCGGAGCTAAGAATCAGTTGAATAGAATTATCTTCCAGGATTTCCTTTTCATTCCGGGCCAGCTTTGCCTGGGGGTAATGTTTTGAGAACGCGGCTACCAGGTCAGGTTCTTTGGCGTAAAAAGAAACCAGTTGACCGCCGCCCCTGGTTACAGCATCTGCCATTCCGTAAATATGACTATGATTAATATTGATTACGGAAAACCTGATCCGAGGTTCATCGCGAAACCCTGCCAAAGATCTTTTTGGAAGTGCTGATAATAAGGCCATACCTGTTGCAGCCGCGGCGGTATTTTTAATAAACTTACGTCGGCCAAATGGAGAATTTTTCAATGTGCTTTATTTAAATGTATGACTTACCAGGTTATAATTTCGTTTATATTCATCGTACCCAAACTTAAAAATAAAATAAAGTTTTTACAAAAAAAATCTATGCTGATAAGGAAGCGCCGGCAATCTTGTGTGGAAGTTTAGTTGGGAGTGGAACCCTATTGCCTGTATTAATGAATTAGCGATCCCTTCTTATATTTGAGCACATACCGCTATCAATGAATGTAACCGGCAGTTTTACCTGGTTAAGTTTTGGTGGCCTCGGTGCCCCATTGGTTTTTTGTTTGGTGGCCAACTCATTAGGCGCTCTATATAAATTTCTGATTCATGTTATCAAATAATGCTGAAAACAGGAGGAATCGGCACCGGAAGCATTCAAAGTATACAAAAGAAAAAAGGAAATATTTGTTAAGCATTGTAAAATGGCTTAAAGGGAATCCTACAAAATTCATTGCTATTTTGTGTGGAGGGATTATAATCTACCTGGCTATTTTGTTTTTTATTGCCAACAGGGAACCGGGTAAAGAAATGATTCAAATCAACGACCAGGTTTAGTAAAATAACTTGCCAGCCTGGCACCGGGAAGCAGATGATCGCTCAAAAACATACCGTATTATTTTTTTGTATTAATAAAAAATTACCCGGGTCGGGCAAACCCGGGTAACCGTATATGATGAACCTGGCATTGCTCAAAAATCCAGTCCCATACTAAAATAATAAATCGGTTTGCCCTTAAAGAGACCATTCATCGGCCATCCGGCATCCAGCTTTAAAAAGTATCCCAATAAGGTGCTTCTTGCGCCAAATCCATAGCCGCCAAGGAATGGTCCAATACCGGGCGCTTTAATGTTAACCTGTACAGTAGGGTCCTGTGTGGCATAGGTGATAGAAGGACGGGAAAGTTTATCATAGGCGCCATTCCATGCTGAGCCAAGATCAATAAACTGGATGAGCTGGAAATTTCTTACGAAGGCATTATTAATGGGTTTACTAAACAATGTTGTAAATACCGGCAGCCTGAATTCACTGTTGATAACGGTTGCATTGTTGCCATTGGCTGCATTTTGTATAAACCCCCTGAGATTTACTGCAAGAGATTGAAACGCATAATTTACGTCCTGGGCCGGTTTATTGGCGGGATTAAAATATCGATAAGTTGACTGCCCGTTTACAGTTTTTGTGTTACTGCCAAACATGAACCAATTGTCAATACCGCCGAGGTAATAAATCAGTTTTTGGTTACCCCAGCTAAAATCTGCAGCAACCCTTCCTGCCCAGATAAAATTACGATAGATAGGATAATAAGCTCTCGCATCAAAACCGAAATTGAACGTATAGCGTCCTACGTTTGCAGCCAGCTTACTTATTTGAGAGTTCCAGTCTATATATGCTTTATACCGTATACCGTCCCATATATTTTGAGCCGGGTTCAATGTATTATCATATACATATTCCAAATGGATCAAGCCATACGTCTTTGAGAAGTCGGGAGTTTTTAAAGAGAAATCATCAAAGGTACTTACCACCTCGCGGTCTTTCCTCATGCCCACATTTAGCCTTATACTTTTTGTGACGTCAAAAGGATAGCTGAGATTGACCTGGTATAAATTTGAAAAAACCCTTCCCGGATAAGAACCTACTGAATCGATGCCAAAATTAACCTGTTGTACGTTCCGGTAATAGGTAAGTCCCCAGTCCAACCTTCTCCTGAGATTGTTGAATTGCATCAGCCAGTCGTTATCTTTCAAATTAGTCGAGAGCCGGTAGCCGCCGGAAACTTTAATGTCTTCCATGATGTCTGCGGTGCCCAGGCGAAGTGTGCCATCCAGCCCATTATTAGAAGTGAGGGTAATAGGCCCTGAACCACCCTGGTACACCTGGTACTTTGAACCTAATACGTCATTATTAAACCCGGCCACCACATAATCGGTAGCGAATTTTAAGGGCTTATATGGATATAATTTTAAGGTAGATAACACCGAAGGTTCACTGGGTATTTTACCATTATACATTTTGCCGGTGTTGGCAGAATCCTTTTTCTCATCTTCAAATTCGCTTTGAAAAATATCCTTTTTTTGGGTAGTATCCACTGCCCGGGAAATTACTTCCTGCCCCCCGGAAATTTTATCCAGTTCCATTTTGCGTTTCATATAAGCGGTAGCCCTGGAGTTCACATTTCTTCTTTGCAACGCGTTTTGATCAATCTTCAGTTTATACAAAATTTTATCATCGCTCTGCCGGGTTACTTCGCTTACCTGGGTTTTATCCCCTGCTTCCCGGGTTTCCAGAAGGCTGCTTTCATAATTCGTTAGTGGAAATACATAGGCAGAATCCTTCGACACGGCAACCACTGCAACAGAATCTACATCCTTTTTTTTATAGGTCTTAAGTAAAGAATCTATCTCCGGTATCGTCGGGTTACGCAGCACATCATCGCCAATTAGTACCAACGTATCGAGGCCCTCTCTTCGAGTACTAAAAAAACCTGCATAACGGTTTCCTACGCCATTCACATCTGTTACAAACGTGAAGTGCGTGTTATTATATTGCGTCGGATACCTGGCATCACCATAAGGTAAATTCGTTAGCTGTGTTATTTGATTCAGCCCAGGCCTGTCGGTTGCAAAATCGGTAACTAAAAAAATATTAAACCGATTATTCATTAAGGAAGTATCCGACCCTTTTTTATTCGCCGTAGGTCGGTTGCTGGAAAAAATAATTCCCATTTTATTTGGAAACGTAACAAAAGAAGGATCAAGGTCATCATATACATCATTGGTTACCTGGCGCACGATATCATTTTCTATATCGTATGTATAAATATCTGAATGGCCATTTTTTACCGCACTGAACAGCAGGCTCTGGCCGTTGACCATATACTTCATGTCCTGCACCTGGTCAAACCGGTCGGTAAGATCTCTCTTGTACGGTTTTACCCGCGTGATGTCGTCAAATACAAAAAGCTTAATGTGTCCCTGTTCTGAATACAGTACGGCAAGCCTTGTTCCTTTTGGATCCCATGCCATGATCGGGTAATTAGGATTCATTTCATCAATCTTACTTTTTCCGCCAAATTTCAACAAGGTCTTATCCTTATCTTCTTCATTGAGCACCAGCCGGTATTGGCCTTTTTTATATTGAACCACTGCATAAGAACTATTGCGCTTGTTAGGGTTTACATTAAAATGAAAATAATCTATTCTTTTGCCAACAGTAAAGTCGGTGATTTCACTTCCCTTAGGATAATTTTTACGGTGTGAAATATCGTTGTCATATTTCTCTTCTTCATATTGCATGAAATCTGCCAACACTTCCTTGAATCTTCTTTTTTTAGTTACCTGTTGCGAAGCCCTGTTTAAACTCTTATATACCCTGGCGAGGTATAACAAATATGTAGTGTTTTCTCTTTTATATTTTTCTTCGATGTAATACCAAAAGGCATGTCCGGCGAGCAAGGGTTTATCAAAGGCGAACTGGTAGAAATTTTTATACTTGCCGCTCTCAATTTCGCTCTTTAAGTCATCATCAAGCTGTGTACTCCAGTTTTGCCCCGCATAAGCAACATACCCGTCTACAAGCCACTGCGGCAAGTCAAGGAGTGCTGCATTACTGGCTACTTCACCAAGATCTTCTCCAAATAAAAGATTTTCGGTAAGCACTTTTGCAATGCCTTCCCTGATCTGTTTGCGCAAGTCTGCATGATTGCTGTTGTAGTAAACAATCATCTTATTATTTACCAGCTTGGTAACGCCCCCCGAGGTTTGCCAGTCGGTACCAATGCCAATGTTGCTTTGTTGTAAATCGTTAAAGGTATTATACAGTATGATGTTTCCCCGGCGTTGTAAACTGAACTCCACAAATTTTTCCATTGCGGGAAGTTCTTCTTCCGCTACCTGGGCCACATATTTCGCGAGTTCCTGGCCATCCTGGTTAAAATAGGCATTGAAATTCCTGGATTGATAATATTGCCATTTAAATTTTTTGAATTGAACCCTGTTTTTGCCAAACTGAACGCTGCTTACTTGTGCATTTGCCATGTTAACAAGCAGGGAGCAAAACGCCAGTAGCAGAAAAATTTTTTTGTCAATGGGTTTCTTATGATATTGCATGTACGGTAGGTTATAATTGACCTAAAATTAAAGGTTTCGGTTTAATAAGGGAAATGAATTTACTCGATTTTTATATACGTTATGTTCCAAATCAAAGTTTTAACTTTTAATCCTGTACAGGAAAATACTTATGTGCTGTATAATGAGCACAACGAATGTATTGTTATTGACCCCGGTTGCTATTTTGAGGAGGAAAAAGAAGAATTGGCATCATTTATAGAAGCCAAACAATTACTTCCCAAAATTTTATTGAATACTCACTGCCATCTTGATCACGTTTTTGGCAACAAATTTATCGCGGAAGAATACCAGTTAACCCTCCAACTGCATAAAGAGGAAGAGCCGGTTCTTCAGATGGCGCCGGCTTCCGGGTTGATGTTTGATCTTCCTTTTGATAATTATACGGGAGAACTGGTTTTTCTTAAAGAAGGCGATTTTGTTTCGCTTCGGGATGATAACCTGGAAGTGATTCATGCACCCGGGCATTCTCCGGGGAGCATCTGCTTTTACTGTGAAAAGCAACAATTTATCATTGGCGGTGATGTTTTGTTTTTTAACAGTATTGGCCGTACGGACTTACCCGGTGGAAGCTATGAAAGCCTGGTAAGGAATATAAGGGAAAAGCTTTTCAATTTGCCCAATGACGTAAAAGTATATCCCGGGCATGGGCCGGCAACAACTATTGGGGAAGAAAAAAAGAATAATCCTTTTGTGAAATGACCGATCATAAAATGATGGCACCCGAATGGCTTGTCGCTTCCATGTTAATTGTTATGTTATTGTTTGTTGCTATCAGTTGCGATTTCAATAATCATTCGGACCACAGCAAAGCTATATTTACTAATGCAGTCAGCTACAATGAATTTATAATCACCAGGCAGAAAGAACTAATGGAAGACCTCGATATGTATAACCTGGCGAGTGAACATGACTACCCGCTTGCATTAAAAATGCTGGATACCTTATCCGTTCATGCGACGCAAAACCTGGAGGACATTACCATATTAGCTCCATTCAATGAAGATTCGGCTTTTAGAGAAACAGCGATAGACGAATTTAATTTTTATGATAAAACTTTTGTTGCATGTTCCAGGAAATTGATAGGGATAAAAATGAGAATAGATAGCGGAACCGCTGTCGATGCTGATTATGATAACTATAACGCGTGGTTGAAAAAAATGAAGAAGCAATCAGCTCCGATAGAATCCAGGTTAGAAGAAATACAAAAAAGATTCGCGAAAAAAAATAACATGCAACTCACTCCAAGTAAAAAAGAGGAAGCAACGTCTGAAAAATAGATGTAAAAAAAGTGTCTTGCTTATTTGGTTTTTTTCAAAAAAGGGGTAAAATCTTTATTCCCTTTTACACATCTGCTTTACACTCTCCAACATTGTTCGCTTACAGGGCACAATGATTGCTGACAGTGCAACAATGATCGCTTACCGGGGAACAATGCTCGCTCAAAGTTCAACAAATCATCGAACCTTATAAACGTATCACCGCACCCCCCCCATTGACACATCGCCTCTGGGCGCATTGGCGGCACATTCGACTCGAAAAATTTACGCGTCATTTTTTCTCCATACACAATTCAATCAATACGCCATTGGTATCTTTTGGATGAAGGAAACAAACCATTTTGTTATCGGCTCCTTCTTTTGGAATTTCATTTATAAAGTTAAAACCTTCCGTCACCAGCCGTTTCACTTCTTCATCAATATCATCTACTTCAAAGGCGATGTGGTGCAGGCCTTCTCCTTTTTTTTCTATAAACTTATTGATAACACTTCCGGGCGCATATGCCTCCACCAATTCAATTTTGTCGTGCCCTTTTTCAAAAAAAGCGGTATTAACCTGCTCGCTTTCTACCACTTCAGTTTTATAGCAAGGGGTATTCAACAGTTTCTCAAACAGGGGGATAGAGACTGATAATTTTTTCACGGCAATGCCAATGTGTTCAATCTTTTTCATAAAATATTTTAAACAAAATTATGTGATAAGTATAAAAACAAACCACAAGAGCTCAAGGGTACCCGGAGTAAACCATTGTCCGTTCCGGCGAATTAAATATTTTGGCATGCGGGGAAACCCCGAAAGTTGGAACTATTTTAAAAAGATATGAGCAAATGATAACGTGTAAATGATGGGGTGGCATTAAATTGGAAAATATCACCCCTTCCGGGGTTCACTTTATCCTATTGCTATTATCTGCTACAATCATAGCACCCTTTCAGGGTTAAAATATAGTAATTGGTTTATCCAATTTATTAAACCGATAATTGCCAGGCACTTCATATTAATTAGTAACTAGGGCTGGTTAATATTTTAATGTTTGGGAAAAACCCGAAGGGTTGAAACTGTTGTAGAAAAGCTAAGGGTAAATGGTATTGCAGAAGCGATGGGTTGGCATTACGTAGCAAATTCCACCCCTTCAGGGTTACCTTTATCCTATTGCTATTATCTGCTACAATCATAGCACCCTTTCAGGGTTAAAATATAGTAATTGGTTTATCCAATTTATTAAACCGATAATTGCCAGGCACTTCATATTAATTAGTAACTAGGGCTGGTTAATATTTTAATGTTTGGGAAAAACCCGAAGGGTTGAAACTGATGTAGAAAAGCAAAGAGTAAATGGTATTGCAGAAGCGATGGGTTGGCATTACGTAGCAAATTCCACTCCTTCAGGGTTACCTTTATCCTGTTGATGTTTTTACTACAATCATAGCACCCTTGTAGGTTTATAACATGTCGATCAGTTCACAAAAATTATAATCCAGATATCTCCCGGCACTTCATATTAATTAGTAACTGGGGCTGGTTAATATTTTAATGTTTGGGAAAAACCCGAAGGGTTGGAACTGATGTAGAAAAAATATGATCAATTGGTAACGCAGAACCCCGAAGGGGTGGCATTTTGCTATAAAATTCTTCAGAAATCAGGATGATGCTTATGATCTTTAAAACATTGAGCCGTTATGGCAGAGGCAAAGTATAACTTTATTTTACAGCCGTTTAGATTAAATTTGCAGGTGACAAAAAAATTTCTTTTAGATGTTGAAACTTCCCATTTATCTTGATAATAACGCTACCACGCCAATGGATCCCAGGGTGCTGGAAGCAATGACTCCTTTTTTTATGCAACATTTTGGTAATGCGGCGAGTCGCAGCCATGCGTTTGGGTGGGAAGCGGAGGAAGCCGTTGATTATGCACGGGAGCAGGTGGCAAAATTGATTGGTGCGGATCCGAAAGAAATTATTTTTACCTCCGGTGCTACCGAATCTGATAACCTTGCGCTGAAAGGAGTTTATGAAATGTATGCTTCCAAAGGAAACCATATCGTTACCGTAAATACAGAACACAAAGCCGTATTGGATTCCTGTAAACATATTGAGAGACTTGGAGGTGAAGTAACTTACCTCGGTGTACAGGAGAACGGTTTGGTTGATCTTAGGGAAATGGAAGCAGCCATGAGGCCAACGACTATATTGGTGGCCGTCATGCATGCCAATAATGAAACAGGCGTTATACAACCTATAAAAGAAATAAGTGCCATCGCCCGGAAACATGGTGCAATATTTTTTACGGATGCCACACAGGCAGTTGGTAAAATTCATGTAGATATAGATAAAGACAACATTGACCTGATGGCATTTTCCGCACACAAGATCTATGGGCCAAAAGGCGTGGGGGCGTTATATGTTCGTCGTAAAAATCCAAGGGTAAAAGTTACTGCGCAAATAGATGGTGGTGGTCATGAAAGAGGTATGAGAAGCGGTACATTGAATGTACCCGGCATTGTGGGATTCGGTCAGGCTTGCGAATTGCGCAGGCTTGAGATGACAAGTGACGCGTTGCTCATAAGTAAGCTCAGGGATAAACTGGAGAAAGAATTATTAAAAGCCGGGGAAGCTTTTGTAAACGGAAGCACCGAACACCGGCTTCCACACGTAAGTAATGTTAGTTTTAAATATGTAGACAGCGAGGGGTTATTACTCGGCATTAATAAGAACATTGCTGTCAGTTCGGGTTCTGCGTGTACCTCGGCAACCCTGGAACCCTCTTATGTTTTAAAAGCGCTTGGTGTAGAAGAAGATTTGGCAAAAGCATCCATCCGTTTTGGATTAAGCCGTTTCACTACAGAAGAAGAGATTGATTATACTATTGAACAGGTAAAAGCGACTGTTATAAGATTAAGAGAAAGTAACCCGCTTTTAGCTGGTAAGCAGGAAGAAATTGATCCGGAAAAAGTTGAATGGTCAATGAACTAATGACCGAATACATAACAAATACAATTTTTTTTTATGATATATGTAAGTGACAAAGCAAAAGAAAAAGTTTCCAGTTTATTGAACGATGCGCATCTTACCCAGGATGAATATTTTTTGAGAGTAAGCGTGGTGAGTGGTGGCTGCTCCGGCCTTAGTTATAAAATGGATTTTGATAATGAAAAGAAACCTATGGACCAGGAATTTGAGGATAATGGAATAAAAGTGGTTACCGACCTTAAAAGTTTTTTGTATTTGGTAAATACAACGTTAGAATTCAGCGAAGGCTTAAACGGAAAAGGTTTTTATTTCAATAATCCCAACGCCAGCCGGAGTTGTGGCTGTGGAGAGAGTTTTGGCGTTTAAATTTCCCCCGATCATACGGAAGGTATTGCCATTAACTCTGTCAGTTGGGTTATTTTTTGCATTATTTTTTTCCCGTTATAGCTTCCCTCCAATATAATGTCACCCCGCGACTTTTCACCAGGTGAGGTAGTATTTTCTTCCAAAGGGATCAATTGAAGTTGGTATAATTTATTTCCCTTTGCTAACGGTACAATCACTTTTTTATTTGTAATTTTATCGATGCCTGCATCCAAAGACGAAGCCGATATTATCCTGGTAAGAACCGAATATGCCTTATCGTTTTTCCAGGCCCTGGTCCATTGTATACGGTCTGAAGCAGATTCAATATAAATTACGTTCAGTGTATCCCTTGCAGAAAGGATATTGCCTTCTTTATCTACCGCAACATTGCCGGGCAAATGCACGGTATAAGTACCATACATGTTTGTAACGATACTTTTTGATTGTGCACACCCACATACACCAATATACAAAAAGGAATAGAAAAGAAAATATTTTATGGTAACCATGTAAGAGGATTAAACAGAAAGGCTGCCTCATTCCGGCAGCAGCCTTTTCATATAGATGCCTTTATTGTTTTACTACTTTGTTTACAAAAGTTTTACCATCAACAATGGTTCTTAATAAATAAACTCCCGAACTTAAATTGCTGCCGGATAGATGGATACTGATCTCACTGGCACTTGCATATTCTTTATAATAGACCCTTGCACCGCTGATAGCCTGTAAGGTAACTTTTATATTTTGCTGTGGCATTTTCGCAAGATGAATGGTAATCACATCATGGAATGGATTATTGGCAACCCATAACCGTTGGGCTACGTTTGGATCTTGAATAAGTATCGTGGCGCCATAGATAATACGGCCATCCATGTCAACCACCTTTAGCCGGTAATAATTGTACTCACTAACCTGTACGTCAACAAAATAATAATTATGCTCAACTGAACTCGTACCATATGCATTAACTTTCCCTATTGCATGGAAGTTTGTCCCTTCCGGGGATTTTTGGATATCAAAATATTTTGAACCAATTTCTGAACTGGTTTTCCATTTTAAATTGATAGAATTATTATCCAGTTCTCCCGTAAACGAGAGCAGGGTTACGGGTAATATCGCTCCGGCCTCTGCCAGGAAGAATTTGGAAAACCCTGTAAAAGAAGCCGTAAATAAATAACCTGACGCATAAGCGCTATAAGTAGTACCTGTACTTATAATGGTGTTTCCGGCATTGGCTCCCGCGATAGTGGCGGCATCGGTTTTCCCAATTTGTAAAGTAGCCGGGTCTTTCCCCGCCAGTTCGGCTTTTGTATAATATAACCCGATTAAATAGGATGCGCCCGGATTGGTGGTTGGGCTAATATCAAATACTTTTTGAGACCTCTTGCCACCATAAAAGGACTGCCACACCTTGCCCGTTCCTGATACAACTGAATTTACACATCCTAGGTTAGCCGATGAAGACTTAATGACATTCAATACATTCTTTCCTGTATAAAAATAATAAATGCCATTGTTGCCAATGTTTTCTGAACGGGAACCGGAAGTTGCAATTAAGTTGCCTGAAGCAGTTACATTTAGCTGTAACTGCGGCTTTGTTCCCGAACTGTAATAATCAACATTGGTAAAAGAGTTGCTGCAATTGATACTATCCTGCCAGATGAGATTTCCCTGGGATGCCGAACTGCCATCATTGTAGCCAATAGTTCTGTCGGCGAAATCAGTGGTGTCCCCGGTTCCGTTGTCATAACAGATTTCAATTGCAATGTTACTCGTTCCGTCCCAGGAGAAGGGGGCATCCAGGGTAAAAGTATTCCATCCGTTAAAGGTGGCATAAGACGCAATTGACTTAACGGTTGAAGTCAGGATTATATTGGTGCCAACATCCACCAGGTTATTTATGGAGGTGGCGCCCATTTTTACCTCCAGGTTCTTATACTGCCTTATGCTGGACTTGGCCATATTAAATGCCACGCTTGTAATGGTGCCTGGTGTAATGCCTGCGGCCGTTAATTCACTGGCTCTGTACAACATCTGGTTTCGTTTACCCGGTAGTTTTGCATCGAACGGTTGGCCGGCAGACGTAGTACCTAGATAATAATTTGAGGATCCGATGGTATAGAGATTTGAAGGGCCATCGGCAACAGGTGCCAAATCATTATCAATAATTGAAAAAGTATATGTTTTGCTACTGGGGGCTTCCTGCGCATTCGTTGTTCCGCTAACCGTATAATTTAGGGTAAAAGATTCCATACCCTCTAATTCCGCGTCATCATAAATTCGAATGGTTATAGTTTTCGGTATGGATGCGCCGTTAGCAAAAATTAATGCATTGGAAGGTGACGCAAAACTTCCGTTGGTAGTAAAGTCATAGTCAACTCCCCGGGTAGCCGTGCCACCTGCCACTACACCCACGGATACACTGGCATTGCCCAGGGGCGGTAAATCAATGTTCATATTCAGTGAATAATCCTTGTAATACCGGCAGCCAATGGTATCTGTGGTTATTTCCGCCTGGCTGCTAAAAGGTGCCTCGAACCTGATGTAAGGAATTTTTTTAAGTATTGTTGTTGTCCATAAGCCACGGCCATGGGTAGCCGCAGCAACGGTTCCATCACTTTTGCGATACTTCAGCATATCGGTACGCACAACCGGGAAACTTGCGTTCTGAGTCCATATCGTGGAGGATCCGTTAATGTTAGTTGTCTCATAAACGCCCATTTCTGTGGCAATGATCGCTTTGGTATTATCGTCAGGATAAAAGATGGCCCAACGCACCGGGATGTCGGGTAAATTGCCGGTGATACTTTTCCAGCCACCGCTTCCGCCTCCGGTGGTGCTTACCCAAATGTGATTGGCACCATAATTAGAATAGGTGGCAATAAGATTGCTATCGTTCGTGCCAATAGCCACACAGGAAACAGATGTTGCGGGCATTCCCGCTCCGGTTATATCCTTTACCACGGGAGCGGAAACATCAGCATTATCCACTTTTACAATTTTACCACTTGACGTTCCGAAAAATACTCTGTTTGACGTATAGGAAGAAATGGCTATGTTCCTTACGATGCCTGCAAGGGCACCAATGCTAACGGGTGTAAAAGTGCTTCCGGTTTGGGGATTTTCCCATCTTATATATTGATTGGAGCCTCCGGCTGCATACATTTTATTATTTACATTATCATAATCTGTCGGGTTTATAAATTGACCCAGTGTAGTTGAATAATCAACTGCACTCCAGGTAACTCCATTATCCGTACTTCTTCTAAAGGTATTATATACATAAGATCCGAACTGGTATTGCGGTTGATCCTGGTCAATTTGTACAAATGCACCGTCTCCGCCCGTAACCTCAACACTGCTGCCGAGCCCGGCATGGGTAAGTTGGTGCACACCGTTATCCTGTGCCCCGGCAAGAAAATAATTTAAATTGGTGGGATGCATGGCGCAGGAATAAAATTGTTTCAGTCGCAACCCTTCATTCCTGTCTTTAAAGGTGGCTCCGCCGTCTGCAGAATAGAAAATTCCGCCGTCGCTTCCTACCAATACCTGGTTACCATTCCATACAGCGGTTTGCTGATCAGCGTGAATATAACTTAGGGAGGATCCAATCCATGTTGAAATTTGCGTCCATGTGGCTCCCCCATTAGTCGTTCTGTAGCAATTTAATCCACCGACAATTACATTTCTGTCATCTGCAGGATCCACTGCTATGGCCAGATTATACCACCCCTGTCCACTGCTAAGGTCGTTTATGCCTGATGCTGCCGGTGGCGAAGTAGCCGTGGCTGACCAGGTATTACCTCCGTTGGTTGACTTATAGATCGTGGGAGTCTGGTAGGAAGAATTGGCAGCTAAAACGTATAAGGAATCGCCATTTACTGCTATCTCGCAATTGTATTGCACATTGGGAAATACAGTAGTGGGTGAGGTCCAGGTGCTATCTGTCACCTTAGAAGGATTATCACTAAAACGGTACCCGGGAGAACTTCCGTTATAGTAGCCGCAAACAATATGCATCCTACCGGTGCTGCTTAATTTCATTTCGGTAACAGATGTATTTAATCCTTTTGGCGTGATGTTCGCCCACGTAGTTCCGCCATCCAGTGATCGCCTTATCCCTCTTCCTCCTATGGTGGCCACATATACATTACCCCTGGTGTCACATAAAATTTTTGACACATTATAAAAGCTGGTTGTTGCTGGTAAAAGGCTCCATGTTACTCCATGGTTCGTGCTTTTCCATATCCCGCCGCCTCTTACGGCGTCAGCATTGTACGTTTTTTCTCCTGTACCGAAGTACATGGTATCCTTTGTCCCCAGCGGATCCTGGCAAATGCCACCTATTGCAAGGTTTGAAAAAAAGTCATTTACCGGTGTCCAGGTAGCAGGGGAGGCCGATATATCATTTGTTTTCCATATTCCGCCATCAACGCCGCCAATCCATACGGTATGACTGGAAGGGTCTGAAAGGTCTACCCAAATAGCCCGTATACGGCCACTGGTTTTTCCATTTCCAGCCCGGGTATTACCGTTGCCTGGACCGGTTACATCAGAATTCGGTCCCCGTTCCCTCCAGGTAAGTTCATTAATATCATCGGGTGAATTCGGGCCGGGCGTGTTCAGGCTTAGTTCTCTCTCAGCAACCAGTTTTTTATATGCATTCACGAGCCTGAATTTCGGAATGTATCCTAATTTGACATCTTTCGTGAGTTCAAATTCTAATTTCTGAGCCTCCGCGATACCATCTTCATCGTCCGCTTCCTTATTATCTTCATCCCTTTCTATAGGCTGCGCCATTACCCCATGCGCGGGTATATTGTGCGCTCTCTTTACGGGTAACAAATTCCAGAATAAAAAAATACATACAAGTCCCGCAAGGGAAAGGAAAATAGTTTTTTTCATGGGTTATCTTTGGGAAAATAAAAGTAGGTCTATTTGTGTTGATAACGACCATTGTATCTTAAATGTTATCAGAGAAAACGAAATCTTGTTTTAAGGATCCTGATTGTCCTGGTATATTTTATTGAAAAAAATCAAAAAAAAATATTGATTTGAGCCAAGCATTTTTGTTACTCCACCGATGTTATTCTATTTTTGCAGCTCGAAAAAAATAAACTTATTTTATGGTGGATATTAAACCTGATGAAATATCGGCAATTCTGCGAAGCCAGCTTACCAATTTCAATGTTGAAGCCAATCTTGAAGAAGTAGGAACTGTACTACAGATTGGTGATGGTATTGCGCGTGTTTATGGATTAAATAACGTGAGCTCAGGTGAGCTGGTTGAATTTGAGAATGGTGTTAAAGCCATTGCCTTAAACCTCGAAGAAGATAATGTGGGCGTAGTGCTTATGGGCGACAGTGGTGATATTAAAGAAGGTGGTACGGTACGCCGTACGGGCAAAATTGCTTCCATAAAAGTAGGCGATGGCCTGGCTGGCCGTGTCATCAATACACTCGGAGAACCCATTGATGGAAAAGGGCCTATAACAGGTGAGTTATACGAGATGCCACTGGAACGTAAAGCGCCGGGAGTAATTTTTAGAGAGCCGGTAAAAAACCCACTTCAAACGGGTATAAAAGCTATCGATGCGATGATACCCATTGGCCGCGGCCAGCGGGAACTGGTGATTGGCGACAGGCAAACCGGTAAGAGCGCTATTTGTATTGATACCATTATTAATCAAAAGGAATTTTATAAAGCGGGCAATCCTGTGTTTTGTATTTATGTTGCCATTGGGCAAAAAGCTTCCACCATTGCCAATGTAATGAAAGTACTGGAAGATAACGATGCCATGCAATATACTACTATTGTTGCCGCGTCTGCCTCCGATCCTGCTCCGCAGCAATTTTATGCTCCATTTGCGGGCGCGGCATTGGGCGAATTTTTCCGGGATACCGGCCGCCATGCTTTAATTATTTATGATGACCTGAGCAAGCAGGCAGTTGCTTATCGCGAAGTGTCTCTCTTGTTGAGAAGGCCGCCGGGCAGGGAAGCATATCCTGGTGACGTATTTTACCTGCACAGCCGCCTGCTAGAAAGGGCAGCAAAGATTATTTCGAAGGACGAGATTGCTCAAAAGATGAATGACCTTCCTGACAATATCAAACACCTGGTAAAAGGTGGCGGATCGCTAACAGCGCTGCCTATTATTGAAACACAAGCGGGAGACGTTTCTGCTTACATCCCCACCAACGTGATCTCCATTACCGATGGACAAATATTCCTGGAGGGTAACCTGTTTAATGCGGGTATCCGCCCTGCCATTAACGTTGGTATCTCCGTGAGCCGGGTGGGAGGGAATGCACAGATAAAATCAATGAAAAAAGTTGCCGGTACCTTAAAACTCGACCAGGCGCTGTACCGGGAATTGGAAGCCTTTTCTAAATTTGGAGGAGACCTCGATGCGGCTACCAAATCCGTCCTGGACAAAGGCGCCAGGAATGTGGAGATACTAAAGCAACCCCAGTTCTCGCCGTATGCGGTGGAGAAGCAGGTGGCGGTAATTTACCTGGGTACCAATGGATTATTAAATAGGGTGCCGGTAAAAAATATACAGGAGTTTGAGGAACAATTTTTACTGGAAATGGAAGCTAAACTGCCTGAAGTCCTTACTGAATTTAAGAAAGGTAATTTACCTGAAGATGGCCTTAAAAAAATGACGGAACTGGCAAAGGAAATAATTCACCAATTTGCATTGTGATGGATAAATTTTTTTAATTTTCATAAGGGAGATTATTTCTCCCTTTTTTATTATAATCAAAATAACCGGCCATATAAAAGTTGCAAAATCTGCAGGTGTAGTGCTTAATTTGTAAATTTGAAATTAAAACTACACAATAAATGCCTTTAGGAATTATCTTCATTTCTATCTTATTTATGCTGATAGGCCTGGTGGTTCAGTACCGGCTTAAAAGCAAATTTTCGGCATTTAGCAAGGTGCACACTAGCAGCGGGCTCAGCGGGAAAGAAATTGCTGAGAAGATGCTGCATGATAATGGCATTTATGATGTAAGTGTACTATCCGTTACGGGATTTTTAAGTGATCACTACGACCCGACAAAAAAGACCGTCAACCTTAGCCCCGATGTATATGAAGGGAGAAATGTTTCTGCTGCCGCGGTGGCGGCCCATGAGTGCGGGCACGCGGTACAGCATGCCACATCTTATTCTATGCTTGCCCTAAGAAGTAGGCTGGTACCGGTTGTACAGGTAAGCAGCAACCTGGCTCAATGGTTAATTATAATCGGGCTTGGATTATTTACGGTTGGGGGTGGCAATCCAACAGTTTTACTGATAGGAATTATATTATTTGCTGTCTCCACACTTTTTTCTGTTATAACGTTGCCGGTAGAATTTGATGCATCTGCACGGGCGCTAAAATGGCTGGATTCGTCGCATATTACCACGCCCCTGGAGCATGAGAAAGCAAAGGACGCCCTGAAATGGGCCGCCCTGACTTATGTAGTCGCCGCCCTGGCTTCCATTGCAATGCTCATTCAATATATTCTAATTTACCAGGGAAGAAGCAGGGATTAGGAATGTTTTTTGGCGATAGTCTATAGTTGCCATGTTTACTGATTTTAAAATCTTCTAAAGTAGGTGCCTGGAAATTTCGCAATTGCCTGCCAGGTAATAAACCGGG
>JBDTOV010000065.1:0-26924 GCA_039933035.1 Ginsengibacter sp. | reverse complement strand
TCAGTGGAACAAAGGGAAGAGTTAGTTACGGATAAATTAATGAAATTCGCTGCACCATGACATTTCTGCAGATACGATTATAATTAAACAATGATAGCATTTTTAAAACAACCCTGGCCCTGGTATATATCGGGTCCGCTAATTGGACTGATGGTTCCTGCGTTATTACTACTCGGTAACAAGGTCTTTGGGATATCATCATCCCTGCGGCATATATGTGCTATGTGCATGCCGATGAAAGTTTCGTTTTTTGATTACGACTGGAAGAAAGAGACATGGAATTTATTCTTTGCCAGCGGCATACTGGCAGGTGGTATTATTGCAGGAACGTTTCTGATGAATGGCCAACCCGTGCAGGTAAATCCAAAATTGATAACAGAACTATCAAAGTATGGTATCAGTGATTATCATTCGTTAATACCTGCACAGCTTTTTACCTGGAGGCACCTGTTAACCCTGAAAGGAATTATCCTGATGATAGGAGGCGGTTTTTTAGTTGGGTTTGGAACCCGCTATGCCGGTGGCTGCACTTCCGGTCATTCGATCATGGGGCTTTCCAATTTGCAATTCTCTTCCCTGGTAGCCACTATTTGTTTTATGGCAGGTGGCTTTATAATGACTAACCTTATTTTACCGTTTATTTTAATGCTTTAAAATGAATAAGACAGTAACCGTAAAAGATACAGAAACCAATACCGATTTTGAAGTCCGATCTTTAGATACCATGTGTATCAATGAATCAACACTTCGACATCCGTGGTGGTATAACTTAAAATATCTTTTCATGGGGATCTTATTTGGAATAATACTGGTAAAGTCTGAAGTAATCTCCTGGTTCAGAATCCAGGAAATGTTTCGCCTCCAAAGCTTTCATATGTACGGCGTTATTGGCTCTGCAGTGGTGACCGGTATCATTTCTGTTTTCATAATAAAAAAATTCAACATAAAAACTATATACGGTGAAAAAATCGAATTGCACCCTAAGAAATTTAATAAGGGTCAAATCTATGGTGGTTTAATTTTTGGCTTTGGGTGGGCTTTAACGGGCGCATGCCCCGGGCCCTTGTTTGCACAAATAGGTACAGGAGCATTGGTGGTTATGGTTACCTTTTTAAGCGCTGTCGCCGGCACATGGGTGTATGGATATGCAAGAAACCATTTGCCGCATTAAAATTGTTGTATGGCCGTTTCAAAAAAAACTAATACCCTGGATTGTATTTTGATTTTTACAATTGGCATCCAAATAATATTTCTGCCAGGGTGCAAGCCCAACGATTATAAAGAAATAAAAAATGATTCCCTGCCGGAAGCACCCTGGTATGGCTGGAATAAATACCAGATAAAGCCTGAAGATTCGTTGGTTAGATTAGGCCATGATCTTATTGAAAATACATCTTTTTATTTTGGGCCAAAAGGGAAAATAGCGGCGATTTCCAATGGAATGAATTGCCAGAATTGTCACCTGCAGGGGGGCATCATTCCTTATGGAAATAATTTTAGTGCCGTTATTTCTACTTATCCAAGATTCAATAACCGCAGCAACAGTATGCAATCCATTTCCAGCCGGGTAAATGATTGTTTCGAGCGCAGTTTAAACGGGAAAGCGATTGATACCACGAGCTATGAAATGCAGGCAATTATTGCTTACATGCATTGGGTTGGAGACGATATCCCACGAGGGAAAAGGCCTTTAGGTTCAGGCATCATGCAACTTCAATTTTTAGATCGCTCCGCAGACCCGGTAAAAGGTAACATTGTATTTGCAAATAATTGCCAGCGGTGCCACGGAAATAATGGAGAAGGAAAACCAAACGCCGATACATCAGGATATTTATATCCGCCATTGTGGGGCGCCCACAGTTACAATACCACTGCAGGGTTGTATCGCATTTCCTCTTTTGCTGGTTTCGTAAAAAATAATATGCCTTTTGAAGAAGCAAATTATGAACATCCAAAACTTACAGATGAAGAAGCATGGGATGTAGCGGCATATGTAAGTAGTCAACCACGCCCGGATAATAAAAATAGAAATGATTATCCTAATATTGCCACCAGGCCAATTGATGATCCTACGGGTCCGTTTACCGACACGTTTACAAGGAAACAACATAAGTTTGGGCCTTTTAAACCTATAAAAGATGCTATTGCTAAAATAAAATGATACCTGCGTGTATTTATTTTATCTTTTATTATGGTTTTATTTAAAGCAATGCATTGGCTCTTTCGTTAATTTTGAATAAAAATAGAATTATGAATATAATAGAAATGGAGAGAAAAACCGGTGACTTTGGATTTGAGGCAAAAGATGAAAACGGTAATATATTGCATTCAGACTCCAGTATAGAAAACGGGGGCAGTAACTATGGTTTCAGGCCTATGCAACTCATTTTATCTGCATTAGGAAGTTGCAGTGCCATAGATATAGTATCTATTCTAAAAAAACAAAGACAAACTGTTGATGAATTTAAAATAAGAATTGAAGGAGAGCGGGCACAGAATACCATTCCATCTTTATGGAAATCTGTAACTGTCTTATTTGAGTTGCATGGAAATATTGATATAGAAAAAGCGAAAAAGGCAACAGCTTTATCAATCGAAAAACATTGTTCTGTTGCGGAAACGCTTAGAAGAAGTGGTACAGAAATTACGTGGCATATAAAAGTTGTCAATACACACAAAGTATTGGCTCAATGATTTTTTAAAGAGAATATTGTAGCATGAACACAAAATTTTTAAACCAACTGCTAAGCAGACAACAGCAAAAAGAAATAGTTCCGGGAAATGATATTATTGCTGAATGGGCGATGAGTCTCATAGGTTTATTGTACCCTGAATTATCTATGTCGTCTTATTCTTCCGCGACGGCGTTAGAGGAAGAATATAAAAAACTTGAGACTGATCTCGTTGTCATTTTAAATGCTACAAGAGCGTGCAAGGATTGCAACAACGAAGAAATAGCCAATACCTTTTTTGAAAAAGTTCCGGAACTGTACCGGGTGCTAAATACAGATATTCATTCATTGCTTACCGGCGATCCGGCGGCCAGGATTGAGTTCGAAGTAATACGTGCTTACCCGGGATTCTTTGCCCTGTGTTTTTACAGGATGGCGCATGAATTATTGGTATTAGATGTACCGCTGTTACCAAGGATACTTACAGAATATGCCCATTCAAAAACCGGCATTGATATACATCCGGGAGCTGTAATCGGTGATCATTTTTTTATTGACCATGGCACGGGTATTGTTATCGGGGAAACAGCCCAGATTGGTGATCACGTAAAACTCTACCAGGGCGTTACGTTAGGCGCGTTAAGCATTGATAAATCCCTTGGATTTACGAAGCGACATCCTACCGTACAGGATCATGTAGTTATTTATTCCGGGGCTACCATTTTAGGTGGTGAAACCGTTATTGGTCATCATAGTATCATTGGTGGCAATGTATGGCTTACCAAAAGTATTCCACCCGGTTCAATGGTATTTCACAAACCTGAGATTACAGTAGTCGAAGGCAAAATTGCTAATTACTAATCAACAAAATGGCAACTATTTTAGATACAGTAGGCAATACCCCAATGATTGAGCTTCAACGCTTACATTCAAATACCGGCGTAAAAATTTTTGCCAAACTGGAAGGAAATAACCCGGGCGGAAGTGTGAAAGACAGGCCCGCCTTAAATATGATAAGAAGCGCTCTTGAAAGGGGCGATATTAATAAGAACTCAAAACTTATTGAAGCCACCAGCGGTAATACAGGAATAGCCCTGGCCTTAATTGCCAGTTTATACGGGATAGAAATAGAACTGGTGATGCCATCTTCGGCTACCCGTGAGCGTATAGTAACTATGGAAGCATTTGGAGCTAAGGTAACGTTACTGGAAAGCATAGAAACATGCAGGGACTATGCTGAAGAAAAATCTGTATCAGGCGAATTTTATATGTTGGACCAGTTTGCCAACCCTGATAATTACAAAGCCCATTATAAAACAACCGCTCCTGAAATATGGAGAGATACCAACAGGGAAATCACTCATTTTGTAAGTTCAATGGGTACCACGGGAACCATTATGGGGTGCAGCATGTTTTTAAAAGAACAAAATAACAATATTCAAATCATAGGTTGCCAACCAACCGAAGAATCTTCTATACCCGGTATAAGAAGATGGCCCGTTGAATATCTTCCCAAAATTTTTGATCCATCAAGAGTCGACAGGGTAATGGATGTTTCGGAGAAAGAAGCAACACTAATGACAAGGAGGCTTGCCAAAGAAGAGGGCATCTTTGCCGGCATGAGTAGTGGTGGCGCCGCAGCAGCAGCTTTAAGATTAGCGAAGGAATTATCTTCCGGTACAATTATTTTCATCGCGTGCGACCGCGGAGACCGGTATTTAAGTAGTGATTTATTTGGATGAAAACGACTATTACAGGCTACTGGCAATTCCTATGGTGTTTGCTTTTTTTCGTGTATGCCCGGTAAGCCGCTCAACAATTTCATGATCAAACCTGGCGTTCTTAATATTATATTCATTTTCAACGGTGCCTTTTATAGCCTATATTTTTTATTTTTGCAAATAATTTTACCGCATAGTATATTTCTTTTACCCTTCATCCCGTCGTAATGCCATTTACTTTTTCACATCCCGCCATCGTATTACCGGCCACTTATTTGCCAAAAAAATGGTCATCCCTCAGTGGGTTAATAATGGGTAGTATGACACCCGACTTTGAATATTTTATCAGGATGAGGGGGTTCAGCAGGTACAGCCATACGTGGACGGGGTTGTTCTGGTTTGACATACCATTGGCACTGGCACTACTATTTATTTTTCACAATGTTGTAAGGAATACACTCATTGAGCATCTCCCGTTTAGCCTGAATGTAAGGCTTTCTGTGTTTGAAAAATTTAACTGGAATACATATTTCCAGGAGAATATTATCGTAGTGTTTATTTCTTTAATTATTGGTATTACTTCTCATTTTGTCTGGGATGGTTTTACGCATACTAACGGGTATTTTGTTGAAGCCATCCCATTGTTACATGGACATGTAGATATATTAAATTATAACATTGGCGTTCCGAATATACTCCAGTATGGATGTTCGGTTATCGGGGGACTTGTAATGTTGATTGCTGTATATAAATTGCCAGAAGGAAAGAATACCAAACAAAATACAATTCTTAAATTTTGGATATTGGTTTCAGCAATTACGATTTCGGTCTTTAACGTCAGGGTAATTGGAGGGCAAATGTTTCACCAGCGGATTAAGCCTGAAGATATAATTGTCACTATAATTTCGGGTGGGCTTATTGGGATAACACTTTTATCTCTTGTTTTAAAGGAAAGCAAAAGACAAAAATTATACAGTTACCTGGAGAAAATCAGGAACCGGTAAAGATGAAATTTTTATCAACTGTTACGAGTTATTCATGGGACCCGAATGTTATGGCAGTTTCGGGTGATAAGGGTAATAGCATAAAGCGCTGTTTTTTTGTGTCGTTTTTAGATTAAGCCAATCGCTTCGGAGCAGTGAAAATTTATGACTGCGTAAAGCAATGCAGGATTTATTTTAATCCCGTAAATGCCATGCCTTAGGTTTTACAAAAGCATGTAAGCCCGCATGAGAAAGCGTTACACCAAACCCCGAATGTTTTCTGCCGCTCCAGGGAAGTGCAGCGCTTACTCTGTCACAACAATTCCAATAACCACTTCCCGCATCTATTTGTTGCAAAATTTTTTCCGCCCGTGATTTATTACTGCTGTAAACTGAAGCGGTTAATCCATATTCCGTATCATTCATTAACTGAATTGCTTCTTCGTCATTTTTTACTTTCATAATACCAATGACAGGCCCAAACGATTCCTCTTTCATAACAAGCATTTCATGGTTGACACTTGTGAGAATGGTTGGTTCAAAGAAATAACCTTTCCCGGCAATCCTTTTTCCGCCGGTAATAATATTCGCGCCTTTTTTCAACGCATCGGTAACCTGGCCTTCCAAAACAATAAGCTGATCTTTTCTTGTAAGAGAACCAAAGTAAATTCCGTCCTCTGTTGGCAATCCAATTTTCCATGTTTGGATTTCCCTGGTAAATTCATCAAGATATGTATCGTAAATTTTTTCATGCACATATATTCTTTCTACCGAGCAGCAGCTTTGACCATTATTATAAAAAGCGCCATCAGCGGTTCCGGCAGCCACGGCTTTAATATCTGTAATATCATCTGCCACATACAACGGGTCCTTGCCACCCAGCTCACATTGACACGGGACCATTTTAGGAGCCACTTTTTCATAAATGTACTTTCCCGTACGGTAAGAACCCGTAAAAAAATATCCATCGAAAGGAAGTTCTAATAATAATTCTCCCACTTCTTTAGCCCCAAGTGCAACGTGAAAAATGTTTTCGGGTAGCCCTGACTGTTGCAATAGATTTTCAATCTCCAAACCCGTGAGCGAGGCATATTCTGAGGGCTTATACATTACTGCATTACCAGCCAGCAAAGCCGGCACAAATACATTTACACCAACCAGGTATGGATAATTCCATGCCGAGATATTACAAATAATTCCCAATGGCTCGTAAGAAATCCTTTCTTCCAAACCTTCTTCCAGGTTCACCGTTTCACCTGACAGATATTTTTCGGCATTCTTCGTGAGCCATGCAATGCGGGAAACAGCACCATTTATTTCATTACGTGATTGCTGCAAAGGTTTTCCTACTTCTCCAGTAAGTGTCAGGGCCAGTTGTTCTTTATTTTCAGAAAGAAGAAGGGAAAACTTTTGTAGAATTTTTACCCTTTCTGCCAGTGACACTTTTTGCCAGCCAGGCTGTGCAACCTGTAATGATTGAAATTTTTTATCTATAGTGGCTTTGGTATCTTCTTCAATTTCCCCGATAAGTTCACCTGTTGCAGGATTAATGATCTCCATAAATTATTGTTGAGCATTTTTTCGAACTTCATCGAAAAAACTGTATTTCAAATTTTTTGTAAATATACTTTCCGGGTTTACCATTCGCTCAGGATGCCATTGAACCAGCATGAGCCATGATTTCCCCTCCGGGTATCTTCTTTCCATTCCTTCAATAATGCCATCCGGCGACAATGCGTTAACCACCAATCCAAAACCGGGCATATCAACACTTTGGTGATGAGCGCTGTTCACTTCACCCTTTTCTTCACCAATAATTTTATATAAAGCTGAATTAGGATCTACATCAACAAGGTGTTCCCGATCATTTCCTTCCTTAAATTTTCCATGATCAAATTTCCCAAATGCAGGAATATCCGGCACTAATGTTCCGCCAAAATATACGTTTGCGAATTGCAACCCACGGCATATCCCCAAAAGAGGTTTTTGACGCTCTTCACTGTGTTGCATTATCTTCCATTCAAATGCGTCTCTCTTTTCATCCATCTCTTTCGGATCAATGTACATCAGAAAATCGGGTTGATTATAAAGCCGTGGATTAATATCATCGCCCCCTGTTAACACAATGCCATCACATTTTTCGATATCGTTAAAATTATCCAGGTGATAACTTAGTTTTATTATTTGAATACCGGGTTCATCTTTAATCCAGTTTTCATAATTGAAATATTTCCAACCCTCGCTCATGCCAATGACAATATTTTTCATCCCGAATTATTTTTAAAATTTGAATTGTTTTACAATGCGTTTAAATATAATTGCTTAAAATCTTCTCTTGCAACGGGTTTCGGATTATTAGGATGTGCAAAATCCGCGTAGGCAAGATCAGCCAGCGTTTCTATATGTTCCTCTTTCACACCAATATCGCTGAGTTTGGCCGGAATGTTTATTTTAGCATTTAGCTCATGCAAATACTTAATAACGCCTTCTCCATTTTCTTCTTTCAATTCAAGCGTTCTTGCGATACGCTTAAATTTATGTTCAAATCCTTCAATGTTAAATTCCATCCCGTAAGGAATATTTACAGCATTCGCCAATCCATGATGGGTGTCCAGTAAGGAGGATAAGGGATGCGCCAAAGAATGTACCACGCCCAATCCTTTTTGAAAAGCGACTGCACCCATCAATGAAGCAATCAGCATTTTACTTCTCGATTCGAGATCGGGATGGTTCACTGCTTTCTCCAGGGATTGGTTAATTAAAGAAATACCTTCCAATGCTATACCGTCACACATGGGATGGGGCATTTTTGCCAGGAATGCTTCCATATTATGTGTCAGCGCATCCATCCCCGTCGCGGCAGTTATAAAAGGAGGTAATTCCATCGTTAATAACGGATCAGCATACACGATTTTAGCCAGTAGCTTTGGCGAGAAAAGTATTTTCTTCTGGTGGGTTACTTCATCAGAGATGATAGCGCTTCTTCCCACTTCACTGCCGGTACCCGCGGTTGTAGGGATGGTGATAAAGTGAGGAACCTCATTGGTAACATACACATCCCCTCCTATAAGGTCGTCATATTTAAAAAGATCTTCCCGGTGATGTATTCTCAATACAATCGCTCTCGCCACATCCAAAGCCGCGCCACCGCCAATGCCTATAACAGCATCCCGTTTGGTTTCATCATATACCTCAGCACCTCTATAAACATCGGGCCGCACCGGGTTTTTATGGATATCATGAAATACCTCAGTCGAAATATTTTTCTTTTTCAGGTCATTAATAATTTCCTTAAAAAAATCCAGTTGTGCAACCGTGGTGTCGGTAACAACCAAAGGATGTAATAAATCATTTTTTATTAAATAATCGCCCAATTCCTTGCTGGACCCGGCGCCAAAGCGAATGGTGGTCGGAAAATTATATTGATAAACTGCATTAAAGGTCATGTAGGTAAATATTTAATTTGTATGATTTTCCTGGAAACTGCCGGCAAAGATACGTAAGGAGATAAGCCATACAGCAATTCCTTATAGACCTGATGCCTGTGCGATTTTTTCATGAAAAATAGGGGCATCTTATATAATCTCGAAATATCTTTTATATTCCCAATCTGTAACCGCCTTAAGATGCTGCCTCCATTCCCACTCCCGTGTTTGCACAAAATGATCGACAAATTTTTCTCCCAATATTTCTTTTGCCAAAGTGGATTGTTTCATCATCTGTGTCGCCTCGTGCAATGTTGTAGGAAGCGTTCCATTTGAATAGTCTTTATACCCGTTCCCTGTGGAAGCAGGCTGTTTTAATTTTAGTTTATTTTTTATGCCATACAAGCCTGACGCCAATGAAGCTGCCATTGCCAAATACGGATTAACATCTGAGCCTATTACCCTTGTTTCCAACCGGCAGGATTTGTTACTGGCTGATAAGACCCGCAAGGCCACTGTTCTGTTATCAACACCCCAGGTAAGTGTCGTAGGGGCCCAGGCGCCTTCTACCAGGCGCTTGTAGCTGTTGATTACAGGGGCAAACATGGGCAAAATATAAGGAAGGCAATACAATTGACCCGCAAGGTAATTCTTCATTATTCCACTCATGCCATTAGCTTCCTTTTCATTATAAAAAAGATTTTTATTGCCACTTTTATCCCAGATACTTTGGTGCACATGCCCCCCACAGCCAGGTAAATTTTCATTGATCTTCGCCATAAATGTTGCCATACAACCATGCCGGTACGCAATTTCTTTTACAGACGTTTTAAATAATACAGCCCTGTCTGCAGCCTCTATAATTTCGGAATAATTAATAGCTGCTTCATAGGTGCCGGGACCAGTTTCTGTATGCAGGCCTTCTAATGGAATATTAAATTTTTTAAGTAAATCAAACAAGTCAGTGAAGTAGGGGTTTTGTAAAGAACTGCGGAGAATTGAATATCCAAACATTCCCGCAGTGAGCGGCGCCAGGTTGTTGAATTGCTTATCGCTAATGCTTTGAGGCGTTTCTGCAAAATTATACCACTCAAATTCCTGTGAAAAATAAGGCAGGTAACCTAAATGATCCGCATCATTTAAAACTTTTTTTAATAGTTGTCTTGGACATACCGGCGATGGTCCTCCATTCGTATCTATCATCTCACCAAGAAAAAAAGGCACATCATTTTCCCAGGGAATTTTTCGAAAAGTTGCGACGTCTATTCTTACGGGAGCATCAGGATAACCTGTATGCCAGCCTGTAAATTCAACATTGTCATAAGCAACGTCATTGGAATCCCATCCAAAAATCACATCGCAGAACCCGGTATTGGAATCAATAACAGAAAGAAATTTTTCCGTTGAAATATATTTACCACGAAGTACACCATCAATATCGGTCAATGCGATTTTTACTTTTCCGGATGGATGACCTTTTACATATTGAATGATTTCATCTGTATTCATATAATTTTTTTGATCAAAAATAACCGATAATCAGGCGATTTTACTTCTTAAATATTTTAAAAGCAACATAACAAATTCCCATTATTACAAAATAAATGAGCCCGAGCTCCAGGTTAAAAATTGTCATAGCAACCAGGGAAATAACCGCGATTACTAAAGCAACAACAGGAAATACAGGATACCAGGGTACTTTAAAAGGACGAGCCATTTGAGGTTCATTTTTCCTTAACTGCAATAGAGATATCATCGATATTATATATAAAGTCAGCGCACCAAATACGGAAATGGTTATAATTTCCGCTGTTTTTCCTGTAAGCAAAGCAATAATTCCGATCAACATATTTATGAGCAATGCATTAGACGGTGTTTGAAATTTTGGATGAATCTTACCAATAAAAGCAGGAGCAAATTTTACCCTTCCGAATTCAAAAACAGACCTTCCTGCTGCTAAAATAATTCCATGAAATGAAGCAACCAGCCCAAACAAACCAACGGTAATAAGTAAATGATATAATGCATTGTTACTGCCGACCACGTGCGCCAATGCCAAGGGTAACGGGGAGTCTGAGGTAGTACCATCTGCTTTATAAACGATGGCTTCCCAACCCGCAACTCCCGCAGAAGACGCGAATGTCAATACGCACAAAATGACCAATGTAAGAATGGCAGAACCAAAACCAATCAAAATGGTTCGCTGGGGGTTGATGGCTTCTTCGGCCACATTAGCAACTCCTTCTATCGCCAGGAAAAACCAAATAGCGAATGGAATAGCGGCAAAAATTCCCTGCCACCCATGAGGTAAGGCATTCTGTTGCAAATTTTTAAAATCGAAATGAGGGATCGTTATCCCCGCAAATAGCAACAATTCTCCAACGGCTAAAATTGTTATAGTTAGTTCAAATATCGCGGCAGCCCTTACACCATAAATATTTAAAGCAGTAAATACAATATAAGCGAAAATAGCGATGGCAATAACAGGCATTTGAGGAAAGAATAAATTAAAATATGCCCCAATGGCAAATGCAATGGCCGGCGGAGCAAAAATAAATTCAACGTTTTGCGCCATGCCAGCAACAAATCCTACATCTTTCCCAAGCGCACGGTTGGCATAGTCAAAAGCACCACCGGCTTTAGGTATGGCGCATGCCAGCTCCGCATAACTGAACGTGAATGTAACGTACATGATGATGATAAAAAACGTAGCAATGCCTAAACCCAGTGTGCCACCCTCGGCCAGGCCCAGGTTCCAGCCAAAATACATTCCGGAGATAACATAGCCCACCCCAAGCCCCCATAACATAGCGGGGGTAAGTGTTCGTTTTAATTCATTGGAAGCAGGTGATAAGGATATAGACATCTTAATTAAATTGACACAGTTATGTACGGCAAATATTAATTAAACTTAGTACAAAAAATTAAAACGCTATGATGAAATCATTCATTAAAGATATGTTATTACTTCCTGGCAGGTTGAATGAAGAAGCGAAATATTTACCTTGCAAAATATCTGCAAGCATTCAGCATCTGTAAAGTTGACTACCAGGTTGAAAGCATGTATTTTAGAAAAGCTCAGCGGTGTCTTACGATAAATAGCTACGTAAAGCACATGGATCGATCATTACCATTTACTTCACATAGCTCAATGTACAATCAAATGCAACATCCGGTGCACCTAGCTCTTCTGCGGCAGCGTTGCTTAAAATGAGGTTAAGCCCGGAATTTTGCTTTATATCGGGTATGGCATCTAACACCTTGGCATAAACGCTTTTGTTTGTTGCGTTGTCGGTCACTTTAATAATCGCCCCGGGGGGTGCCTCATTGTTGAAGCAATAATATTTTCCATCCTGCCAGCCGCTGGTAGATTTAAATATGGCTGCGCTCCCGTTTTCATTTACCGGCGATTTATTTACTGACTGCTCGTTATACAATTTTTTAAAAAATCCTCCTGAGAAATTGATATTGCTTTTTGTATTCACCGTCGTAACCGTCTTTTTAGGTTCTTCTATTTGGGTGGTGATTACTGCTTCTGATTTTTTCCGTTCTTCGTTACCCGGATTTATAACGGGCGTCACCGTTTCTTGATCTGCATCCGGTTTTACAGGCACCCCAGGCTTCGATGCCACGTTATTAACAGCCTCAGTCGTCGCAGATTTCATTTCTCTAGTTGCCAATGGTGATTCATCCTTCTGTACTTTCAGATATCCGACAATTAAATTCGTACCAATACTTACCTCATCAGATTGTAAATGATTCCACTTTTTGATAGCAGCGATCGGAACTTTATTATAGTTAATGCTCACCCTGTAAAGTCCCTCTTTTGGCTGAACGGCATGATAAACAGGAATGAGAACTTCGCTTGTAGCGGCAGATCCGGATTGGGTAAAATTATTATCGCCCAGTGGAATTTTAATGGATTGTCCTACACTTAACCCATTTTCAAATTGAAGGTTGTTGTAAGAAGCGATATCCTTTGCAGCAAGGTTATACATTCGCCCAATACTGAAAAAATTTTCCTTAGGTGTTACTGTGTGCGTTAAAAATAATTTGGGTGTATTTCCCCCAATTTCCAGCACATTCCCCTGTGCAAAAGATGCGATGCCCATAATAATTGTGAATAGAAAAATGCCTAACCGCTTTACCATAAATGAAGGTTTTACTAATATTAGAAAGAAGTATGATAGGTTTTATTATCCTTCATAACATTCATTACAAAGATGGGTTAAAAAAATTTATTATAAAATCATACTAAATTCATTATCGTTAAAATTTCTAAAACAATACTATTTTATTAACCTATATTTTATACTATGCTTTTATAGTCGTTGTTGCCATTTAACACTCATTTCATTTTTCCATTGTATAAAATCACCGCCTCTTATATGCTTCCTGGCTTGCGCAACAATATCCAGGTAAAATGCCAGGTTGTGAATACTCGCAATTTGCAATCCCAAAATCTCTTTTGATTTAACTAAATGCCTCAGGTAAGCTTTACTGTAATAATTGCTTATTTCGCAGGTGATACCTTCATCAATGGGTGAAAAATCTTTTTCCCACTTTTTGTTGTCAATATTGATAACACCATTGCTTGTAAAAAGCATTGCATTGCGCCCGTTTCGTGTGGGCATTACACAATCAAACATATCAATGCCCAAAGTGATGCACTCCAAAATATTCCAGGGTGTTCCGACACCCATCAGGTATCTCGGCCTGTTAACCGGAAGATTATTGCAACACAATTCACATATTTCATACAACTTTTCCACGGGCTCTCCTACACTCAATCCCCCAATAGCGTTTCCTGCAGCTTCTTTTGACGATATGTATTCACAGGAGAGTTTCCTCAGATCATGATGAATACCTCCCTGGACTATAGGAAATAAATTCTGGGTATAACCGTATTTCTCTTTTGTGAAATTAAATTGGTTGAAACACCGGTCAAGCCAACGATGCGTAAGTTCCATGGAAGTTTTTGCGTATGCATGTTCACTCCCTCCCGGGGGACATTCATCAAAGGCCATGATGATATCGCCACCGATTATTCTTTGAATATCCATCACAATTTCCGGGGTAAACAAATGTTTGCTTCCATCAATGTGGCTTTGAAATAAGGCTCCTTCTTCAGATAACTTACGGGTACCGCTAAGCGAAAACACCTGGTAGCCGCCACTATCGGTAAGTATGGATTTATCCCAATGCATAAATTGATGCAACCCCCCTGCGGCTTCCAATACCTCAAGGCCCGGGCGTAGGTACAAATGATAGGTGTTTCCCAAAATAACCCGGGCTTTTACATCGTCAATTAATTGTTGCTGGGTTACGGCTTTTACACTACCCACAGTACCTACCGGCATAAAAACGGGCGTCAGTATTTCACCATGATCCGTACTGATTTTCCCTGTCCTGGCATGTGAATCTCTGTCAGTATGCTGAAGCTCAAATTGTAATGATGCCATAAAAATATTAACCCCTTTTAAAACCTCGTAATTAAGCAAATATAGTTTTTTGGAAAAATAAGTATTTGAATAAGAAAGTAATCATAACAGATATTTTGCGCGTAGAAGGAAGGTAGTTATGTTTGCATCCGAATGCGACTAACTGAATATTTGTCTCAATGGCAAAACCTGGTATTCCTGGGTTTTTGTGTCATTACCTTTTTACAGGTTTTTTATTACCTGTTTTTCTTTGCCCGGCTGGCTTTTTATACAAAAAAATCAAAAGCCATTTCAGAAGCCCTGCCCGTATCTGTCATAATTTGTTCAAGAGATGAACAATTGAATTTGGTTAAAAATCTTCCCGGTGTATTAGTCCAAAAATATGGCACAACGCATGAAGTTATTGTTGTAAATGATAACTCATTTGATGAAAGCAAATATATTTTAGCAGACTATCAAAAAACCTATAAACAGTTACAACTTGTAGAACTAACACAGGAGGCACGATTTATCCCGGGAAAAAAATTTCCTTTAAGCATAGGCATTAAAAAGGCCACGCATGAAATTGTGTTGCTTACCGATGCTGACTGTGTTCCTGCAAGTGATGCATGGATTGAAAAAATGCAGGAAGGATTTATAGGTGAAACTGAAATAGTTTTGGGTTATGGCGCCTTGCACAAGAAGGAGGGTTTTTTTAATAAGCTGGTAAGATGGGAAACCGTTCATACAGCTTTACAATATCTTTCCTACGCACGCGCGGGATTTACTTATATGGGAGTAGGAAGAAATTTGAGTTATAAAAAAGTCGTTTTTTTCAGGCATAAAGGCTTTTCATCACATAATCATGTTCCGGGCGGCGATGATGATCTTTTCATTAATAAAGCCGCAACAAAAAAAAATACATCAATTGTTATTGATAAGGATGCCTTCACGTTATCTGAACCACCTGTATCGTGGAAACATTGGGTACGACAAAAGAACAGGCATTATACAACAAGCAAATATTATAAAACAATTCATAAGTTTTTTTTAGGCTTGTACGCATTTTCACATTTTCTTTTTTATCCTTTATTAATAGTTTCCATATTATTTTATAACTGGCAACAAGCTCTTTTGGTTTTTGGCATTCGTTGTATAATCCAGGGAATAATCTTATTTAAAGTAACGGAAAAATTGGACGAGAAGGATTTATTTCCATTCTATTTAATTTTTGATATCTGGATGTTTTTTTATTATTTAATATTTTCAACAGCTCTTTTTAGAAAACCCGGAAAAAACTGGAAATGATTTTGCCACGGATTACACAAATTTCACGAATTAGCTATTAATTTTATTAACCGTAATTATTGAAATTAGTGACAAAAAAAACGTGGCAAATGAAAATTCTTACAAAATACTTTACCGATTTCACTGAAAAACAAATACAGCAATTTGACGCGTTACAAGATCTATATCAGGGATGGAATCAAAAAATAAATGTGATCTCAAGAAAAGATCTTGATAATTTTTATGTACATCACGTTTTGCATTCTTTATCTATATCAACTCAATTCGATTTTCCGGATGGATTTGAAGTTATGGATTTGGGAACCGGTGGGGGCTTCCCAGGTATTCCACTCGCGATCATGTTTCCCGGAGTACACTTTCATTTAGTAGATAGCATTAATAAAAAATTAAAAGTAGTGGGAGGTATTATCACCGAAACAGGACTAAAAAATGTCACTGTTCAGCATACAAGAGCAGAAGACATTCATAATAAAAAGTTTGATGTAGTTCTGTCGAGAGCGGTTGCTCCATTAAAAGATCTTTGGTTTTGGAGTAAGCCTTTATTAAAAAAGAAGCCGGTTGATCAACCCAAAAAAATAAATGGCCTTATTTGTTTAAAAGGTGGTGACCTTAATGATGAAATAGCTGAAAGCTATTGCAGGCCGCGTATTTGGGAAATAAGCAAAATATTTGAAGAAGATTTTTTTAAAGAGAAATATATATTACAGGTTACTCATTCTTAATAAACCTGTACAACCAGTTATCAAATTGCGGCGTATTTCCAATTGGAAACGGATGCATAACACCCGTATCTTCAAATCCAAACTTCTTATAAAATGTCTTTGCTCTTTCATTATGCTCCCATACACCCAGCCAAATCAATTTATAATTTCTTTCGGCAGCGAATTTAAAAGAGAATTTCAGTAAGGCGGCACCAATTTTCTTTGAATGATATTCCGTTAGCACATAAATTCTTTTAAGCTCAATTCCCTTATGTTTATGGATAATGTCAACTTCGCTTTGTTCTTCTTTTAATCTTACATAACCCACAGCCACGGCATCGATGAACGCGATAAAATAAAAATCATTGGTATCATGCAGTTCGCTTTCAAGCTGCTCTAAGCTGAAGTAATATTTAATAAAGCTTTGCATATCTTCTTCCGCGCAGGTATCTTTGAATGTGTCAAAAAAAGTAACAGCGCTCAACTCAGCAAGTAATTGAGCATCAGCAGCGAGGGCCCGGCGGATATTTACTTCATCCATTACCAATTCAATTTCAGTATATTATTTTTTTGATCTATATCAGCCATTCTTTTCGTGGGATCAATTTCCACCAGTACCAAATCAGTAAGCGGATGATTAAATTCTACAACATACGTAGGATTGGTCCAGTTCCATTCTTTATGGACGATCCTGGCTTCTTTATTTTCTGCAGGTTTATTACCAAACATAAGATTTAATGGTATATAATGGATTTCTTTGGTGCTATCTTTAAAAGTAAGCTGAAGATCAACAGGCATAGGCATTTGGCCAATTCTCCGCAATCTTATTTTTGAAACACCATTTTCTCCCCAGAGGCTGTCGATACTGTAATCAATACTCCTGGTTGTATTTACCCAATATTCTTTATACCAATCGAGCTGCATACCACTTACATCCTGGGTTACCTTCATAAAGTCGGAAGCGTTGGGATGTTTAAATTTCCATAACCTGTAATATTCCAATAAGATTTTATCCCTGACTGAATCACTAACGATGTAGCCTAACTGCTCTAAAAACATTTCGCCTTTTGAATAAGAATTTATTACATACGCAAAGTTTGTATTATAATGATCTGCATGAGTAGTTAATGGTTCTTCCAGGTGTTGCTTCATCAAAAAATAATAATCATTGTAAGCGCCGGCATGATTTAAAGGAAGCTCTTTTGGTCGTTCAATTGGTTCCATGTTCAATACTTTATTGTAATAAGCCATTACCTCACTTTCCGCATAACTTGTAAAACCCTCGTCCATCCACGGATACAGGCTTTCATTGGTACCCAACATCATCTGGTACCAGCTATGCATCCATTCATGAAAAACACCGCCAAGGCCAGGGCCTCTTAATAAAGTAGCCATTGGATATTCCATGCCACCATCGCCCCCCTGGATAAAAGAATACCGGGGATACGGATACTTCCCAAACCGTTTTTCCATATAAGGGAGTACGGTAACAGCAGCTTCCGCAACAATTTCCCATTTTTTTTGCATGGAATCTGATCTTTTATATACTACATTTAAAACCACTCCATCCTGGTTTCTTACGAGATGCTCATAATCGGGATCTGCCGCCCATACAAAATCATGCACATTATTTCCTATGAAGTGCCAGGTACGCTTTGGAGTAGAAATATTTTTTAAAGATGTGCCGGGTTTATCATAACCCCAACCAATAGCCGACGCATTTTGCAATATGCCTGTTCCCGCCAGTTTATAGGATTTATCAATGGTAATCGTGACATCATAATCGCCCCAAACGCCATAAAACTCACGGGCAATGTAGGGTGTAGGATGCCAGCCTTCATAATCATATTCGCATATTTTGGGATACCACTGGCTCATGCTGAAGCGAACACCTTCTGCATTATCACGCCCGCTTCTGCGGATTTGTACGGGAACCTGGGCCTCAAAAACGATCGCAAAATTTACTTTGCTTTTCGGTAAAATTGGTTTGGCAAGATCAACTTCTAAAATAGTTCCATGTACTATTGTTGGCTGTTCAACTCCATTTAGCTTTATCGATTTTATTTTTTGATATCCAATTTCAGAAGGAGTCAATTTTGAAATTCTATCTCTTACTCTTGAATCCCAATCCGGCCTTCCATTGATCAGTATTTTACCCAATTCCTGGCTCCGCACATCCATTTCACTGCCGGGCTGAAAAGCATTCCAGTATAAATGAAAAAATACCCGATCCAGTTTATCAGGAGAATTGTTATAATATTCTAAGGTCTCCGCTCCATTAATGAGATTTGTATTCACATCAACATTTACATTCATCTTATAGGTAACACGCTGTTGCCAGCGGTCGGGCTGGGCGGAAAGAAATGTTGAAAAAGAAAGAAGCACGATAATAAAGTAGCTGATTTTTTTCATGCATTATTATTAAATGAGAATCGCAAACTTCGTAAAATAGAAGTTACCAAAAAAACAAAAATGATGAATTGATATACTTTTTGAGTCCATTCACAATCAATTCACTTTTTCCCTTCCACCACAATCACAATCTCACCCTTCACATTTTTGGCAGTAAAATAATCATGCACTTCCTGTAAGGTTCCTCTTCTATTTTCTTCAAATATTTTGGTGAGTTCGCGGCTTACGCAACATTGCCTGTCTCCACCAAAATATTCAATGAAATCTATTAGCGTCTTTACCAGCCGCATCGGGCTTTCATAAAACACCATAGTGCGTTCTTCTTCAGCCATTCTTTTTAAGAAAGTTTGTCTTCCTTTTTTTAACGGTAGAAAACCCTCAAAACAAAAGCTGTTTATAGGCAATCCGCTATTAACTAACGCAGGTACAAACGCCGTTGCGCCAGGCAAACATTCTACCTTGATATCGTTTTTAATACATTCGCGAATCAATAAAAAAGCAGGGTCACTTATACCCGGGGTGCCGGCATCGGTGATTAATGCCATTATTTTACCAGAACCCAACTGAGCTATAAGGTGGTTGTAAATTTTATGTTCGTTATGCTGATGATAAGGAGTGGTTGGCTTTTCTATATTATAATAACGGAGAAGCTTAGCCGAAGTACGCGTGTCTTCCGCTAATATTAAATCAACTGATTTTAATATTTCAATCGCCCTGAATGTAATATCAGCAAGATTACCTATAGGAGATGGAACTATATAAAGCATGAACTAATGTACGATTTAAGATATATGATGTATGGGCACAAAACCTGTCAGGTAATCTGTATCGTATATTCTTCCATAACAGGATTAGCCAATAACTTTTGCGATGCCTCTTCCGCAATATTTTTAGCTTGATCCGCATCATTTGCTTCAATGCTTAATTGTATATGCTTGCCAATCCTTACATCTTCAATATTTTTTAACCCAAGATTGGAAAGCCCGCCCATAACAGCTTTCCCCTGCGGATCAAGCAATTCTTTAAGTGGCATTATCTTAATTTCAGCAAGAAAATTCATTCAATTTTTATTTTAACAGTTGTAAGAGATAATAAGATGTAGAATATAAAAACCACCGGCACTGCTACCCAATGTAACAGAACAGCCGACAGAATTGCTATCAACAGCAATACTATTTTTGACATATTATTTTTAAGGGTAACATCAGAAAATTTTAAAGCCATCATCCTGATGTTAGAAACCATAAGCCAACTGAGAATAAGGATGACAGCATATAAAAACCATTTATTAAGCAGCACGACATTGATATTACTGGTAGCATTAAAATGTAAAATGAGCGGAAAGGAGGCAACCAATAAACCGACCGCGGGCACCGGCACACCTTTAAATAAAAAAGTCTGCGATTCATCTAAATTGAATTTAGCTAACCGGTAAGCAGCAGCACAACTTACAATAAAAGCCGGCATCAACCATACAATGGAAACATTGAGACCATTCTCTTCCCTGGCAAAACTAAACCTTAGTAACTGGTAAATGATCACACCCGGCGCAACACCAAAACTTACCACATCACTTAATGAATCCAGCTGTTTTCCCATAGAAGAAGTTGCTTTTAAAAGGCGGGCCACAAAACCATCCAGGAAATCAATGCATGCCGCGATGATTATACAAATTGCGGCCCACGTTAATTTTTCAGGAATGTTAAAACTGCTGTTGAATTCATCATTTAAATAAATAAAAACAGCATCAGTTTGCAAGGCAAACACAATTGCCATACAACCAAAGAATAAATTGAGCAATGTAAAGATGTTGGGAATTTGCTTTTTCATTTAGCTCGAAGATTTCATCAAAGTTTCGATTTCCTCAACGGTTATCGGAATATTTTTCATCAAATCTTTATTCCCGTTCTTAGTGATCCAGAAATTATTTTCAATGCGTACACCCATATGTTCTTCTTCAATATAAATTCCCGGCTCTATTGTAAACACCATTCCCGCTTTTATGGGTTCATTTTTTGTTCCCAAATCGTGCACATCAATACCCAAATGATGAGAAATGCCATGATATAAATATTTCCTGTAAGCCCGGTTTCCGGGATCTTCATTTTTTACCTCCGATTTTTTCAACAGGCCAATTTTTTGAAAAATAATCGTGGCTTCATCGCCTATCCTTTCTGTATAATCACTGATACTGATACCGGGTTTTAAAATAGAAGCGGCATAATGATGCAAATGAAGACAGGCGTTATAAACCGTTTTTTGTCTTTTGCCGAATTTACCATTTACAGGAATGGTTCGCGTAAGGTCCGCAGCATAATTCCCATAGCTGGCTCCAAAATCCATTAATATCAATTCGCCATCTTTACATTCCTGGTTGTTGCTCACGTAATGTAAAGTCCTGGCACGGTCGCCACTGGCAATAATACTTCCATAAGCAGGTCCGCTGGCCCTTTGTGATAAAAATGAATGCCATATTTCTGCATCAATTTCATACTCCATAATACCCGGTTTTATGAACTGCAGCAACCTTCTGAAAGTAGTATCAGTAATATCAATGGCCTTTTGTATTACTTCAACTTCAAGTGACGATTTTATTGCCCGCAATTCTTTCATAATTTTTGCGCTGCGCCTGTAATTGTGTAAAGGATAACGGCTACGCATATCCGCGGCATAACGATAGTCTCTTACGGGAACGAGATTTGCTTTCCGGTCATTTTCATTTGTATTCAAATAAATAGTATCAGCTAAATGAATCCATGGCTGAAGCATCCCCTCGAGGCTATCAAGCCAAATAATTGTTTGCATCCCCGAAATTCCCTGCGCCTCGTTTACGCGCAACTGGTGGCCATTCCATTTCTCTTTTAATTCATCAGGCCGAACCAACACCAGTACTTCCCGGTATTTAGGATCGGGGTTACCAGGAAACAAAATTACCATGGAATCTTCCTGTTGAATGCCTGAAAGCCAGAATAAATCAGAGTTCTGCACAAAAGGATGTAATGCATCCCCATTAGATGGCAATTCATCATTACTGTTAAAAACAGCTATTGAATTTCTATCCATCTTAGCGACAAAACTTTTCCGGTTTTGAATAAAAATTGCAGGATTAAGCGGAAGGTACTTCATGAAATAAAAATTTATAGATTGCAATATACATGATAAAAAGATTTTAGGTTTTCATAAAGCATGTCGGGCGCATTTCATATTGTCGCAAGGTTACCAAACTTCATTAAGTTGGTTTTATGTTGAAAGCACCTATTCTCTGAGATTGGCAACCTTGTACTCAAACCGGCAATTTGAAATATACACAGCATGGCTGATAAGGCATGTCACCAGCTCATAAAGTGATGCTAAAATAATCCAAACAGTTGCGAATCAATTTTATTGATAATAAGACCAAGATCTTCGTCATTTTCAGCAAACTTATTGGTATCTGCATCAATTATCAAAAGCGGCCCTTCTTTGTAGGTACCTATCCATTTATTATAAAATTCATTTAACTTTTTGAGATAGTCCAGCCGTATGTTCTCTTCATATTCGCGCCCTCTCTTTTGAATCTGGGCAACAAGTGTAGGGACCGATGCATTCAGGTAAATCAGGAGATCGGGCGGTTGTACCATGCTTTTGAGTGTTTCGAAAAAAGAATAATAATTGGTAAAATCCCTCTTGGTCATCAGGCCCATATCATGGAGGTTTGGCGCAAAAATATTAGCGTCTTCATAAATGGTTCTGTCCTGTATAACGGTTTCGGTACCACGCTGAATTTCCAGGAGCTGGTTGAGCCTGCTGTTTAAGAAATAGATCTGCAGGTTAAAACTCCAACGGGGCATCTCATCATAAAAATCATTGAGGTAGGGATTGTGGTCAACATCTTCAAACTGTGGAATCCATTTATAGTGTTTGCTAAGCAATTCTGTAAGCGTGGTTTTGCCCGCCCCGATATTTCCCGCAACTGCAATGTGCTTGGGTTTTTTTGATTTTGCCATACCCTGTTTCAGATTTTGATTTTATTATATAACCTTCCCCGTTGCAGGCTTTTCATGGTTTATGTGAATTGCTTAAAAGTAAATATAAAAACTATATCAATATAAGATTTGGATGTATTACTATAAAAATCTAATAATAATTAAGCTTGATTGCATTTCTTACTAATGTCATAGTTGCCCCGGCGCTTATACTTGCTTTTGCGGCGCCGGCTTCCATTACTTCCTTCAGGTATTTCTCATTTTCAAGAATTTCGTTTACCTTTTTGCGGATAGGCCCAATAAAATTGACCATATCTTCAGCCAGCTGTTTTTTCATATCGCCATAGCGAATAGTGCAATTAGTAAATGCTTCATTATAATACCTGGTAACTTCTTCACTGCTTACTAATTTCATAAGAAGAAACAGGTTTTCAATATATACTGGTTTTACTGAATTTTTTTGCAAAGGTCCCTTATCCGTTGTGGCCTTCATCACTTTTTTACGGATCGTTGCCTCATCATCTGACAGGTACAAGGTGGCCATTTGATTTTCACTTTTACTCATTTTTCCCCCACCATCCAGCGAGGGTACCTTTACCAGTTCACTGCTAAAATTAAATGCCACCGGTTCCGGAAACACTTCTCCATAGCGGTGATTAAACCGTTTTGCAAAATTCCTGGCCATTTCCAGGTGCTGCTCCTGGTCTTTGCCTACCGGCACGTAAACTGCACGGTGCAATAAAATATCCGCGGCCTGCAATACGGGATAGGTAAGCAAACCGGCATTTACATTTTCGGGAGAAAGCCTTACTTTATCTTTAAATGTAACCGTTTTTTCCAGCTCGCCTTTATAAGCAAGCATATTTAAGTAGAGATACAACTCCCCGGTTTGACGAACATGGCTTTGACAGTACAACGCCACTTTTTCGGGATCGAGCCCACAGGCGATATTTTCAGCCAAAACCCTGTGTACATTGGATTTTAGATCCCTCGTATCGGGATGGGTCGTTAATGAATGAATATCGGCTACCATAAAAAAACATTCATAATCATCCTGCATTTTTATATAATTCCGGATAGCGCCAAAATAATTTCCCAGGTGCAGGAACCCGGTAGGCCTTATTCCACTCATTACTATTTCCCTGCCTGCAGGCAGGGTTTCCTTCTTCTTGTTCATATAACTGCGAAGATAAGAAAGTTGATTTGTTGAATAGTTGATTGGTTAATTTGCCATTTGCTCATTGCCAGCTCATCTCCCTCCATTCAATGTTTATCTGTCAATTGTGAATTGCTATTTTTATATTTGCCGGATGAATGTAAATAACGAACTCGTTGATAAACTTGCTAACCTGGCGCGGCTCCAATTCAACGCACAGGAAAAAGAAGAAATTAAAAATGATCTGCAGCAAATGATCGGCTTTATTGAAAAGTTGAATGAACTGGATACAACCGGAGTAGAACCACTGTTACACATGAGCGGTAATGTAAATATTCTGAGAGAAGATGAAGTATGCGGAACCATCAGCCGGCAAGATGCTTTCAGGAACGCTCCCTTACACGATGAACAATTTTTTAAGGTCCCGAAAGTGATAAGAAAATAGGCCGCCAATTTAATAATTTACTGATAGAATGGCGAAGAAAAATAATTATTGATAAATTGTTGAAATTATAGATAAAAGAAACGGTAAAATGAATTCGATTATACAGTTGGAAAATATTCAAAAAAGTTACCTGATGGGTAAGCTGGAACTGAAAGTGCTGAAAGGAATTTCGCTTGAAGTATTCAAAAATGAATATGTGGCTTTGATGGGACCTAGTGGCAGCGGAAAATCAACCTTAATGAACCTGCTTGGTTGTTTGGATTCTCCTACTGCCGGTCGTTATATTCTTAACGGTAAAGATGTGAGTAAAATGCCGGATGATGATCTTGCAGAAGTTCGTAATAAAGAAATTGGGTTTGTATTTCAGCAGTTTAATTTACTACCGAGACTTACGGCAGCGGAAAATGTGGCGCTGCCCCTGGTTTACAATGGTTCTTCTAAAAAAATAAGAACAGAACTTTCGCTCGAAATGCTCGACAGGGTTGGCTTAAGCGACAGAAGTCATCATAAACCTAATGAATTATCAGGCGGGCAGAACCAACGTGTGGCTATTGCCAGGGCCCTGGTAAATAATCCTTCCATTATTCTCGCTGATGAACCAACAGGTAATCTCGATTCAACAACTTCCGTGGAGATTATGAAAATTTTTGATAAAATTCAGTCTGATGGAAACACGGTGATTTTGGTTACACACGAGGAAGATATAGCCCATTATGCACACCGGATTATCAGGCTGAAAGACGGCCTTATTGAAAGTGATCATCTTCAAAAAGAGCTAATAGTGAATAGGTAATGCTGTGGGTACAATGACAATTGTCGGACCGCTTACTTTGAATATCTACATAATTGTTAACAGAATGCTATGTCTCAAAAAATATATACTAAAACAGGTGATAAAGGACGGACCAGTCTTATCGGGGGAACAAAAGTTTTTAAGAACGACCTTCGCATAGAAACATATGGCACGATAGATGAGTTGAATTCATGGATAGGTTTTGTTAGCGATGCTGTCAATGATTTCAGTGCGAATCATATCCTGAAGGAGATACAGGATAGGTTGTTCACTATCGGTTCATCTCTTGCCTGCGATCCCGAAAAAGAGAGCAAACTTTTGATTCCCGACCTGCATGAAGATGACGTTAGGTTACTTGAAAAGGAAATGGATACCATGAATGAAACGCTTCCTGTAATGAAGCATTTTATTTTACCCGGCGGGCATTCTTCTACTTCTATCACCCATATCGCCAGGTCTGTTTGCCGGCGTGCAGAGAGATATTGTGTGAATTTGTCCCTGCATAACGGCGACGTGGAGCCTTTAATCATTAAGTATCTGAACAGGCTTAGCGATTACCTTTTTGTGCTGGCAAGGTATGTTAGCCATTTGCACAATGTGCCTGAAATCGTGTGGATTCCGCGTATGAATATCGACGGGAAAAAATAGAATTTCCCAACAATTCGTCACACCATTTTGCCATCTTTCATGTGTAAAATCCGATCGCTCATGCGGGCAAGTTCTTCGTTATGGGTAACAATTAAAAAAGTTTGCTGAAAGCGATTTCTCAAGTCAATAAATAAATCATGCAATTCCTTTGCATTAGCAGAGTCGAGATTACCCGTTGGTTCATCTGCCATCACAATCGAAGGATTGTTGACTAAGGCTCTTGCAACGGCTACCCTTTGTTGTTCACCGCCCGAAAGCTCCCCCGGCTTATGTTCTGAGCGATCTTTTAAACCAAGCAATTCTAAAAGAGATAAGGCTTTTTCCTGTACTTCCTTTGTCTTTCTCCCTGCTATCCATCCCGGCACACACACATTTTCAAGTGCCGTAAATTCCGGCAATAAATGGTGAAATTGGAAAACAAAACCTATATGCTTATTTCTAAACGAAGCTAATTTTTTACCGCTTAATTTAAAAACGGGTATCTTATCAATATACAACTCACCTTTATCTGCCTTGTCAAGCGTACCCAATATATGTAGCAAGGTGCTTTTGCCTGCTCCGGAAGAACCTGCGATGCTTACAATTTCGCCTTTTGAAATTTCAATATCTACTCCTTTTAATACCGGCAATGCGCCGTAATTTTTATAGATGCCTGCAGCTTTTAGCATGATTAAATGTAAAGTTTAAAAAACAATTTTTAAAAGATAAAAATAAAATTACTTACAATGCATCTATTACGTTATATTATTCATCAAAGAAGTAGGAAGCCGCGTAAAAACAATATTTGGTAATCCCGATATAACTTTTACATTTGCGGAAAATTCAGGCCCCGGATTTTAATTTAAAAAAGAAAAAAAGAAAAAAATATGTTTTGGACTTTAGAACTTGCCTCTCACCTTGAAGACGCACCCTGGCCCGCGACCAAGGACGAATTAATTGATTTTTCCATTCGCAGCGGCGCGCCTATTGAAGTGGTTGAAAACCTCCAGGAACTTGAAGACGAAGGCGGAGAAATTTACGAAGGCCTGGATGATATCTGGCCCGACTACCCCAGCCAGGAAGATTTTTTCTTTAACGAAGATGAATATTAAGATTGTTCAGACAGAGATTTCAAGTATAAAAAATTTGAGCCGTTCAATCATTGAGCGGTTTTTTTTCGTGTAACGGGTTACACCACCTCTGGTGAAGTGCGATTTTTATTATCGATAGAACAGGTTATTGTTAATCTTTATCAACCGGGAAATCTTCGATATCATACACCATGGAACTATGAGA
>JBDTOV010000064.1:0-27479 GCA_039933035.1 Ginsengibacter sp. | reverse complement strand
ATGCCGGTATGTTTGGGAAAGTATATTTTCCAAGGCTGGTAATTCCACTTAGTACGGTTGCTTCGAATATGGTAAAGCTGGGCATACAGTTTGGTTTACTGGTAGTTGTTTTTATTTATTATGCTTTTCACGGGTATGCCTTTCATTTTTCATGGGCCTTGCTGCTATTGCCGGTACTGGTAGTTATGATGGCGCTGATGGGGCTTGGCCTTGGTATTATTTTTTCTTCCTTAACTACCAAGTATCGTGATTTTTCTGTGTTGCTGGGTTTTGGGATGCAACTTTTAATGTATGCTACCCCGATAGCTTATCCATTGTCTTATTTACAAAACAAATCTTACAAATGGGTACTCGATATAAATCCTCTCACATCTATTGTAGAATTATTTCGTTATGCACTTTTCGGCAAAGGTATTTTCACCACAACATCCATAGCCTATAGCTGTGTATTTATTATTATCGTGGTGTTAGGCGGTATCGTGCTTTTTAATAAAGTTGAAAAAACATTTATTGATACGGTGTAAAACATCGCCCCGTATTTAGAGATGATTAACGTAACTAAAACCTTTCTGCCGCCATTTGAAGAATATACCGCTATTCTTAAAAGAGCCTGGGATAAAGCCTGGATAACCAATAATGGTGAGCTCGTTCAGGAACTTGAGATGAGGCTCAAAGAATTTCTTGGAACTTATAATTTATTATTTACTGCCAACGGCACTGTACCCTTGCAAATGGCTTTGAAGGTTTTGAACATTACCAAAGAAGTTATCACTACGCCCTTTAGTTATGTAGCAACTACCAATGTTATTTTATGGGAAGGTTGTAAACCCGTGTTTGTAGATATTGACTCTGAAACTTTGTGCATAGATGCCGATAAAATCGAAGAAGCTATCACCCCGCATACGCAAGCCATACTTGCAACGCATGTGTACGGCATACCGTGCGATGTGGAAAAAATAAAGAGGATTGCGGAGAAACATAATTTGAAAGTAATTTATGACGGAGCACATGCCTTTGGATGTGAATATAAAGGAAAGTCTTTACTGAGCTATGGCGATATAAGCACCTGCAGCTTTCACGCCACCAAAATCTTTCACACAGTAGAAGGCGGTTGTATAATTACCAATAATGACGATACAGCAAAAAAGTTGTATTTGTACCGGCAATTCGGGCATATCAATGATGATTATTTTTCAATGGGTATTAATGGAAAAAATTCGGAGTTCCATGCAGCCATGGGCCTGGCGGTTTTGCCGCAGGTACACACAATAATTGGAGCAAGAAAAAAGATATCTGCCCAATACGATAGCGGGCTACCCGGTTTCATTTCAATGCTTACTTTGAGCAAAGAGTTAAAACATAATTATTCCTATTATCCTGTTTTTTTTGAAAGTGAGGAAGCCTTGCTTATTGTTGTTGAAAGATTGCGGGAGAAGGGAATCTCCGGGCGGCGGTACTTCTTTCCTTCGTTAAATACATTGTCATTTGTTGATTACAAATCCTGCCCTGTTTCCGAGGAAAAAAGCCGCAGGGTGTTATGTTTGCCTTTATATTTTGATCTGTCAAAACCGCAGGTCCAAACTATAATTGATTGTATCACCAACGCCTTCGCTACATGCTGATCATAGGCGCAGGAGGTCATGCAAAGGAGTTATTGGATGTGTTAATCTCCAATGGTTACGACAACTTGTTTTTTTATGACGACCTCCCGGCAAATACAGCCTCAAGGATGTTTAGCAAATTTCAAATAATAAAAAAAGAGCAAGAAGCAACCCGTTATTTTAAGCAAACTGATAAACGATTTGTGCTGGGAATGGGAGGCAGTATCCTCAGACAATCTATGGCAGTAAAATTACATTCATTGGGTGGAGACTTGACTACTGTCATTTCCAAAAAGGCACAAGTAAGCGACTTTGATGTGTCTATAGGTGATGGGGTAAATATAATGCACCATGTAATTATTCAGCCATCGGTAGTTATTGGTGAAGGAACGCTTATAAATGCAAGTGCACTTGTGCATCACGACACTGTGATCGGAAAATATTGCGAGATGGCTCCTGCGGCCATTATCACGGGAGGATGTATGATAGGAGATTTTACATTTATTGGCAGCGGCGCTATCATATTACCGGGCTTATGCGTTGGGAAAAATGTTGTAATAGGCGCAGGCGCTGTCGTAACAAAAGATGTTGCTGATAATGCCAAAGTAAGTGGTATTCCGGCAAAAGCAATGAATAAAAATGATTGAATCCCTGACATAAAGAAATCTGGAAGCGGTGCCATGACAGTAGAATCTATCTATAAAAAAATAAGAGCAAAATTAGCGGGACCAAAAGAGATGGCCTGCGAAAATAGTTTTGACTACTATTATAATAGTCCAAAAACTAATAGCGGTGATTATAATAAAAAAATACTTACCGACGAACAGGCTAATGAATGGCTGACAAAGACCATACTTGCCGGAAAGCCTTTTTTTGCGTCGCGGTTTGGAGGTTTTGAGCTGGGCCTGGTGTGTAATCACCTGTTCAACCGGGTTATTAATAAGAAACTGTGGAGTAAATATTCTTTGGAAATGCTTGCCAGGGATGCTGCGTGGCATGGTGATATAAAAAAGCAGGAAAGCTTTTATGATGGTTTTCTTCGCTCTGTGCACTCTATTGACGGATTGGGAGTGTGGTTTAATCATGGTGAAGACGTAATGGCTAACTATATATGCCCTGGCGCAGAACTTTTTGAGCTGATTGCATATGAACCCTATTTTTACGCAAAGCCCTGGACAATGGCGCTTGAAAATAAAAAGGTACTGGTAATTCATCCATACACAAGCACCATACCTTTGCAGTATGCAAAAAGAGATTTACTTTTTAACCAATTAGTATTGCCTTTCTTTCATTTACAATGTTATAAGCCTTTCAGTACTTACGATAACGAGTGGATGAAGTTTGAGAACATACAGGCAACGCTGGATAAAATGATTAATGATATTTCCAAACTGGATTTTGACATTGCCCTGATTGCAAGCGGACCGCAAGGCCTTCCTTTAGGAGCCGCCATAAAGAAGATGAACAGGCAGGCCATACATGTTGGCGGCGCTTTACAATTGTTCTTTGGTATTTTAGGCAAGCGCTGGGAAGAACCGGGCAGGCCGCAGCAGGTATTCTTTAATGAACATTGGGTAAGGCCTCATACATCTGAGATACCAACCGACGCCCGGGCATTAAAATTTTCTGATGCAGGTTGTTATTGGTAATGATTCCGAATTTTTTTAATCTGCAGATCTTTTAATGAGCGACATAGTAATAAGAGTAGAAAATTTAAGCAAGCAATATCGCCTGGGCACGGTGGGCACCGGCACTATAGGCCACGATCTTAACCGGTGGTACCAGACTACGGTACGGCGACGCGATGACCCTTATTTGCAAATAGGAGAAGAAAATGACCGCTCTGTAAAAGGCAGCAGTGAATATGTGTGGGCATTGCGGGATATTAATTTTGAAGTAAAGCAGGGCGAAGTGCTTGGCATTATTGGCCGCAATGGCGCAGGGAAGAGTACCCTCTTAAAGATATTGAGCCGTACCACATCGCCAACGACAGGCAGCGTAAAAATAAGGGGGCGTGTGGCCTCTTTACTGGAAGTAGGGACCGGCTTTCATCCTGAATTAACCGGCCGCGAGAATATTTTTTTAAATGGCGCCATCCTCGGCATGACCAAGAAAGAAATCAAAAGCAAGTTTGATGAGATCGTGGATTTTGCCGGCGTTGAACGGTATGTTGATACCCCGGTGAAAAGATATTCCTCCGGCATGTTTGTACGCCTGGCTTTTGCCGTAGCGGCACACCTGGAGCCGGAAATATTAATCGTAGATGAGGTATTGGCCGTTGGGGACGCGGAGTTTCAGAAAAAAGCCCTGGGGAAAATGAAACATGTAAGTGAAGGAGAGGGAAGAACAGTATTACTTGTAAGTCACAATCTGCAGGCTATTGCTTCTATTTGCAAAAAAGGATTAGTAATGTTCAACGGAAAAATTCACAGCAATGAAACCGTAGAAGCGAGTATTCAAAATTATTATGCGTTGTTGAAAGATTACGCATTTGATGAAAATACTGCAAAAAAAGACAGACTTACCCGGACAAATGGAAAGATGATTTTTACAAAGGCCCTTGCAATTACTAATGATGGCAGTGATAATAAAATGTGGTCCTTTAAACATAATCAACCGCTGCGCTTTAGTATTGAATGCACTGTGAAAGAGCCATGCGATGGACTTACCTTCTACATGTCTATAAAGCGGGTTATGTCAGAAACTGCGACTAGTAATATTAAGCAAACGATAACTACCAAACAGTTGAAAGGCGGGGAGGTTATCACTTTTAATCCGGTAATTCCGGGAAATACAATTAGATCAGGGCAATATGACTTGTATTTTGCTATTGGCAATGCCAGTGCAAAAATATGGTACGATGTCATTGACGGTAATGTAAACCTACCGGCGTTAATAGTTCTACCCAGCAGTGACGATCCACATGAAAATTTCGGAAGTGTTACAATTCCTTTTTCAATTGAAAATGTGACTTATGGTAACACTACATTATAAACTTAAGAAAATAACATCGAGCATTTATGAATAAGATAAAAAGATTTTTTGCGAGAAATTTTATACCTTTTTTAAGATTTAAAAACATAAGATTTTGGTTTGTAAAAAAGAGATATTCTTTGCTAAAGAAAAATATGAGGTTTAAAAAAGATGGTTCAAACAGCATCGGAGAAAAAACCATTGAACACAATCTTTCCGCATTCAACTCGGATGCAGCTTTTGGCTGTGGAGAAAGAATGGGCCTGTTAATTTATCCAGTGATTGCTTTTTATAATTATTATACGATAGACAAATCCCGAAAACAAGTTTTAATTGTTGGCTGCAGGACAGAAGATGATATTTATTGGATGAAATCTTATGGATTTACTCAAACTTTTGGGTTTGACCTGTTCTCATATTCTCCCAGTGTTTTAATTGGGGATATTCATAAAACAGATTTTGAAGAAGAGAGATTTGATGTCGTCTTGATTGCATGGATGATTAGTTATTCGAGCGATCCTGAGACTGTAATTAAAGAGTGCAGGAGAATTCTCAAGCCCGGGGGATTACTTGGTATCGGAATAGATCATAACCCCAATCAGGATTATAATAATATTAAAGCGCCAAGGGTTAATACACTCAATACGTCACAGGAACTGATCAGTTTATTAAATTCTACAATAAATCACAAAGTTTTATTTGAATATGATCACTATAATATAAAAGATAATGATCACAGTACAACAGTAATTTCAATCTGCAAATAAATTAAACGAATATGAGTATTACTTCCTTTGTAAAAAGGCATTTGTTTCACGCCATGCAAAAAAAAATCGGGGAAAAGAAATATAAAGAAAATTTCTTTTCTAACTATAATATGTTTTTAAAAACTGGCGAAACATCTCATGATTCTTATATGTCTCTCATTAATTTGTATTGCTCTACTAATGGAAGATTAAATGAAATTGCACACCAAAAGATAAAAAAATCGAATCCACCCCATAAGATCGCGGAGCAGTTGGAAGGGGTGCCAGGTAATTTTAATAAGCATGGATTTAAAAAAATAAATGATGAGCTTAAAAAAAATGGATATGTAATATTTGATAAGAAATTAGACAAGGATATATTGGGCCGTCTTTACAATTACGCTTTACAAACGGGCGCAAAAATCTCTTACCGACATGACGGTAAAATTCTCTATGATCCCTTTAATCCGAAATCTGAAATCTATAGGTTTGATATTGCAGACCTTGTTAACAATGTGGACATACAGACTTTGATAATGGATCCAGTGCTTATTAATGTGGCAAGAGATTATTTAGAGTGTGAACCTATTTTCGATTTCCCTGCTATGTGGTGGAGCACAAGCTTTAACAAAGAGGCATCTTCAGAAGCAGCACAGCTTTATCATTTTGACATGGATAGAATTAAGTGGCTTAAAATATTTTTTTATATCAATGACGTTACCGAAGAGAATGGTCCCCATTGTTACATCCAGGGAACTCATAAGCCTGGAAAAAAACCTCCCGAAATATTACAAAGAGGATACGCAAGAATAAGCGATGAAGATTTAAAGCCTTATTATCAACTTGATGACTTTAGAGTTTTGTGTGGGGATGCTGGGACAATTTTTGCAGGTGATACGAAATGCTGGCACAAGGGTACTCTATTAAAAAGCGGAGATAGGCTCGTACTAGAATTGGAATATACCGCCTCATTATTCGGGGCGAATAGAAAAAAAATGATAATTGAAAATCCCACTCCTGCATTTCGTGATTTTTACAATAACAATAAAGTGTATGTTTCCAACATGGAATTAAAATAGCAAGAAAATAAATGTTATCAGATAAATCAATACTAATAACGGGCGGCACAGGATCTTTTGGTAAAGCATTTACTAAAACTGTTTTACAAAAATTTCCTTCAATCAGGCGCTTAGTCATCTTTTCAAGGGATGAGCAAAAGCAGTATCAAATGGCACAGGAATATCCTGTCGATAAATATCCCATGATACGTTTTTTTATAGGTGATGTAAGAGATTATGAGAGAATAAAAACTGCCTTAAAAGGAATAGATACAGTAGTGCATGCCGCCGCCATGAAGCATGTTCCAATAGCAGAATACAATCCTATGGAATGTGTTAAAACAAATATTATCGGGGCTGAAAATATCATAAGCGCCTGTTTGGAATCTGAGGTAGAAAATGTTGTCGCACTTTCTACAGACAAAGCAGCGGCACCTATTAATTTGTATGGCGCTACCAAGCTGGTGTCAGATAAATTATTTATTGCAGCAAACAATATCAAAGGGAAAAAAGATATAAAATTTTCAGTAGTTCGTTACGGAAACGTAATGGGATCAAATGGTTCTGTAATTCCTTTTTTTATGGCCAAAAAGAAGACAGGAGTACTGCCGATTACAGATCCCAAAATGACGCGATTTAATATTTCTTTGAAAGCTGGTGTTGATATGGTTTTATATACCCTGGAAAATGCATGGGGCGGTGAATTGTTTGTGCCCAAAATTCCATCTTACAATATTCTTGACGTCGCTAAAGCTATTGGTCCGGATTGCGAGCATTCCATCACAGGCATTCGCCCTGGTGAAAAAATTCATGAGGAAATGATCACTGCATCCGATTCTTTTTCCACCTATGACCTTGGTAAATATTATGCTATCCTGCCACAGGTACCGGTTTGGGATATGAAAAAATTTATTGATCATTTTAATGCAGTGAAAGTCCCGGAAGGTTTCAGTTATGGATCAGGTACAAATAGCGAATGGCTTTCCATTGAAGAATTGCAACGGTTAATAGAAGAAGGATTTAATTAGTAAATTTCTGCCTAATTTCCCCGAACACAAAGTTCAGAATAGCCATGCTTAATAAATTTAAGACAAAGAGTAACAGATCTAAAACAATCAGCAAGTTTTCAAAAAAGTATAATCCTTTCTTGCAAAAAATAAAATCAAGCTTTGAAGTTGAGAAAGCGGAATTGCTTAGTAAGCAGTGTAAAGATGCAGCATTTTATATTACAGAACCGGTAAGGAAAAATTGTAAAAATTGCTTAATGCCTATCAATTCCAAAGAGATTTTTCTTACGAAAAAATTTTCATCCGAAACTTCCATTGATTTTATTTTATGTAAAACATGTGGCCATTTCAATGGAAAATTTCAAGATACTCAAAACTATAGCAAAAAACTATATTCCGGGGAAAAAGCAAGTTACGGTACTACTACATATCTTAAATCAGCTTCTTCAAATTCCGACTACGATAATAGAGTAAAAAATATCTATCTGCCTAAGGTTAAATTTTTTGATAGTGTTACTAAACTCAACAAAAAGTCAACTAAGATTTTTGATATGGGCTGCGGAGCCGGGTATTTGATAAAGTCATTTCAGAAAATAGGGTTTAAAAATATCATTGGCTCTGAAATTTCACCCGATTTATTCCTTGCAGCCAAAACTTATCTGCCGGGTGTAGAACTTATAGCAAGTTCTGACAAAGGGGTATTAGAAATACTCAAAAAATTTAACGGTAATGTAGTTTGTATGATTGGTGTGCTGGAGCATTTAGTTTACAATGATGTTGTTATGAAAGCCATAGTTGACAACAGAAATATAAAATACTTGTTTATATCAGTACCTAAGTTTAGCCTGTCTGTATATTTAGAATTATTATCGACAGACTTTTTTCATCGGCAATTATCGTCAGGGCATACTCATCTTTATACAGAACAAAGTTTAAAATATCTCGAAAAAATGTATTCTTTGGACAGAGTGGGTGAATGGTATTTTGGTACAGACATAGAAGATTTACGACGATTAATTTTCAGTAACCTAAACGGTTTTGAAGATGCTAAGGAATATCTTGATGAAAACTTTTTTAGCAACCGCGATAGCCTTCAGAGTGCAATAGATAAAACAAGATTCACCAGCGAGGTGCATTTGGTTTACAAAATAAAAAGATAAACAATCTATACTCCTCATTCTAAGACCTACATCTTGAAAAAAATATTAATTACCGGTTCATCCGGAATGCTTGGAGGTAGCATCGTGAATAGTCTTAAGGAAAAAAGCTATGAAGTATATGGAGTTTCGAGAAACTTTAATCCACAATTATCTCTTGAGAATCAGTTTTTGATTGACTTAAGTGATTCAAACTTTGCAGCGAAAATATCAGTCCATTTTAAACCAGATATTGTTATTCATACAGCAGCTTGCGTTAACTTGAATTTTTGTGAGGAAAACAAAGAATTTGCCTATGAGTTTCATGTAAACGCTTCTAAAAAGTTAGCACAGCTTTTTCAAAGTGCTGCTTTTATTTATATCTCTACTGATTCCGTATTCGACGGGCAACGTGGAAATTACTCTGAAACGGATGTGACAAACCCACTTAATTACTACGCATTTTCCAAACAGAAAGGAGAAGAATCTGTGATGGAAAACCACAGTAACTATGCTATCATTCGAACCAACATTGTTGGTTATCATGAGCCCTTGAAAAATTCTTTTTTTGAATGGGCATTAAAAAGTTTACAGGGGCTCAAACAAATCAATGGTTTTGAAAATGTTGTCTTTAATCCGCTTTACAGCGGAATATTAGCGGATAAACTATTTCAGCTGTTAAATATGGGATTTCAATCAGGAGTATATAATTTCGGATCCTCCAATTTTATTTCGAAGTATAGCTTTGTAATGAATGTGGCAGCCAACCTGGGTTTAGATGAAAGCCTTATCTCTCCCAAAAAGCTCATCAATGAACCAAATGAAACTGCAAGACCATTAGATACTACCTTAAATACTGAAAAAGTACAAAATTTAGGGATTTCCTTTCCTTCGATTGAAGAAAATATTCATTCCTTATGTCTTAATTTAAAAAAAAAGTAGATGTTCAGAGAATTTAAAATTGGTGATACAGTGGTTGGGGAAAAGTATCCTCCCTATTTCATTGCCGATATCGGAGCAAACCATGACGGCAGTTTGGAAAGGGCATTTAAATTGATTGAGTTAGCCAAAGCAGCAGGTGCAAACGCAGCGAAATTTCAAAATTTTCATGCATCAAAAATTGTAAGCAAAATTGGGTTTGAAAATCTGCGAGGTAAATTAAGTCATCAAAGCACATGGAAAAAAAGCGTGTATGAAATTTATGAAGATGCCAGTATTAGTCTTGACTGGACTGCTAGACTGAAAGAAAAATGCGATGATACGGGCATAGAATATTTTACCAGCCCTTATGATATAGAGTCTGTAGATTTTGTAAATGCTTATGTAAATCTTTACAAGATAGGCTCCGGCGATATTACATGGCTTGAAATAATTAAGCATATTGGAGATAAAGGGAAACCAGTTCTGTTAGCCACCGGTGCTTCAACAATTGAAGACGTTGATAGAGCTATGAATGTATTGGCAAAGTTTACAAATAACATTTGCTTAATGCAGTGTAATACAAATTATACTTTGGATAGCAATAAATATAAATTTGTAAATCTAAATGTGCTTAACACTTTTAGATCAAGATATCCCGGGGTTGTTTTAGGTCTTTCAGATCATACAATTGGTAATGCGATGGTACTTGGAGCTGTGGCATTAGGTGCAAGAGTTTTTGAAAAGCACTTTACTGACAGCAATGAATTAGAAGGGCCCGATCATAAATTTGCCATGAATCCTGTCAGTTGGAAAAAAATGGTAGAAGGCGCTTTAGAAGTATTTTATGCTCTTGGAGATGGTATAAAAAGAGTGGAAGAAAACGAAATAGATTCAAAAATTGTTCAGCGAAGAGCTTTAAGAGCAACTAATGATTTAGCAGCAGGGAAGGAAATTAATGCAAATGATCTGGAAGCACTGCGGCCTATACCGGAAGATGGAATTGAACCATATAATGCTTATGAACTTATAGGTAAAAAACTTACCAAGGCTGTAAACAAAGGGGAACATTTAACTTCATTACATTTTATTTTAAAAAAATGATAAAAGGAAACCTTGTTGGATTAAGAGCTATTGAAGTTGAAGATTTAAAAATACTTCGTGACTGGAGAAATATAGTTTCATTCAGAAAAAACTTTCGTGAGTTTAGGGAATTAAACATGGCTAATCAACAAAACTGGTATAACAAAATTTCTGATAGCACTAATAATTTTATGTTTATGATAGAAAGGTTGGAAGATAAAGAACCTTTAGGAGTATGCGGACTTCTGTACATTAATTGGATTATTCGTTCTTCAGACTATTCATTTTATATAGGATATAATGAAGAATATATAGATAGGCAAGGATACGCTGAAGAAGCTTCCCATCTTTTAATAGATCATGGGTTTAAAAACTTAAATCTTAATAAAATATGGATGGAGCTATATGAATTTGATAAACAAAAGAATGATTTCTTCACAGAAAAATTCTCTTTCAAACGGGATGCAGTTTTAAGGCAAAACTGTTTTGAAGATGGGCGGTATTATGATTCCGTAATTATTTCACTATTACGAGACGAACATATTAATAATGGAAAATAAAGCAATAGCCATTATAGCTGCAAGGGGTGGCAGCAAAAGAATTCCAAAGAAAAATATACGATCTTTTTTAGGCAGGCCAATTATTTCTTATTCAATTGATGCTGCTATTAATTCAGGACTTTTTGGTGAAATAATGGTATCTACTGACAGCGAAGAAATTGCAGGTATTGCAATGAGGGCTGGTGCAAAAGTTCCATTTTTAAGAAGTGAAGTAAATTCAAATGATTTTGCAGGTACAGCGGATGTGATCGCAGAAGTAATTAACTATTATAAAATGCAAGGCGTTTTTTATGAAAAAGGATGTTGTATATACCCGACAGCAGTTTTTGTAACACCTGATCTCTTAAAGAAAGCATATGATATATTAATTGATAAAAAGTTTGATGTAGTTTTTCCTGCTACTCGATTTAGCTATCCTATTCAACGTTCATTAAGAGTTTTGCCCGGCAGTAAGGCTGAGATGTTGTGGCCTGAGAATTATTATAAACGATCACAAGACCTGGAAAAGGTTTATCATGATGCAGGCCAATTTTATTGGTTTGTTAGTAATTATATTCTGCAATCAAACAAACTTTTTAGTGATAATACCGGTGTAATAGAAATTAGTGAACTGATAGCTCAGGATATAGATAATGAAGAAGATTGGAAACTGGCTGAGATAAAACATAGTTTTTGCCAAAAATGATTAATCATTTTAGATTCATAAGGCCGGGTTTTGGTTTATCGCCCAAATTTTACAAAAACATTCTTGGTAAAACAGCATCAAAAAATATTGCAGCCGGCCCTCCTTTAAATTGTGAAATACTTTAAAAAATGATTGGCAGCATAAGACATTTTACAGATAGCATAAAAAGATCAAATTCAATTATGTTATTACTTAGTGGAAAATTTTAAAAAGCTTTCGAGTTTCAATTGCTTGCGATTTTTGCAAATACTTTTAATGGAAAAGTACATTAATTAAGTGACTTATGCATATCTAAAAAAGAGTTAGATAACCTTGATAGATGGCATTAAAAAACAGATCGAATATTGGATTATATTCCGTAACCACCCAACTGGAAGATAGAATTTTTGAGAATAAATTTTTATGGGATAAGCTTTACTCCGAGATATTTTATAAAAGGCTTGACAAGATATTTTTAACATTTGGTGGTAAAGTAATTTTTAGAAATGGATACCAGTATAAAAATAAAAAATAATTAATGACCAAATTTAGCCGGGCAGAAGGAGGAGTTGGCTCCGCCTTTTCCCTGGAACCGCATGAATTTAAAATGCTTGTAAAAGAAACTGAACGAGCCTTTTTAGGATTGGGTAAAATCACTTACGGAATTTTAGAAGATGAGATGAAAAGCCTCAGATTCAAGAGATCAATTTATATTGTTGAAGATATGAAAGCCGGAGAAGTATTTACTAAAAGCAATATTAGAATAATTCGGCCGGGACTAGGTATTTCGCCTTTTTTCTTTGAAAGTTTATTGGGTAGATGTATAAACAAAGACGTTAAGAAAGGAACTGCATTAAGTTTTGAACTTGTTAGTTAAAAAAAAAGTATGATACCGCAAAGTTTAAATTTATTATACAAAGCAAAATGGCATTCACGCAAATTAAAAGTGCGGCTTAAACAAAATTACTTTTCTGCAAAGCTTAATTCCTATGAAAAAGAATTTAAAAATAAACTCTCACGCTATAAAATAAAATGGAACAATGCCAATAAAAATATTGTGTTAACCCAGGTAATTGCAGACTATGAAATGTGCATCAAGTTTGCTTTGGCAACAAACCATCTTGCAAAAAAACATAACGCCAATATTGGTCTGTATCCCGTGTTAACGGTTCTCGATTTTGGTATTGACCGGAATAAATCTTTCCGCGTAAGAAGCGATTTTGAAAATATGTATCGCAGGATGGAAAAAGTTTTTATGGCATTTGGTGGACGAATAATTTATAGAAATACCGATGCTTTCAAGGATAAAGATTTTATTGAGACAGAATCTAAAAAAATAAAAGATAGGCTGAATAGTAAAGAAGATATTATTAATATACATATCGAAGGAATGCAAATCGGTGATTTAGTATATGATACCTATTTGCGGATGAACCACAAATGCACCGTTGATCTCCAGGATATATATTTAACTAAATTAATTACAGAAGTCTTGCATGTTTACTACAATTGTAAAGCGGTAATGGCAAAATATAATATAGTTGCTCTTGTTAATAGTTATACAACCTATATCCATCACGGCATAATTGTGCGTCTTTTACTAAAAAATAATATTCCCGTTTATACTGTTGGCGGACATAATTCTATAGTGCATAAAGTAATAAAGGAATATCCCAGCCATCAGAATAATCATTTTGAGTATCCTTCATTATTTCAACAGGTAACAAACAAAGAAGGAGAATTGCAAAAAGCGAAAGCATCATTTGAAAGCAGGTTTACCGGTAAAATTGATACGGCAATTGGTTATATGAAAGAAAGCTCGTTTTCCCATTATCATAATTTTGAGCTTGATAAATATGAAGCTTCTAACACTGTAGTGGTTTTAGCCCATTGTTTTTTTGATTCACCCCACATTTACAGAGGGCTCGTTTTTCCGGATTTTTATGAGTGGATCAATTTTACTCTAACGACATTAAGCAGGCAGCCGCATATTCATGTATTGGTGAAACCACATCCTAACGGCATAGTTGGCAACGATGAAATTTTTGCTGAATTAGAAAAAAAATATGCCCAAACAAATATCATTTTCATTGATAAAAAAACATCTAACCTTCAGTTGATAGAAAAAAAACCACGGGCATTAGTAACGGCCTACGGCACTGCTGCTGCCGAATTTGCTTATCATCATATACCTGTGCTCGCTATCTACGACAATCCTTTTACGGGCTATGATTTTATTACTACTGCCAATACTTCTTCGGAATATGAAAATCATTTAAATAACATTATGCAGCTTAAAGTGGAAATTAAAAAAGAGGAGATATTGGAATATTATTACATGCAATCACACTATTTTCTAGATGGAATTAATCCTGATTATCTGAATTGCAAAGATTATGTGGGGAAAACTCACACTGACGACTTTTTAATAAATTATCTACCCAATATGAGCGACGCTTTTTTTGAAAGAGCTGATAAAATAATAAAGCTTGGGTTTAACATTGTAAAGAAAAATCAGGAGCTTAAAATCTCAAATGGCTACCAACATCAATCTTTCCAAGTTGAGAGAAAATGAAACGACTCATTAGAAAAGTTTTGACAAAAGCCGTCCCCGAAAAGGTAAAAAGGATATTTACCCAACCTCTTTCGATTGAAATAGAGTTGCTAAAAAAGCAAACAATCTGTTATGCACAGGAAGGCGAAGACCTGATATTAGAAACTTTTTTTCAAAATGTGGGCAAAGGGTTTTATATCGATATAGGAGCCTACCATCCAGTTAGATTTTCCAATACATATCTGTTTTATTTGAAGGGATGGCGAGGTATTAATATTGATGCAAGCCCCGGAAGTATGGACATTTTTAAAACGCTACGGCCCGAAGACATTAACGTGGAAGTTGCTATCGGCAAAGATGAAAAAACTCTTACATATTATATGTTTGATGAATCTGCGCTTAACGGTTTTTCAAAAGAAATATCGGAATACAGACATAATAACACACGATACAAAATTCAACAAAAAATTGAGTTACCATTAAAAAGACTTGAAACAGTGCTAAATGAACATATTCCATTAAACTCCACCATCCACTTTATGGATATTGATGTTGAGGGTTTGGACCTGGATGTTTTACAATCTAACAACTGGAACAAATATAAACCGCTAATGATGTTGGTAGAAACTTCGTTGGTATCCGATGGTCTTGGAATGGATAGTCCGATTCATTTATTCTTATCTGAAAAAGGCTATCGCCTCGTAGCAAAAACTTTTAGAACCTCATTTTATAAGCTACAATGAATTTATCTCCCATAGCTCTTTTTGTTTATAATCGACCCTGGCATACCCAAAAGACTTTAGAAGCATTGTCTGATAACGATCTTGCCAAAGAATCCACCCTTTACATTTTTGCAGACGGTCCAAAGGAAAATGCAACAGCACATGAGTTACAAAAAATTGAAGAGACAAGGGAGATTATAAAAAGCAAACAATGGTGCAAAGACGTTATTGTTTCTGAGAAAGAAAAAAATATTGGACTTGCTGATTCAATTATTTCAGGAGTGACAGAGGTAGTAAACAAGCATGAAAAAATCATTGTACTGGAAGACGATATTGTAACTTCTAAAGGCTTTCTGAAGTACATGAATGATGCGCTAAATTTTTATGAGAAAGAAGAAAAAGTTATGCATATCTCAGGATATATGTTTCCTGTAAAAACCCTCCTACCTCCAACCTTTTTTTACAATCCAACTTCCTGTTGGGGCTGGGCTACGTGGCAAAAGGCATGGAAACATTTTAATAATGATGCGCAATATTTATTAACTGCGATTGATAATAAAGCACTTCAATCCAGGTTTAATATCGAAAATAGCCATGATTTCTGCGATCAGTTAAAAGCCAATGCCGATGGAAGATTAAAAACCTGGGCAATTAAATGGTATGCAAGTGTTTTTATACTTCAGGGCCTTTCATTGCATCCCTTTCCTTCTTTGGTAAACAATATAGGAATGGATAGTTCCGGCGAAAATTGCGACACATCAAGCGCTTTCGAGTGGAAGGAATTAGGATCAGAAGTTATTGTAAAAAACATAAAGTTGAGTGAAAGCTCAGTAGCCCGGCGAGGCATGTCTGAGTTTTATAAAAACTTCCCCGGGGTTTCTAATACAAAACCTCCAAATAAACTAAGAAGTAGGTTGAATCGAATATTAAGTTATATCTATTCAAAATGACTAAAACCAAATTGCATCTTGTAAGAATTAAATCTTGCCTGATTAATGATTAACATAGGAATTAAGGCCTTTTTGGAGTTTACTTATAAAAAATTTCGTGCGGATTTTAAGGGAGAGGTAAATGCAAAATTGGGTGAATATATCTTTATGAAATTTTCTGAATATACCATTATTTTGAAGGATGAATACCTACGTAACCTTTTGTTGCTTTAATTGAATGCACAGTTTGGAGAGGAGGTATGATTGCGGGAATTGCATCTCTACTTGGAAAAGGCAGGGACTATTATCTGTTTGATAGTTTTGAAGGTCTAACCGATGTGCAGGAAATAGATGGCAAATCTGCTGCAAGATGGCAGTCAAATAAAACATTTCATGATTATTTTGATAATTGCAGAGCTGAAATAAGTTTTGCAACAGAAGTTATGCGTAAGCGCTTGGTGATAATGAAAGGGTGCATTTGATAAAGGGATGGTTTAATGAAACCATGAATGAGAAAAACTTTAATAGTAAAATTGCGGTGCTGCGATTGGACGGCGACTGGTATGAATCAACTATGTCTTGTCTTAAATTTTTATTTCCTAAAGTCGTGCCAGGTGGTATGATAATCATAGACGATTGTCACATCTGGGAAGGATGCACAAAAGCGGTACACGATTATTTGTCAAATTTTGAAAGACCGGAAAGAATTTGTCAATTTGAAAATAAGACGGCGTACATTATTAAAATTTAAATGACAGGATTAGAAAAATTTCCAGTAACTGAAGAGCTCGAAGTAAAGATTAAATCACCTTTAACCAATGGGCATACGACTAAAATTGCCGAGGTTGCTGTGAATTATATAGTTCAAGGTTATAAAAAAAATTTTGACATAGATGTGAGCGATATATTTCTCGGAAAAAACTCCGTAAATATTTACCGCTGCGATGATTCCGGTTATAAATTTTACTATCCGTACGATATCGTCGGCGATAGCCAGTTTTATAAGGAGCTTGAAAAGTTTGATTGGTATTATATGCCATGGAAATGGGAGCACGAAAAAAGTCTCAATTACATATCAACGGCGGAAAGTATTCTCGAGGTCGGTTGTGGCTCGGGATTTTTTTTAAAAACAATTCGAGAGCGTTACCCGACAAAAAAATTAACCGGTCTCGAAATTAATACTGATGATACCAGGGATGAATATATTTTAAATCAAACGATCCAACAACATTCATCTGAAGGTCACGGAAACTATGATTTAGTATGTTTTTACCAGGTATTGGAGCATATTTCAGATGTCAATTCTTTTCTCACTGCATCAATTAAAGTCCTGAAAAAGTCAGGATACCTGATAATTTCAGTTCCAAATAATGATACCATTTTCTTTAAAAACAAAACAGATATATTTTTAAATTTTCCGCCGCATCACATGGGATTATGGTCTGAAGGGCCGCTGAATTATTTAACGAGGCAATTCGATCTTAAGCTGGTAAATAAATATTATGAACCCATACCCGATTATCATTTTGACTGGTTTAAGAATATTATCAAAGAAAAAATAAGAGCCTCAAAGTTGCCCTTAAGTTATCGCCTTTCTAATAATAATTTTTTGATGAAGAGACTGTATAAGATTTTGAGAAAAATGTATAAAGGCCATTCAATCATGTTCGTTTACAAAAAGCTTTAATCTATGCTGGCAGAGAGCAACAAACCAAAATGATAAAAGAATTTTTAAAAGAAATTGCCGGTATTAACTTTATTGATATTGGTAGCAGTGGAAGTTTAAACAGCAAATGGGAATCATTAGAGCCCTATATAAATTTAGTGGGCTTTGATCCAAATAAGGAGGAATGTGAAAGGATGGCTATGTTACCGCATAACTTCAAAAGCCTAAAATATTTGCCTTACGCCGTAGCTGGTGATGACGGTGAACATACATTATACAAAACCAAAAGCATTTATTGTTATTCCTTATTAGAGCCTAACACGAAATGGCTTAATCGCTTTTCTTTTGCAGACCTTTTTGAAACGACCGGAAAAGAATTGGTGAAAACTGTTGTATTGGACGGAGTTGAGGATTTAAAAGATCTGGATGTAGATGTTATTAAAACTGATACCCAGGGATTAGAACTCCCGATCTTGAAAAATGCTGAATCAATACTTGACAAAGCCTTTTTTGTAGAAACTGAAACCGGTTTTGTAGAAAATTATATTGGTGAAACTACTTATGCAGAAATTGATTTGTTTATGAGATCAAAAGGATTTTTACTGTTTGACATGAACACCAATCATCGTGTGTCGAGAAATAATCATTTTAAGGAGGAGCCTAGTAATGCAGAACAGATACTTTGGTGTGAGGCGACCTGGATGAAAGATTACCAGACCCTAATTCAAAATGGACGGATGAATGTAGATAGTCTTAGCCGTGAAAAAGCGTTAAAAATTCTTATTATTTGTGCACTCCAAAGATGCCTGGACTATGGATACGAGCTTGCGGTATTTTTTAACCTTCTTAAACTCATTGATACAAAAGAATTAAAGTATTTGGAAGACAAAAATAACTGGCTTATCACCGAAGAACCACCTCCGCAAAATAATAAATATAGATTTCGGTTAATTGCAAATTTACTTCGCTTGCTGCCTTCAGGTTGGAGACAAGAAATAAGTACTCAGGCACAGCTTGCCGCCAAACAAAAGCATCTGTTTCGTTCTTAAGCCTTTTGTGAGAATATGCCTCCAATTAAGATAGTTCACATAACCACATATGTTAATGGGGGCGCCGGCGCAGCAGCATACCGCATTCATGAGGCCTTGCTAAAAAATGGAGTTGACTCATCGTTTCTTTGTACAGGTACGGCAACCACACAGAAATTCAAAAATGTTTTTATGATAAGTCCAGTCCCGCCTTTAAGGGACGTATCAGGTACTTTTTTCAAAAAGCAAAAGGAAAGAATTAAGTATAGATTAAAAAGACATTTAGGAATTCGCTTAGGAAGCAGGAGAGAAATCATCACTGACCTGTTTCAATCCACAAATGCAGACCTGAAATGTGAAATTGCTACACTGCCGTTTTCAGAATGTAATGTTTTGGAAAATCCAATTATCAAAGAGGCTGATATCATTCATCTGCATTGGGTTTCAAAGATGTTGGACTTTCCGTCTTTCTTTGTTAACAATAGAAAGCCTGTCATTTGGACATTGCACGACATGAATGCTTTCCAGGGTTTATTTCATTACAAAGAAGATGAAATAAGAAATAAGATAATTGCCGAAAAATTAGACAGGCGAATTCTTGCCATAAAGGAAAAGGTAATTCAAAAAAGGAAATCCAAATTGATAGTAGTTACTCCTTCGCGTTGGCTATTGGAGAAGGCGATGGCGAGCAAAGCATTTACAGGAACCAGTGGCTATTCTATTCCTAATCCTGTGAGCACCGAAATATTTCGTCCGAGTTTAAATGTTGAGTTGAGAGATAGTTTGAAAATCCCCCCGGGAAACATAGTGTTCTTATTTGTAGCAGAAAGGATAGAAAATTACCGAAAAGGATTCGATCTTCTTCTATGGGCGCTGAAAAATCTGAAGCATAAGCAAATTACATTACTGATTATCGGAAGTACCCATAACCTGGATATTTTAGAAACAGATATCCGGTTACTCGGTGTCGTTAATGATAACGTACTGCTTAGAGATTATTATTCTATAGCCGATGCTTTTATAATACCAAGCCGCGAAGATAATCTGCCGAACGTGATGCTTGAATCACTTGCCTGCGGCACCCCGGTAATAGGTTTTTCAGTTGGTGGCATCAAAGAGCATATAGTTGATTATGAAACAGGTTTGCTTGCAATGGAACTGAATAGCCAGTCCCTTGCATCAGCGATTGAAAGTTTTTGTAAGAACAAGGATCTTTTTATCAGAGGTAATATCAGAAATTATGCTGAGGAACATTTCAATGAGAACATGATTGCAAAGAAATACATTGATGTGTACAACGAGATTTTGGAGCAACCTTAAGATTAAATTTCGCTTTGCCTGAACTTTCCATCATTACCATAAACTTCAACAACCGCGATGGTTTACAAGAAACCATGCAATCTGTATTTGGGCAAAGTTTTACCGGTTATGAATATATAATAATTGATGGTGGCTCAACAGATGGGAGTAAAGAAATAATACAGGACAATTCAGGTAAATTATCGCACTGGGTTAGCGAAAAAGATAATGGTATTTATGATGCGATCAATAAAGGAATACAAAAAGCAACCGGAAGCTATTTGATGTTTTTAAACAGTGGAGACTATTTTTTAACAACGGAAATTTTACAAAATTCTTTTGCAGTAATTGAAAAGGAAAACCTGGATGTATATTACGGAGATATAGAAATAGAATTTGCAGACAAGCAAGTGTGTATTCAAAAACATGCGCCGGTGTTGGATCTTTATTTTCTTGAAAAGAGGACGCTTAACCACCAGGCATCATTTATAAAGGCTGCCCTTTTTGAAGAGTTTGGTTTATATAATCCGAAATATAGAATGGCTGCAGATTATGCTTTTTATCTATCCGCATTTCTCGCCGGTAAAAAATTTAAATACATTGACCTTGTTATGATACATTATCCATGGGATGGTATTAGCAGCAGGAATATGGATGCATATATGCGGCAAATGAAAGAGGTATGGAAGGAGCTGGTTCCGGCTCACGTGGATGTAATGCTTAACGAAAACAAGAAATTAAAAAATACTATGAACCGGGTTATAATGCGTATAGCTAAAAAAATGGATAATGCTTACCAGTCTACAAAAACACTGTTCAGAAAAAGCTTGTAGTTTATAAATGGCTTTACATTTTGAGTATTTAAAAAAAGTAAGTGATGATGCGCACAGGCCACTATGGTCTGTTATGATCCCGGTTTATAATTGTGCTGCTTTTTTGGAAGATACGCTGCAATGTGTGATGGAGCAGGCGCCGGGTAACAGCTTGATGGAAGTAGTAGTGGTAGATGATTGCAGTAATGATGATCCGGAAGCTGTTGTAAAAAAATTAGGAAGGGGCCGCGTCAGGTATGTAAGGCAGCCCCATAACGTGGGGCATACTGCCAATTTTGAAACATGCCTTTCTCTTTCAAGAGGGAAACTAATTCACCTGCTTCATGGCGACGACAGGGTGTTACCCGGCTTCTATAGGGAATTCACCGCCCTGTTTGAGAATGAGCCTTCATTGATGGCCGCCTTTTGCATGTATCATTTTATAGACGAGCACAACCACGTAAATAATACTTCTTTTGAATACATGAAAAGTGGCGGAGAGTTTACAGGTTTCTTTGACCAGATAACCCGTAGCCAGATTATTCAAACACCGACCATTGTCGTAAAAAGGGAAGTGTATGAAAAGATAGGGATGTTTGATCACCGGCTGAGCTGGTGCGAAGACTGGGAAATGTGGGCCAGGATCGCAAAACACTTTCCCGTTGGATTTATCAATAAAATATTAGCAGAATACCGCATTCATTCAGGGTCTAATACAGGCCAATATATTTTATCAGGGGAAAACATACGTGACCTTAAGCGTGCAACCGGGATAGTAAATTCTTACATAGAAGATCCAGAAAGCAGGAAAGCTTCACATAAAATAAGTTGTGCTTATTATGCACGGTATGCCATGATGATGGCTGAGCATTTTTTAGAAAAGAAAAAAAAATATGCCGCGAGGAACCAATTGAGGGCGGCGTTTCTTATGTCAAAAAGCCCGAGGGTAAACCTGGCGATCGCAAAGCTTTTTTTAAAATCAATTTAGCGTGAGTGGTATTGCAGGAGTCTCTGTTGTTGTTTGCTGTTACAATAGTGCGACGCGGATCCGCGATAGCCTGATGCACCTGGCTTTGCAAAAGGTACCCGGCAGTATATTATGGGAAGTAGTAGTGGTGGATAACTCCTCTACAGATGGTACGGATGAAGCGGCAAAAGAATTTTGGAACAATTGCGGTGCTGCAACGCCACTACAAATAGTTGAAGAAAACAGGCCCGGTTTGTTTTATGCAAGAAGAACCGGCATTGGAGCCGCAAAATATGAATACATTATTTTTTGTGATGATGATAACTGGCTCTGCGATACTTATGTGGAAACTGCAAATAAAATAATGAATACTCATAAACAGGTCGGTGCAGCCGGTGGCAAAATCGAAGCGGTAACCACTGTTGGCTTGCCCGGTTGGTGGGAGGAATATAAGCATGGATATGCCGTGGGGAGCCAGGCACCGGCAACGGGCGATTGCACTGATTACAATTTTCTTTGGGGTGCAGGACTGGTAGTGAGAAAAAGCCTGATGAACATTATTGTTAACGATCGCTTTCCTTCATTATTTACGGATAGAAAGGGAAAAGAACTTTCCTCAGGTGGCGATTCTGAAATTTGTGCCAGGCTTATATTGATGGGATACCGGCTATGGTACGATGAAGGGCTTTGTTTAAAACATTTTATAACCGCAGAGAGGCTGAGTGTCTCTTATAGGGAAAATTTATTTAAAGGTCACGAGCTTACGCGTATGGCCATGGCGAAATATTACCGGATAATTAACGAGCATAAACTGAGGGGCTGGCTGAAAATAAAGAGAACGGCGAAACTGGCCTTGAAGCTTTTAATTCCTTTTGGGAAGAACGATAACGAATCTATAAAAACCGCGCTGAATGCTATGTGGAAGCTGAACCTGCCTGTGAAGGATGAAGATACCAAAGCAATCCTGCAATTTTTAAAATACCGCAATCAGCCGGCTTGATTCATGTATCCGTAATAACCATTAATTATAATAACCTCGGCGGCTTGGAAAAAACAATGCCCTCGGTTATAAACCAGGGATATGCCCATGTAGAATATATTGTGATAGACGGAGGCTCGCATGACGGCAGCAAAGCTTTTATTGAAAAGAACAAAGAAGCGCTTTCTTACTGGGTAAGCGAAAAAGATAAAGGCGTTTATCATGCCATGAACAAGGGTATTGAAAAAGCCAGTGGCGATTACCTGTTATTTTTAAATTCAGGTGATTACCTTTTATATAACAATTGTATAGAAAAAATATTTTCAACCGGGCCAACAGCCGATATACTGTTCGGAAATTTACTAACCAGCAGAGGAGAGATCATTTACCCGGACAAGCCGGGTTTTACTTTTTTTTTCAGGGACAGTGTTGGCCACCCGGCTTCTTTTATCCGAAAAACATTATTTAATAAATACGGGATGTACAATGAAGCATATTCGATTATTTCTGATTGGGAATTTTTTTTAAAAGTGATTATAAAACATAAAGTGGCTGTGCACCACATTAAGGAAGCCATTACCTATTATGATATTTCAGGCATGAGTAATAATCCCGCAAATATTGTAAAGCAATTGCAGGAAAGAAGTGAAGTGCTGGGTGAATATTTTCCCGTTTATTATAACGAGGTACTCGAAAGTTTTAATGACATGGAGAAAGAATTGAACAATTACAAAAATTCACGGGCCATTGGTTTGCTGCAGACCGTTATGAAAACCGGTTTTTATAAAAGCCTGTTGGGGAAAAAATAAATGCGCATCGCTTTTATCACCTACGAGTTTCCACCAGATACCGGCAAGGGAGGGATCGGAACCTACACAAAACAGGTAAGCGATATTCTTGCAAAAGAAAAATGGGATGTGCATGTATTTGCGGGCAGCCATACCAGGCAGGAAAAAAATGTTGAGGAAGGGTTAACAGTTCATCGTATAAAATGTACGAGTCCTCATGATTTTAAATTGAATGTATTGCAGGTATTTTCTGATATACAAACCGTACAGGCATTCGACATACTGGAAAGCCCAGAAATAAATGGCAATGCGGGAGAGATCAAAATAAAATACCCGCAGATTCCTTTGGTGGTGCGTTTGCATGCACCCGGTTACCTGGTAGAAAGTTTAAAGAAAACTTATGTGCCTTTTCTCGCAAAGCTCAGGTATGTACTCGGTTCATTGCGAACACTTCGGTTTGATTTAGGATACTGGAGGGCGTATAACAAATTGAACGATGCCGATTACCATTTTACGCGGATGGCTGATTATATAACGGCTCCTTCAGAAGCTATGAAAGATTGGGTAATAAAGAACTGGCAACTTCCGGCGAATAAAATAGTTGTTCTTCCTAATATTTTTGAACCGGCGCAAGAGATGTTGGACGTGCCGATTTTTAGGGAATGTAAACACAAGCGAATATTATTTTTTGGCCGGTTGAATGTGCTGAAGGGTTTGGTGAATGCTACCAGGGCGATGAAGAAAATATTAAAGGCATACCCTGACTGGACGTTCAGGGTAATAGGTGATGATGGCCCGGGGCCAAATTTTAAAATGACCATGCGGGCGTGGATGACATGGCAACTAGAGTACGTAATAAAACAGGTGGAGTTTATGGACGGGTTGCCCTATGAAGATCTGCCTGCTGCTGTTGCAGATTGTGAAATTGTGTTATTGCCAAGCTTATTTGAAAGTTTCTCCTACACCTGTGCCGAAGCAATGGCTGCAGGTAAAGCGGTAGTAGGAAGTAATAATGCCGGTATGGCGGACCTGTTGCAAAATGGGAAAAGCGGCGTTCTTATTAATCCTTACGGCTATAAAGAAATTGTTCGCGCTTTAAAAGAGCTGATCGAAAATAATTCATACAGGTATGAACTATCAAGCGGTGCACGCAAAAGAATAACAACTGCATTCGATGCGGAAAAAACAGCGTTGAAATTTAATATGTTTTATGAAAAAATAGTTGACAAATAATTTGGAAAAAATTAAAATACCTTAAATGAAAACGCTTGAGTTATTTGAATATCCCCTTTATTGGGAAATGACCAATAATGAAAAGATAGTTTTACTTCATTTACTTGAGGAAATAAAACCCAATGTTTCAATCGAAATTGGGTGTAAAGAGGGCGGTAGTCTACAGCTTATTGCAGAATATAGCAGAGAGGTTTATAGTTTGGACATTAATCCCGAGGTTACATCGCTCGAAAATAAATTTCCGAATGTAAATTTTATTATCGGCGATTCAAAAGAAACACTTCCGAAGCTTTTACAGAAACTTTCAATGGAGGAGAAATCTCCTGATTTTATATTAATCGATGGGGAACACTCCACTGAAGGAGTACTTGGTGATATAAATGCGATATTAGCAATAACAGTCACAAAACCATTGACTGTTATAATGCATGATAGTTTTAACCCCAATTGCAGGAAGGGAATGCTTTCAGCAAATTATACGAATAATAAGCATATTCATTTTGCAGATATTGATTTTTTGCAAGGAACTTATTCAGTATCTGAGTCTGTAAATGGAGAGATGTGGGGTGGCTTTGGTATAATAGTGTTGCATCCAGAAAGAAATGAGCAGGTACCAGAAATAAGGCAAAGTTTGAAATATTCGTTTGAACGAACTCTCAGATTATCCAGACATTTTAATTACAATAACAAGACCTTTTCCGACAGGGTTAAATCGTATATTTTGAAAAAGTTTTTTATTTAAGCAAGCTAAAAATTTGATGTTGGAGCAAGTAAAGGTTTATCATTTCAGCAATAGTAAGGAGGGTGGTGTATTTTCTGTCATAAAAAATCTGTTGCAATTTTCAATAAACCCGGTTGTAGAAAATCATATCATTTATACGATCAATAAAGAAATTACCCCACATTTTGAATTACCACATTTAACGGGAGCCGGATCGCAACAAATATTTTATTTTTCTCCCAAGTGGAATTTTTATTACACCTGTAAGCAGCTATCAAAATTATTACCAAATGATACCGTAGTGATTATTGCACATGACTGGCTGGAGCTGGGCATGGTAAGCAACCTCGGTTTACAAAATCCGGTTGTACACTTTTTACATGGAGATTTTGATTATTATTATGCGCTTGCAAAAAGACATGTGCACTCCATAGATCAATTTATTGCCATCAGCCCGGTTATAGATGAAAAGCTTAGTTCAGTTCTTCCGGAGCGAAGACAAGACATTCATTATTGCAGATTCCCGGTCCCGTCTATAGATGTTGATAAGAAAGAAAATGACGTCCTTAAAATATTTTACGGGGTCAGAAGTCTTACAGAGGAAAGAAAGCAGTTTAAAATATTACCTCTTATAAAAGAGCAATTAGATCCTACCGGAATCGATGTACAATGGACTGTAGTGGGTGCAGGCATGGAAAAGGAACAAATACAAAAGTTGATGAGGGGAGGAAAAGGCCTTTCTATTTATCCGGCATTAAGTAACGAAGCATTTATTAAGGAGTTGCAATGTCATGACCTGTTTTTGCTCCCGTCTTTGCAAGAAGGTTTTCCGGTAGCGGTAGTAGAAGCCATGAAGGCGGGGCTGGTGCCTTTAATAACCAATTGGGAAGGGGCTACGGAAGAGCTGGTGATTGAGGGAAAGACTGGTTTTGTTTTTTCGATTGGAAATGTGGAAGGATATGCAAATACGATTGCAAAACTGGACGCAGACAGGTTTTTACTAAGTACAATCAGGGCAGCCGCTATAAAAAAAGCAAATGAGTTATTTGATCCCTTCGTGAATACAAAAAATATTGAGAGAGTGATCATACAGGATTATTACGGAGTAAAAAAAGATAAGACAGCATTTAAGGCTTATGGCAGCAGGCTGGATAAAGAATGGATTCCTAATGCTGTTACGAAAACTGTAAGAGAATTTACCGGTGATAATTAAATAGATAGATAGAAATAATGTTTAGACCTACTTCGCTTAGCGGAAAAACTTTTCACCGGTATTTAAAAATCCCTGCCCATCCTTCCAAAATAAGACTACAAAATATCGCGGGGAAAAAGTTTTTTTCAAACGGGCTTTCCATAAAAAATGAAAATGGTGTTTTATTCACCCTCGATGCCAATGACTGGATCACGAGGATCATGCTGATGGAAGGCGATTATGAGGACGGATCAACTTCGCTTGCAAAAAAGATTCTTTCTAATGGTGGAATGTTCATAGATTTAGGCGCTAATTTTGGCTTGTTCACTTGTATCATTGCTCATAATAATAATAAGGTGAAAGCGATTGCCGTAGAACCTAACTACAAGGTGATAGATCGCCTGCTTCATAATATAAGGCAAAACGGACTGCAGGAAAGCGTGCAGGTTGTCAATGCGGCTGTGTCCAATAAATTTCAATTAGTAACGATGGAGCAACCGGCTACGGACAACCTGGGGACCACTATTGTAAAGCCCGGGATCCAGGGATTATTATCCATTCCAAGTTGCCCGCTGGAATTCATTTTTCAAGAAAATAACATTAGTCACGCTGACCTTATAAAAATTGATATCGAAGGAAACGAATTTGACATCCTTGAAAATTTTCCTTTTGAAAAATATACAATCAAAAATATTATATTGGAATTTAACCATCTTAGCAATATATCCTTTTCAGTATTGAATACTTTTCTTGCCGGCAAAGGATTTAAAAGTTTTACCATAACAGGAGAAGAATTATTACATGACCAGCAAGCTATTCCTGAAAATAATATCTGGTTTGTAC
>JBDTOV010000063.1:0-27890 GCA_039933035.1 Ginsengibacter sp. | reverse complement strand
AATATGTACACATGAAAGATATGCGTGCTTCCTGCATGGAACCAACCAATGTAATCAGTGAATATAAATACCAGGATGGCCTAGGCTATTATGAAACAACAAAAGATGTGAGCACTAATTTCTTCTTTGGATATTTAAACAAGGGAACTTACGTGTTCGAATACCCGATGTTTGTAACACACAGTGGAAATTTCAGTAACGGCATCACTACCATTCAATGCATGTATGCACCGGAATTTACGGCGCATAGTGAAGGCGTTAGAGTAGACGTTGCGAAGTAAAAACACACCAAGGTGCCAGGCTACTCAAGTGGCCAGGCACCTTGGGTAATGCCAAACAGGGAAAGATTCTCTAATTAATTTATTCAAAAAACCTTTTGTATTAATCCCATCCGTATTAAAAAAAGGATAAGCCATATCTTTGCAGCCGTTTCAAAATGAATTACAACAAATAAAATCATGTACAGAACACATACGTGCGGAGAATTAAGAATTACTGATGCCAATAAAGAAATTACACTGGCCGGATGGGTACAAACTATTCGCAAGTTTGGAAGCATCACTTTTGTAGATCTGCGCGACAGGTACGGCATTACCCAGTTGCTTTTTAATGAAAAGCTTACACAGCAGATTGATAAAAATCCTTTAGGCCGTGAATTTGTTCTGGAAGTGAAAGGAAAGGTGAATGAGCGCAGCAACAAAAATCCGAACCTATTAACCGGTGACATTGAAATTTTAATTTCTGAATTCAGGGTTTTAAATAAATCCGCCGTTCCTCCTTTTACCATCCAGGATGATACGGATGGAGGCGATGATATCAGGATGAAATATCGTTTCCTTGATCTGAGAAGAAATATTGTTAAAAAAAATATCGAGTTAAGGTATGCGGTGAACCGCGCAGCAAGAAATTATTTGCACCAACAGAATTTTATTGATATTGAAACCCCTTTTTTAATAAAATCAACACCGGAAGGAGCGAGAGATTTTGTAGTACCCAGTCGAATGAATCCCGGCGAATTTTATGCGCTTCCGCAATCACCGCAAACTTTTAAGCAATTGCTGATGGTAAGCGGTTACGACAGGTATTACCAAATCGTAAAATGTTTTCGGGATGAAGATTTGCGGGCGGACCGGCAGCCTGAGTTTACCCAGATTGATTGTGAAATGGCCTTCGTGGAGCAGGAAGATATTTTACAGATGTTTGAAGGAATGATCAAATATATTTTCAAAGAAGTAAAAGGAATTGATCAAACGGAGAAAGTTGAACGAATGACATGGGAACATGCTATGTGGAATTATGGAAATGATAAACCGGATACCAGGTTTGATATGAAGGTTGCCAATTTAAAAGTGGAAAGCGGGAATAAATTTGAAGAATTAAACCATACGGAGTTTGCCGTTTTTAATAACGCGGAAACTATTGTTGCCATTACTGTGCCGGGCTGCAGTGATTATTCGAGAAAGCAAACCGATGAACTAATTGAATGGGTAAAGCGCCCGCAAATTGGAATGGGAGGCCTTGCTTTTATTAAAGTGAATACTGACGGCACCTTAAAAAGCAGTTTTGATAAATTCTTTAACGGGGAACAATTAAAATCATTTGCACAATATTGCAAAGCAAATGCCGGGGATCTTATTTTGATACTTGCAGGCAGGGAAGAACGCACCCGAAAAGCGATCAGTGATTTGCGTCTATACATGGGCGAAAAGTTAGGATTGCGCAAAGGCGAAGAGTTTAAATTGCTTTGGGTAACCGATTTCCCCCTTTTTGAATATGACGAAGAAGGCAACCGATGGGTAGCCCGCCATCACCCGTTTACTTCACCTAAACCGGAAGATATTGAGGTTATGATTAATAACAATCCTTTGATTGAAAATGCTGATAAATATTTACAACATCCCTATTCAAAAATAAAAGCCAATGCGTACGATATGGTTTTAAATGGCAATGAAATTGGTGGCGGTTCTATAAGAATTTACCAAAGAGAATTGCAGGAAAAAATGTTTGCTGCCCTTGGAATGACTAAAGAAGAAGCGCAACATAAATTTGGTTTCCTCATGGGCGCTTTTGAATATGGGGCTCCTCCGCATGGCGGCATTGCCTTTGGATTTGACCGGCTTTGTGCCATTCTCGGTGGAAGTGAATCTATCCGTGATTTTATTGCATTTCCCAAGAACAATAGGGGAAGAGATGTTATGATTGATGCGCCTTCAACTATCGATGGAAAGCAATTTGAAGAACTACAGATAAGACTGGATTTGAAATAGTTTGTTGAAAAAAATGATTCAAATTGTCTTTAAGAAGAAGAATAATTTCGCTTATCGTAAACATTTTCTTTCTTATTTTTCCGAAAAAATAATTTTTATTTTGCGCAGTAAATGTTTTCCTGGTTTATTTGTTTTAATTCTTCCGTTTCAATTACTTTTTGCGCAATACGACGCGCCTCTTTATACCTCTTATACAACCGTTGATGCAAGAGCAAAGCTATATGAAAGGCTTACTACCTATTCTATTCAAAAAAATTTATCCGTAACATTAAGTGATTCAACAGAAGAAAAATGGGAAGAAGCATTTGAAGCAATTGAAGTTCTGTTGTATAAATCTCCGTTCAGTGATCGAAAAATTTATAAAGCATTTGATGAAATTGAAACGCGAAGTATTAATTTTCAGAAGGCCTTACTGGAAGTTGCTTATACTAATTATCCCATCGAATGTATGCTCCAGGTAAAAAAATTACTTAGTAACACCAACGATCCAAAGGTATTTGCCATGTGCGCTGAATATATGTTACAACAAAAAAAAAGTTTCTTGCCGCCCAGCGAAATTGGTGAATTAATTGAAACAAAATTTGGAGATGAAGGAATCATCAATCCTGTTTTATACATGCTGCAGGTACATATTTCGGAAAAAAATAAAACGGGTATATTTCTATCAAAGAATTTACTTAGAGAATTATTTGGTAAAAAATTCCTTCCAGGGGAAATCATAATGTATAGTATTCAAAGAAAGAACCGAGACCATCCCGGGTTACTGATTGTACGACAGAAAGATGGAACTTATATTACTGACAGCAGCGGAGTAATTTTTAATGTACCACAGTTAGCTCGAAGTATTACCAACCTCCCGTTTTACCTGGCAAATGGCAATACACCACAGGGAATCTTTTTAATGTACGGCTTCGGTGTTTCCATGAGCAGCTTTATCGGCCCTACGGCTAACATACAGTTATCCATACCGGTAGAAACCAGTATGCAAAATTTTTTTCGCGATAGTTCTATTTGCGATACGCTGTGGAACATCGATTATTATAAAAAAATGATTCCCGCAGGTTTGAAAAATTATTTGCCTTTATATTATTCGTACTATGCGGGTCTTGCCGGCCGAACAGAAATTATTGCGCACGGCACAACTATTGATCCAGGCCTTTATAAAAACCAGCCATATTTTCCGCTTACACCTTCACAGGGATGCCTTAGCACAAAAGAGATATGGAATGGGAAGCGTTTGGAAAGCGATCAGCAAAAGCTGGTGAATGCATTACTGAAGGCTGGCGGAGCCAATGGGTATTGTGTTGTTATTGAATTGGATGACAAGCAATCCGCTGTAACTTTGAAAGACGTACTTCCATTTCTAATTTCTAACGAACATTGACTATTGCTATTGATACATGACACCGTAATATTTTTCCCATGCCACTTCCCCCATTAGCAGATAGGCTTCGGCCAAAAACCTTAGATGATCTTATTGGGCAGGAGCACCTCACGGGCAAAGGAAGCATTTTGCGCAACGCTATCGAAAATGGAAAAATTCCTTCCATGATATTATGGGGGCCACCGGGAGTGGGTAAAACAACCATTGCGAATATTATTGCGAAAAGCCTGGACTTCCCTTTTTACACCTTAAGCGCTATTTCATCGGGTGTAAAGGAAGTAAGGGAAGTAATTGATGAATCCAAAAAAATTGATAACGCTATTTTGTTCATTGATGAGATTCACCGGTTTAATAAGGGTCAGCAGGATGCATTGCTTGGCGCCGTAGAAAAAGGAATTATTACTTTAATAGGTGCCACCACTGAAAATCCTTCATTTGAAGTAAATAGCGCCTTGCTTAGCCGCTGCCAGGTGTATATTTTAAAGCCGTTACAAAAAGATTCCCTGTTAGCTTTATTACAATATGCGATTAAAAAAGATAAATCTCTTTTAGACAAGAATATTGAATTAAGCGAAACAGAAGCACTGATTAGCTTATCAGGTGGCGATGCAAGAAAATTATTAAACCTGCTCGAACTTTTGGGCAATCAACAGCTTCCGGAAAATCCTGAACGTTCTGAGAGCCTGGTTATCACGGACGAGTTGGTAATGAAAGTTGCGCAACAAAAAATTGCGTTGTATGACAAAAAGGGAGAGCAGCATTATGATATTATTTCTGCTTTTATAAAATCAATTCGTGGCAGTGACCCCAACGCGGCAGTGTATTGGCTTGCCCGTATGATTGAAGGCGGAGAGGATGTAAAATTTATAGCAAGGCGCCTCGTAATACTTGCCAGTGAGGATATAGGCAATGCCAACCCTACCGCACTCGTGCTGGCAACCAATACCTTCCAGGCAGTAAACCTCATAGGCTATCCTGAATCATCTATTATACTATCTCAATGCGTTACTTACCTCGCATCTTCCCCAAAAAGCAATGCAGCGGTAGAAGCTATCGGTAAGGCACAAACGCTGGTAAGGCAACACGGCGATTTGCCGGTACCACTCCCCATTCGTAACGCACCTACCAGGCTTATGAAAAACCTTGACTATGGGAAGGATTACAGGTATGCTCACAGCTATGAAAATAATTTTGTTCCAATGGAGTTTTTGCCGGCTGAAATAAAGAATACCGTTTTGTATAATCCCGGTAAAAATGCGCGGGAAGAAGAGCTACGGAAATTTTTAAAAGAAAGATGGAAAGATAAATATGGATATTAAACTTTTCAAATTTTATGATTAATTGGCAATGCAAATCGTTTAATGAATTAACGAATGAAGAATTATACAAAATAATTCAGCTAAGGATAGAAGTTTTTTCTGTGGAGCAAAACGTGGTATACCAGGATTGTGATAATAAAGATTTTAATTCGTATCATTTCATAGGTACGCTTAACGATGAGATAATAGCATATAGTCGTATTCTACCACCGGGAATAGCATATACTGCAGCAGCTTCCATCGGGCGTGTTGTAACGTCTCAAAATGTAAGAGGTCAATCACTCGGAAAACAATTATTTGAAAAATCTCTTGAACAACTTTACATTTTATTTGGCCACATCCCTGTTATAATAAGTGCCCAGGTTTATTTGATAAAATTTTACGAAAATTTCTCTTTTACCCTAAAGGGTGATACTTATATAGAAGACAGCATACCACATATTACCATGGTAAAGCATATTTAATTGCTCACAGGTGCAATAAAAAATTCTGCCTTTTCGCTATTAAATTAATTGCCCGCTGGTGGCAATATTGTCCATTGAAATTTACTTCTCAACATTGGCGAAGTATATAATAAAAGTTAACCCTTGAAAACAATGTATTTATATGCAATGTAACCTCTGAAACTACAATTTTTAATTTTGATACTATGCTTTGCTTTTTTTATTTCTTATAATTTGCCAACTCTTTTTTTAAAAATGCTGCCGTGAAACTTTCATTATTTTCTGTAAGTTCTTTCGGTGTTCCTTCAAATAAAATTCTTCCACCGCCACTCCCCCCTTCGGGGCCAAGATCTATAATATAATCCGCAATTTTTATAATGTCCATATTATGTTCAATAACCAATACCGTGTTACCCCGGTCAGCCAGTTTATTCAAAACATCCACCAGGTGTTGTATATCCTGGAAATGAAGGCCTGTAGTTGGCTCATCCAATATATAAAAAGTTTTTCCCGTATCACGCTTGCTTAATTCAGTGGATAGTTTTACCCGCTGTGCCTCGCCGCCACTTAACGTAACTGCGCTTTGCCCGAGGGTAATATAACCAAGGCCCACTTCCTGGAGTACCTTTATTTTGCGGTATATGTAAGGAACATTCTGAAAAAATTCCACCGCTTCATCTACGGTCATGTCAAGGACATCACTTATTGACTTTCCTTTATACCTTATTTCAAGCGTTTCACGGTTGTATCTTTTACCATTGCATTTTTCGCAGTGAACATATACATCCGGTAAAAAATTCATTTCAATTACCCGCATACCACCCCCTTCACACACATCGCATCGCCCGCTCTTTACATTGAATGAAAAACGGCCGGCTTTATATCCTCTTATTTTAGCCTCCGGAACTGAAGCAAATAAAGTACGTATATCCGTAAAAAAACCGCAATAGGTCGCGGGATTGCTCCTGGGTGTTCTGCCTATGGGTGACTGGTCTATTTCTATAACCTTGTCAATATATTCCAGCCCTTTGATACTCTTGTATGGAAGAGGGGTCATTTTACTTTTATAAGCATGAATGCTTAATATCGGATACAATGTTTCATTTATCAAAGTTGATTTGCCGCTACCACTTACGCCGGTAACGCCAATGAACTTTCCCAATGGAAATTCAACATGTACATTTTTTAAATTATTACCGGATGCGCCTTCCAGGTAAAGTATTTGTCCACTTCCCTTTCTTCTTTCCAAAGGGATGGCTATTCGCTTTTTGCCATTGAGGTAAGAAGAGGTAAGCGTATCCAGCTTTAATAATTCTTTAGGAATGCCACTTGCTACCACCTCCCCTCCATGTTTGCCCGCCTGGGGGCCTATATCAATCAGGTAATCAGCAGCCATCATAATATCTCTGTCATGCTCCACTACCAGCACGCTATTGCCAATGTCTCTCAAATTTTTAAGGGCTCCTATTAATCGTTGATTGTCCCGCTGGTGGAGACCTATGCTGGGTTCATCAAGAATGTAGGTGATTCCCTGTAATTGCGAACCAATTTGTGTGGCCAGCCGTATTCGCTGTGATTCACCACCACTCAGGCTTTTGGAAGGCCTGCTCAGAGCGAGATAACTTAAGCCGACATCCAATAGAAATTGAACACGTTCTTTTATTTCTTTTATAATGTCTTTAGCAATTACATTCTGTCGTGTATTTAAACGGGATTCAATACCGGTAAACCATAGCAAGAGTTTATCAAGATCAAGATCACTTAATTCAGCAATATCATTGTTATCAATTTTAAACCAGAGGCTTTCTTTTTTGAGGCGCTTGCCGTTACATTCAATACAGGCTTTTAATTGCATAAATTTTTCTACCCAGGTTCTCAATGCATCACTGGTAGTTCCGGAACTAAACCACCTCCGCAGCATGTTGACAACTCCTTCATACTCTTCCGGAGCTAAGGAAAGATCTTCTGAAGGATCCATGTCTACCCGGGTTAAATTCGTATACACATCCCCGTTATCTTCGCCTGGTATTTCTTCTTTTCCATATAGCAAAATATTTACCGCCCGGCCTGGTAATTGAGAAAAGGGTTTATCCAGGTTAATCTTATATTTCCTGGCAATTTGCTGCACCTGCTTAAAAACATAGGCTTCCCTTTCTTCGCCGAGTGGGGCGATGGCACCTTCATTAATACTCAGTTCAGGATTGGGAATAATACTGTCAATATTTACCTGGTAAACATTGCCCAATCCTTTGCATACCGGGCAGGCTCCGTATGGCGAGTTGAATGAAAATGTGTTTGGCGAGGGTTCTTCATAACTGATACCGGTATCTTCGCACATAAGCTGGCGGCTGTATTGCACTTGTTGCCCATCATCATTCAATAATATAAATAGCAGTCCATTTCCTAACTGAAGCGATTTTTGTACACTTTGGCTGAGTCTTGCTTTATGATCCTGGACAACCTGTAACCTGTCAACCACCAATTCTATATCATGAATCTTATACCTGTCCACTTGCATTTTTGGAACGAGATCTTTAATTTCCCCGTCAATCCTAACTTTCAAAAATCCTTTTTTCCTCACATCTTCAAAAAGTTCCCTGTAATGGCCTTTACGTCCACGTACTAGTGGAGCAAGCAAGCTGATTTTCTTTTTGGAAAATTTTAAAAAAATATTTTCCAGGATTTCATCTTCACTCCATTTTACCATTTTTTTCCCAGTGTTATAACTATAGGCATCTCCTATTCTCGCATATAACAATCGCAGAAAATCGTATATCTCGGTAACCGTGCCAACGGTGCTCCTGGGGTTTTTATTGGTGGTTTTTTGCTCGATAGAAATTACCGGGGAAAGCCCGGTTATTTTATCTACATCGGGGCGTTCCATATCTCCCATAAACTGGCGGGCATAAGCCGAAAAACTTTCCATATACCGGCGCTGCCCTTCCGCATAGATCGTATCAAAAGCAAGGGAAGACTTACCACTTCCGCTGATGCCTGTAATCACCACCAATTTGTTTTTGGGAATAGAAATATCTATGTTTTTCAGATTGTGCTCCCTTGCGCCAAATACCTCGATCATTTCTTCTGCAGTATCTCTTAATTCCAAATCCTGCTTCTTCACTTTTTCCATAATAAAGAGTACAAATTTACTATTAAAATGTTTGACATCTAAAAAGAGTAAAATCTGTACAGTACCATATTGTTACCAAAAGCCGGTCTTATTAATGGACCGGCTTTTACAAATTAAATTATAATCCACATCAACCGTTATAGTTTAGTGAATTTTTTTACGAAACTATCATTGCTTAACTGAATTTTCATGTAGTAGCTTCCTTGTGCGAGCCGGCTCACATCAACCGGGAAATTATTATAGCCTTGTATTATATTAACCTGCCGGCTGAGCACTTTTCTACCATTGATATCGGTAATACTTACTTCCGCATTTTCTGTTTTGTCTCCATTCACTTTCAGGAGAATTGAGTTTGTAGCAGGGTTTGGATAGACAGAGAATTTTACCAAGCCGGAATTTTTTACACTTTTTATTTCGCTATAGCTGCCTGAATTATTAATATCCACAAAGCGTAACCGATAATAATTGATATTAGCTTCCGGATTTACATCGGTAAACTGATAGTTGAGCGGCACATTACTTTTGCCTGCTGCTTTTACCTGCCCAATAGGATCAAAATTAATTCCATTGTTGCCGCGTTCTATCTCGAAATAATTTGAATTGAATTCCTGAGAAGTAGTCCACGACAGGGTATTTATTTCGCCGCTACTTTGCACCTTAAAATTATTCAGCGTAACGGGTAAGGTACCAGATGAAACTAATTCCCATCCAAAATTGGCGATGGGGCTTGGAGGGGGGCCAAAATCATACAAAGCTCCGGCAGGATTATCTGCGAGGAAATCCCCGGCCGCATCCGTCTGAAAATAATCAGCAGAACTGCTTCCTTTATCGACAACATCAAAAATGCCCTGGCCAAGTGAATCCAATTGAGCGAGAGTTGCTCCGGTGGCCCCCGCATTGTTATCAAAAGTAATACCGGCCCAAATAGCCTGCGTTGGCACTGTAAAGGGGGTAACATTCCCCCCAAATAGCTGTATGGCAGCTGCTTTGAACGAAATAGCTGCGAAAGTAAAGCCTGTAATTAACGTACCAGGGCTGCCGTCGGTGCCGTTGGCTGCATAAAAGCGTATACGGGGACGTGCTGACACATCTACCTTATTGCTATTTGAAACGGAAAATGTAAATGAACCTACGGAGAAAGGTGGGGTACCTACTAAAGCCAGGCTATCTGCCACCATAGTCGTAATAGTATTTCCCGATTGCAGCACTGCGCCACCGTTAGAATAAGTAAAGCCCGAATAATTTGTCACATCAGAATAAAGTGAATTAGGATCAACCGAGGTGGGCGTTTCCATCCGGGGTGAATTGATTTTAATCGTTTTTAAAAGTTTAAGTCCCGAAGAAGGGACAACGATGTCAACATCTTGTGCAAGTACCGTTGAAGAAAATAAGAGCAAAAAAATGCTCAGTACATACATCACTTTATTTTTCTTAAAAAAAAATTGTATTTTTTTTAAAAGTAGCTGTTTTTCCATGTTTGGCTTTTTATTGGGTAACTAAAGGTAGTCAGATGTAAAATTAATAACTAAAAAATGACAAATTATTTTCTGCACATCCATGAAATATAATGAAACCAGGAGGTCAAAATTGCCGTATTTAACCCTTAATTAGGAAATGTGGGTATCTTTAACTGATTATTTAAGAAAATTACTTTTTTTTATAGTATGATTTATCGTAGCTTTATTTTCCTTTAAAACCTCATGTAATTTTCATGATTTTTTTTGTACTCTAATTCAAAAATTTGGTCTCTTTTTACAATATTTAAAATATTTTTCCGTTCATAGTGTCAGTGGGAGCCGGTATTCTTTTTTATGAATTTAGAGTCCGATAGCACGGCATAATTATTTAAATTCAAATTAATTATTACATTTGCCCTTACCCTCAACTTTTAAAAAAATGAAGACCAAGTTGTTCCCTGCGATAGCCGTTTTAGCTATTTTCGTGTTAGCCGGCTGTGGTAAATCCGGTAAATCAAAAGGCCTTCCCAACGATGGGCAGGTACACGGTGTGGCACCTTCCAATCGCTATATTTTGCCGAAGCCTCCGGGAATGGTTTATATTCCCCCGGGAACATTTCACATGGGACCCAGTGATGAAGACGTGAATTATGCCTTTACGGCGCGCAACAAACAGGTTTCACAAAGTGGCTTCTGGATGGACGCTACAGAAATAACTAACAACGAATACCGCCAGTTTACCAATTGGGTCCGGGATTCAATTGCGGGTACGTTGCTCGGTTATGTAAAGCAAGGTCCTGACGGAATTGACTACCTGGACTGGAAAAAAGTAAGCACTATTAAATGGAACGATAAGGCAACTATGGAAAAAATAGATGCCATGATTATAACCCCTGATAACCGGATCTTTGGAAAAAAAGAAATTGATCCTCTTAAAATAAAATTCCATTCCGAAATCTTCGATTTTAAAGAAGCGGCAAAAAGAGAGAATGCAAATGTTCCCCGCAGTAAGTTTATCGTAAGATACGACATAACTGTTTACCCCGATACCTTAGTATGGGTAAGAGATTTTGCCTATTCTTATAATGAGCCGATGGCGAAACAATATTACAGCCATCCCGCATTTGGGAATTATCCTGTAGTAGGCATTACGTGGAAACAAGCTACTGCATTTTGTGAATGGCGCACTCATTACCTGAATTCATATTTAATGAATAAAAACAGGGCGACGGAATCTCCGTTCCGGCTTCCTACAGAAGCGCAGTGGGAATATGCAGCAAGAGGTGGAAGATCACAGTCCCCCTATCCGTGGGGTGGCCCGTACCTGAGAAATAGAAAAGGATGTCTTCTTGCTAACTTTAAACCTGGCCGCGGTAACTATCCTGAAGACGGCGGATTTTATACCGTTCGTGCTGACGCTTATTGGCCTAATGATTTTGGGTTGTACAATATGGCCGGGAATGTAGCTGAATGGACATCATCTTTATATTATGAAGGTGGTTATAATTTTCAACACGATATGAACCCGGATATACGCTGGAACGCAACGGATCAGGATCCTCCGCGTATGAAACGTAAAGTAATTCGTGGCGGAAGCTGGAAGGATGTTGGATATTTTTTACAAACCGGCACAAGGGCTTACGAATACCAGGATACGGCAAAATCTTATATCGGCTTCCGTTGTGTAATCGATTTACCACCCGTTGCCAGCAAAAAAAGATAGAAAATAAATAGTATTCCATAGAAAAAAATTTAGAAAAACTTACGGTGCCTGTATTAAAGATTTAATATGGGCATTGTATTATATGAACCTAACCAATTAATATTAAACACAACAAAATCTAAACAATCATGGCCCAACAACCTAAAAGGAATTTTTTAACTCTCGTGGATGTTTTTGTGAGCGCAGGAGCTGCCGTAGTAATTTTTGCAGCCTGGGCAAAGCTGACCCACCAGTCCTATGCAGATACATTGCTTGGAGTAGGCATGTGGACGGAAACCGGAATTTTCCTGGTGTATGCCGCAATCGAATGGGTAAAACCCCAACAAAGACATGATCATGTACCGGTTGCTGAGGTCGTAACCAAGGGTAATCCTGCATTACAATCAATGGATAAAATGCTCATGGAGGCTGACATCACCCCGGCAAATATGAAAAGACTTGGCGATAACTTCCAAAAATTGGGAACTACGGTTTCGCAATTAGGAGAAGTTGGAGATGTCGTAAAATCAACGGGCGATTTCTCAGCTAAAACCAAGGAAGCTACCTCGGCGCTTGGAATGATGAAAGAAGCATATGTAAATTCGGCAAATACCATGAGCAATTTCAATAATGCCGCAGACAGTGCCAAAGGATTCCACGACCAGGTGCAGGTGCTTACGAAAAATCTTGGTTCGTTAAATACCATCTATGAGCTGGAATTGAATGAAAGCAACAATCACCTCAAAACTTTAAATAGTTTTTATGGCAGAATGGCCCAGGCAAGCGAAGTAATGATATCAACTGTAGAGGATGCACAGTCAGCTAAAGAACAAATAACTGCATTGGCCAATAACCTTGGAAAACTAAACAATGTATATGGTAACATGCTTAGTGCAATGCAGGGAAGGCAATAAATATTAATCAAAATTCAAAAAATCAATAGTTAAATTTAAATAAAATGGCATTACCCAGAGAACCACGGCAAAAAATGATTAACGTCATGTACCTGGTGCTTACCGCAATCCTTGCCCTGAATGTATCTAACGAGGTAATAAATGCATTTAAGGTTGTAGATAAAAGTTTAATAACTTCTAACCAAAATATAAGTTCATCCAATAATACCTTGTATGAATCCCTCGCAGAAAAATTGACTAAGCCTGAATCTAAGGAAAAAGCCCAAATATGGGTGCCACGTGCAAAGGTGGCTCAAGAGCTTTCAGCGGCTATGATGACTTATATGGACAGTTTAAAACATGCTTTAAAAATAGCGGCTAACCTTAAAATGCGGTATAATGAAGCAACCAAAGATAGCGTGGAAGATTTTAGAGAAGAGAATCTTGATGCATCCACAAGATTGTTTGAAACCAACGGTGAAGGAAAAAAGTTAAAAGCCAGGCTTGACAAATATAAGGAAGACATGCTTAAAATCGGCTATCCTGATTCTTCTATTAAGAAACAATTTAAAAATGTATTTCCTGTAACTACAGTACCTCCGATCTCACAAGATGGCACAAAAAAAGATTTCACCCAGGCCTTCTTTCACATGACACCAACTGTGGCTGCTCTGACAATGCTTAGTAAATTTCAAAATAACGTTAAGAATGCTGAAAATATGGTCGTAACGTATTGTCATAGCCAGATTGGAGCGGTTGAAGTTCACATGGATCAAACAGGTGTATTGGTAGGCCAAAGTTCAAATTATTTAATGCCCGGGCAGGAGTTAATTGTTACTGCTGGCGTAGGCGCATATAGTTCTTCTGTCAGAAGTAATATTACAGTCGGAGGAAGTGCAATAAATCTGATAAATGGTCAGGGCGAATATAAAACAACGGTTAGTGGTGCCGGTGAACATTCTATAGAAGTCAACGGAACTTTCACTGGTGAAGATGGTAAGCTTGTACCAATTCATAAAACTATAAAATACACAGTAGGTACACCTGGTGGCGCTGCTGTAATGCTTGATAAAATGAATGTGTTTTATATTGGAGTGGATAACCCAATAAGCATTTCATCGGGTACTGGCTGGGACAAAACCAAAGTTTCCATGTCTGGCGGAACCTTAGCTGGATCTGGTGGCCCAGGCAAATATAATGTACGGGTAACAGCCCCGGGTAAAGCAAGCATTACCGTAAATGCGGATGGAAAACCAAGTACTTACGAATTCAGAATAAAAAATATTCCTCCGCCAATTTTAATGGTCGGCCCAAGTGAAGGAGGAAGGGTACAATCAGTAGTATTCAAAAACCAGCAATTTGCGAGAGCAGAATTGAAATATTTTGATTTTGAGTATCGCTATAATATAGTAAGTGCGACGGTTTATTTTACAGGCGCAAATTTTCCTACCTTGCAACAAGCCTCAATTTCAGGCGGTAGCTTGGCAGGAATTCAGGCACAATTAGCAAAGTGTATTCCCGGTACTTCTGTAAATTTTGATAATGTAAGAGTCCAGGGACCCGGAGGCCCGATTATGTCGATTCCCGGACCCGGTTTCGTATTATACTAATGAATAAATATAAATAAATGGCCATGAAAACTATAATTGTAAAATGCCTCGTCCTTGCCCTTTGTTTTGGGATGTGGGGTACCGTTGCTGAAGCGCAGGCAAAGAAAAAGGCTACGACCCGTACGGTAAAAAAACGTACTACTGCAAGACGCACCACCACCTCAAAAACAAAGGCGAATATAAACCCGGCTAGCGTGGATACAGCCGTTGTGATTGCACCACCACCGCCCCCGGTTATTGATAGTCTTCCAATTCAGGTAGTGAAAAAATCTTTACGGCCTGATGACGCTGTTGAACGCAATCTTGTAAAAGACAGAACCCCACTTGCTTATGAAAATCTCCGGGAAGATGATGCAGTTTACCGGGAAAAAGTGTGGCGGGAAATAGATACCAGGGAAAAAATGAATTTACCGTTTCGGTATGCAGCAAATGAAGATAACGGCAACCAGCGGTTTATATCTATACTTTTCAAAGCCATACAGGATGGTCCTGATAACGGCGGGGTTACCGTGTTTAGCAATGTTGATGACAGGTTTACTACGCCTATGACAGTAGCCGATGTAGCGAAAATTATATCAGGCGAACCCGTGTCTGTTCCTATATATGATTCTCTAGGAAATGTTACCGGCTATAAACAAACTACCCCGGAGGTAAATCTTGATTCATTTTATAAATTCAGAATAAAAGAAGAAGTAATTTTTGATAAAGAAAGTTCAAGACTATTCTGGAGAATTCTGGGTATTGCCCCCGTTAAAAACATAATTACTTCAGAGGGAGTTAACTTAGGTGAAACTGAACTGTTCTGGGTGTATTATCCTGATATGCGACCCATATTTGCAAAATATGAAGTATACAATGGCAAAAACTACGGGGCGCGCATGAGCTGGGAAGAGCTTTTTGAAAGTCGTATGTTTTACGGCCGTATTATCAAGAGTACATTGGATAACCCTTTTGACCAGTTATTATCTCAACAGCAGGGATTAAAAGATAGCCGCATATTGCAATTACTCGAAGGTGAAAATGTAAAAAATAAAATATTTGATTACGAACAGAATTTGTGGAGTTACTAATAACTCAAAAATTACATTATTAAAAGGGGGAAGCAAAGGTGCTTCCTTCTTTTTATGCCCTGCATCCTGTATTATGTGGAAAAAATTAGATCGGCTATTCGTAAGTATTGTCCTTTTCCACCTATATTTATGACGGTTTTTCATAGGATATTGGATTTTAAACAGGGCTGGATATCTATCCTGGCCCTTTTTTATGAGAAATATTTAATGAATATTTTCGTTTTCCTTCTTTTTAGCTGCACTAAAATATGTAATGATAATATCTGCTTTTGAATTGCCGACAGCTTTAACAAGCTCTTCAAAGGAAAGTTCTTTTATTTTTTTTACAGATTTAAATTTTTTTAGCAGCGAATCTGCAGTATTTTTTCCGATACCTTTGATCATTTCCAGTTCGTTCACAAATGTTCCGCGGCTTCGTTGATTGCGGTGAAAATTAATTCCAAAACGATGTACTTCGTCTCTTATTCTCCTTATCAACATCAGGCTACCGCTGTCCCATGGCAATTTGATAGACTGCCGGTCACCGGGAAAAAAAATCTCTTCCTCATTTTTTGCAAGACCTATTACCGTTGATTTGCCCTGCAGCCCCATTTCATGTAATCCCTCAACAGCAGCATTTAGCTGTCCCTTTCCGCCGTCAATAATTATAAGTTGTGGAAACAATATATTTTCTTTTGTAAGCCTTTTATACCGCCGCGTCACCACTTCCTTCATACTTGCAAAATCATTAATTCCGCTAACTGTTTTAATGTTGAATTTTCGATACTCACCTTTATCAGGAAGGCCATTTTTAAAATATACCATAGCGGCAACCGGGTAGCTCCCCTGGAAATTGGAATTATCAAAACATTCAATATGCACCGGTAAATCGGGAAGGTGAAGATCCTTTTGCAATTGCTGCAAAACACTTTGCTTTTCCTTATCAGTTTTTCCTTCTAGCTGAAGCATTTTCTTTCGCGTCAATTCTCCTATAAAATAATTAACATTCTTCTCAGAAAGTTCCAATAATTTTTTCTTGTCGCCAGCTTTGGGAATAGTAACCGTTATATCTTCTTCAGGGTAATCCATTGCAAAGGGTACTATGAGTTCCCTGGCCTCACTGGTAAAAGTATTCCGCAACTGCCCCATGGCAAATATTAAAACTTCCTGTTCCGTCTCATCCAATTTTTGCTCCAGCACAATTGTTTTAGTAAGTATGATAGTTCCTTCACTGACCATTAAATAATTTACGTACGCAATATCCCCTTCTTTTAAAATTGAAAATACGTCTGCACTCCCTACATGCTCATTTACTACTTTTGATGTTGATTTGTACTGTTGCAGGTGTTCAATTTTTTTTCGAATGCGTTCTGCTTTTTCAAATTGCATGTCGGCGGCACATTGTTCCATTTCATTTTTAAAATGATGGATAACGGGATTTAAATTTCCTTTCATAAGATTTTTAAGTCTCGCCAGTCCTTCTGCATAGTCTTCTGCGGATTGAAATCCTTCGCATGGCCCTTTACAATTACCCAGGTGGTATTCCAGGCATACCTTAAATTTTCCTTTTCGTATATTCTGTTCCGTTAAATTAAGTTTACAGGTCCGTAATTGTACATTTTGTTTTATAAATAACAGCAATTCCCTCACTTTACCAACAGAAGTAAACGGGCCCAGGTATTGTGAGCCATCATTAATTTTTGACCTGGTTAAGAACACTCTTGGGAAAGGTTCATTTTTAATAACGAGGTAAGGATAAGATTTATCATCCTTAAGGTTAATATTAAATTTGGGTTGAAATTGTTTTATCAGGGAATTTTCAAGCAGGAAAGCATCCTGCTCACTGTCAACAATGGTAAATTCAATTTTAGTGATTCTTCTTACCAACTCATGTGTTTTATAACCGGTAAAAGTTTTAGTAAAATAGGAGCTGACTCTTTTGCGTATGCTTTTAGCTTTTCCTACATAGATCAGTTCACCTTTATTATCATAATATTTATAAATCCCCGGCTGATTTGGCAAGGTCTTAATTAAGGTCTGAAATACTGCCGATGTCATTTTAATTCATTTAAAGCTTTGGAAGGAATTCATCAAAATTTAATCGTCCAAATCCCATTTCATTATTTCCTCTTTTATCCGCGGTTCACTGTTTGGCTGCTCAGTAATCGTACGTATACTACACCATGCATTTACCTTCCAGGTTAGTTGGGTGGTTTTAGTTCCCCCGATTATATTCTCTTCTTTTACCAGGTAAATTTTTTGAACTTTGCTTTGCTGAGGATTAATATAAATGTCCCAATGACTCAATTTTATTGAGTCGGGTATTTTTATTTTTGGATCGTAAGTAAGGGTGATGGCATTTATGGTTTGATCTAAAAAGGATACTTCTGTAAAATAATTTTTCATTGAAATTGAATCAATAACCGGCTGAAGAAATGGTAAGGCAAATACCCTGATGTCCTTTTTTGTGAGCCACACTGAATCACGCTTACCTTCACTAATTGTTATTTTTAAGGGGGTCACGGAAAGGCTGTCTATTTCATTTAGCTGCCCCAAAAGAAAATCGGTAACGGGAAAAAAATCCTTGTTTTCTTTGGTAGTGTTAATAAGTGATGCCTGCTTCACTTTCTTACTATGACAGGCACTCAACGACACTAAAAGTACCGAACAAAGTACTTTAATAAATTTTTGCATCTGCAAAATTACGAATTAAAAAGAGCCGCTACAGGGTAACGAGCAGTAGCTTTTTAAAAAAAACAGAGGTTAAAATATAAAATGATAGAATAAATTTTACTTGTTTTCTACTATAAAATTATTTTGAAATACCGATCCTGATGCCATAATCAATTAAGTGTTCTTTTACTGTGTACACTTTTTGATAGGTTGAAAGCCACTGGTAACGGATATTTGGGCCAATCTGCCATTTGAATTTACTTGAATTGAAAGACACGAAGGCTCCAAAATTACTGCTGACATTCCATTTGCGTAATAATGATGGGTCGTTTACATAATTGTTGCCATCGGAAGAGAGTATATAAGCACTACTTTTAAAAACGAGTGATGGTTCTATATCAGCTCCAGCTTTAACCTGTATTTTATCATTCCCAAAAAATTCGTATTGGAAACCCACGGGTAAAGATGCCTGCCAGCTATAGTTATGCAATGCGACGATCGTTTGCCCGGTGCCATCGCCATAGTGGGTAATATAACTTTGAGCATACGCTACCCCGGTACCAGGTTCTCTCAACAATAACGTTGCAAAGGTCGGATGCACTTCATTGGAAATAATTTTGTAACCTGAATAGGTAAGATGAATACCCGAGGTTAATTGAAGTTTTTTAGCAAGTTTATAATTCATTTGCAATCCTGTTTCTAACCCCAGTGCTGAATTGTATAAGACTTTATTCCGTTTTTGATTAATCGCTACCGCAGGAGAGTAATTCATACCCGAACCCTGTTTTAAAGTTTCACCCCTAAAGGATACGCTATTTACCACCGGATCCGCGAAATAAATCCACGAGATCTTATTGTTCCTCTTTTTATGAATTTTGGCTATAGCATTATCTTTATCTGCAGGCTGTTCAGCCCGAATAGCTTTATCAACATTTTCATTTAATAAAAACATGTCAACATTCAGCTTAGTATTTACGTTTAAAAAAACTTCTTTGGCGACGGGGGAGATACCAAAATAATCTATCAGTGCTTTTTCTTTTATTATTTCGTTTATAGTTCCATCGGGGTTAATATTATTTTGCGCCTGCCCGTTAGCATCGTAAAAATCATTTGGTTCAAAATTATTTGTGTTGCTTTTAGCAATTGATACCGGGAGAAGGTTCGTTTTTTCTTCAGAAAGACGGCTTGAATTATTTATAGGCTTTGAATTAGCCGCAAGTACGTGCCCGGTAATTAGATTCTCTTTTTGGCTTTTAAGTGTTGTTTCCCCTGCGCTTAACCTGGTATTACGGGTTTGTAACGAGGAAGCAGCCGACCTGTTTATATTTTTCGGTTCATCATTTTTCGTTGCAATTTTTTGATTACTATTTGACAGTCCTGTTGATGGCAAATAAACTTTTAAATCTTTTGATCCTGCTATCGTATTAGTAGGATTAGTTGGAAGGCGGCCATTGTGGGTGTTAAGATGACCGATAACCACCAAAGTAAATATCAATAAAAAAGACATGGTAACCGAAGGCCATCTTCTTCCGGGATGAAGATCATTATATATGCCATGCCAAACTCTTTTCGAAGGGATCATTCTAAACTCATCGGTGTGCTCCTTTAAAGACTGCTCAAAATCGTTCATTGAAAATCTACGTTCCATTTTTCACATAATTTCAGTTATTGGTAATAAGAGTTAAAATTATTTTCACGGTACGTTAATTACTTCTTATGCTTCTACTTCTTAATTGCTGCCCGAAACCATTCTTATACTTTCTCTTGGCTGCTGAATAATTTTCTTTTTTAAGAGAATATCTTCAAGCATAGATTTCGCTCTTGTGTATTGTGACCTGCTGGTACTTTCCTCAATATCCAGAATTGTTGCAATCTCTTTGTGTGAATAACCTTCAATTGCATACAGGTTCAATACAGTTTTATAACCGACCGGCAGTAACCTAATACATTCCACAACCTGCTTTGCCTGTAATATCGAAGGAATGTTATTTTCATTCAGGTACATGCTATGTGCATGAAAAATATCTACACTATCAGTAAACTTTTTATTCTTCTTTAATACATTTATGCATGTATGTACTATAATTCTCCTTATCCAGCCCTCCAGCGCCCCCTGGCCTCTGAACTGCCGAATCTGGGTAAACACTTTAATAAATCCTTCCTGCATCATGTCTTCAGCGTCTTCCCGGTTCCGCGCAAAACGATAACAAACTCCCAGCATCCGCGGGCTAAAACGATTGTATAACGCTTCCTGCGCAGATGCAAGGTTTTCAAGACAGCCTTGAAGCATTAGCTCTTCTGTCATAATTTTTGCTTGGTTTAACCCTACTAAGATATGACAAAAAATAAGGATAAAAGCTGCTTTGCCAATAAAAATAATCCATCGGCGGTAACCGGAGCAAACTAATAATGAGCGGGAAAGGCAAATAGGTAACTCTTTTTGTAAAAAATAACCTACTGGTTCTTTAAAACCTGGCCATTAGATTACTGGCCGCCGTGTCAATATGTACGGAATCTGCCGACGACGATATGGCTTTTTATTTATGAGGCTGCTAGGCGGCTAATGATTAACGCAGGATTAGTAAAGCGATTCTGACTATTCTTCTCATCAATTACTTTTGTGTGAAGTCATGCATTAATCAATATATCGCCTGTCATTTGTGGTGGAATAGGAAGATGCATCATGGTTAAAATGGTAGGCGCTATATCTCCAAGCTTGCCGGGCTTTACATCTCCTTTCCATTTTTTGTCAATAATGAAAAACGGTACAAGATTTTTTGTATGGGCTGTATTGGGTGTTCCGTCTTCATTTATTATATAGTCTGCATTTCCGTGGTCGGCGGTTAGAAACACAGTATAGTTATTTGCCAAAGCGGCCGTTACTATTTCTTTTACGCAGGTATCCACGGTTTCTACTGCCTTTATTACGGCATCCCAAACACCGGTATGCCCAACCATGTCTGCATTTGCAAAATTCAGGCAAATAAAATCTGCAGATTGTTTGTTTATTTCAGGAAGCAAAGCTTTTGTTACTTCATAAGCGCTCATCTCGGGTTGAAGGTCATAAGTGGCTACTTTTGGTGAGGGAATCATAATCCTGTTTTCACCTTCAAAAGGTACTTCCCGTCCGCCGCTAAAGAAAAAAGTTACATGAGGGTATTTTTCGGTTTCGGAAATGCGGATTTGTTTTTTATTATTGTCTGCTAAAACTTCTCCTATCGTTTTTACCAAATCATCTTTTTCAAAAATAACATGAATGTTTTTGAACTTATGATCATACAGGGTCATCGTTGTATAATCTAATTGCAAAGGTTTCATATGATACTCAGGAAATGCTGTTTGAGTAAGTACTTCTGTGATTTCCCTGCAGCGATCTGTCCGGAAATTAAAACAAATAACGGCATCACCGTCTTTCAGTTCCGATCCAGGCGTAGCTTCATTGATCAATGGCTTCAAAAATTCGTCGGTAACATCCTGTTCATACGACGAGCTAATTGCAGAAAAAATATTACCAGTTACTTCACCTGTTCTATGAACTATAGCATTATAAGCAAGTTGTATTCTTTCCCATCTCTTGTCACGGTCCATTGCATAATAACGGCCGGTCACCGTCGCAATTTTACCGGTAGATTTTTCCAGGTGCTGCTGTAGTTCTTTCAAAAAATTAAGCCCGCTTTTCGGATCAGTATCACGGCCATCCGTAAACGCATGAATATATACAGTTTCCAGACCATGATTTTTACATATAGAAGTAATTGCTTTTAAATGGTTGATATGGGAATGCACCCCACCGTCACTTACCAAACCCATTAAATGCAAAGATTTATTATTTGCTTTTGCATAATGAATACTATTTAAAAGTACCGGGTTTTCTGCAAATTCTCCTTGTTCTATCGCAACATTTATTCTCTCCAGTTCCTGGTAAACAATGCGGCCCGCGCCCAGGTTCAAATGACCAACTTCACTATTGCCCATTTGCCCGTCCGGCAGACCTACTGCCCTGCCACACGTGACCAGGGTGCTATGAGGATATTTATTATAAAGTGAACTTACGAAAGGAGTATTGGCGTTTTGAATTGCATCACTTTCTTTCGTTTTACCCAATCCCCATCCATCCATTATTATTAAAATCGCTTTTTGTGTTTCCATTTTTCAAAGCTAAATTATTCAATCTAAACAAACTATAAATTGTTTAACTTCACGGGTATATGAGTTTATTATTTTATATCAAAAAATAACATATCATGTTGGCACGTTTTTCGTAAAATATCATGTAATGCAATTATTATTACTATGAAAAATTTTCTACTTTCTTTAGCAATCTTTTTTACTATCTCTTCTTTTGTTTCAGTCTCATGTAGTGAAGTTGTACTGGCATTGAAATCAGGTGATGCGGCCCAGGTTTCCAAATTTTTTGATAATACAATAGAAATTACCATGCCCGGGAAAAGTAATTCATTCAGCAAAGGCCAGGCAGAACAGGTTTTGCGTGATTTCTTTGCCTCAAACCAGGTAAAGGATTTTGAGGTACTTCATTCAAGCGAAAACGCCGGTTCCCAGTTCTGCATTGGAAATCTAAAAACCAATAATGGTACATTTCGTACTACGATTTTCATGAAACAAAAAGGTGACAAGGACTTATTGCAGGAGTTGCGCTTCGAAAATTAATGAAGCCATTTATGACAGCGTACAGCCTTGCGCCAGCAGGGTCTTTCATTTGCAAAATGATTTGCATAATGCGTAGTTTTCACATCCATGTTCTATTTTTGTTTATATGAATGATCCCGTGCTTTTCGAAAAGCAACTTCACCATCTTATTCAAAATGCGTTAGCTGAAGACATTGGCGATGGTGACCATTCAACTCTTGCTTGTATTGACCCCACAGCCAGGGGAATCGCTTTGCTTAAAATAAAAGATGAAGGGATTATAGCGGGCATTAACGTAGCTGAAAAAATATTTGCTTATGCAGATCCGACGTCTGTGATAAGAAAATATAAACAAGATGGAGATGCTATGCATACCGGGGAAATAGCATTTGAATTGGAAGCAAAAACTTATACCATACTTACCTGTGAACGACTTACGCTTAACTGTATGCAGCGTATGTGCGGTATAGCCACCCTTACAAAAAAATTTGTTGACAGGTTGAAAGGGTATCATACCAAACTGCTGGATACACGAAAAACCACTCCTAACTTCCGGTTGCTTGAAAAAGAAGCTGTGCGTATTGGTGGCGGATTTAATCATAGGTTTGGCCTGTATGATATGATTATGCTAAAGGATAACCATATTGACTATGCAGGTGGTATAGAGCCCGCAATAATGAAAGCCTGGAAGTATGTGCAGGAAAAAAAGCCAGGATTAAAAATTGAAGTAGAAACTCGTAGCCTGGAAGATGTAAAAAAAGTTGTCAGCTTTGGAAAAGTCGATAGAATAATGCTGGACAATTTTCTGCCTCAACAAATTACAGAAGCGCTTACAATAATTGGTGGAACCTGTGAAACAGAAGCAAGCGGCGGAATCGACTATGAAAATCTTGAATCCTATGCGGCAACTGGTGTTGACTTTATTTCAAGCGGGGCAATTATACACCAGGCAACCAGTTTAGATTTGAGCTTAAAAGCAAGAATAATACAATAATATGCCGAAGAAAAAGTTATATGTTCCCGGTGGAATAGTTTATTCAACCGACCTGGGTTTTAAAACTGTTGATGAAACTGGCACAGGGGTTACCTTACCAGTATCGGAACAATTGCTTAAAGTAAGGCTGGACGCCAAACATCGTGGAGGAAAGCTGGTTACTTTGGTAGAGGGATTCTGCGGCACTCCCGCTGATCTTGAGCAACTGGGCAAACAATTAAAATCTTATTGTGCCACAGGGGGCTCAGTAAAAAATAACGGGATAATAATACAGGGAGATAACAGGGAAAAAATTTTTCAATGGCTGCATAAAATGGGCTACAAAAAGGCAAAAAAACCGTAGTTTTTCTGTTGTCGTATATTTACTTAAATAAAGAACTAAAATATCTCAACATATTTTACTGAGTTTTGATAACTTTATAACCAAGCAACATGAATATGATTTCAAAAATATCAGAAGGTGTAACCATAAGTGTTGAAACATTTTATCAGCCGGAATATAGTAACCCCGTTACGAGCGAGTTCATGTTTGCCTACCGCATTACCATAGAGAATAATAATACATTCCCGGTACAATTATTAAGAAGGCACTGGTATATTTTTGACAGCAATGCAGAAAATCGGGAAGTGGAGGGTGAAGGAGTGATAGGAGTACAACCCCTGATAAACCCCGGAGAAAAATACCAGTATGTCAGCGGGTGTAACCTGAAGAGTGAAATGGGTAAAATGCATGGTGTCTATTTTATGGAAAACAGCCATAACAAAAAAACATTTCTCGTAAATATCCCCGCTTTTGAAATGGTGGTTCCTCTAAAGCTGAACTAACTCCTCGGTTTATATTTGGCCTTACTGTATATTTCATCCGCACCTGTTTTCATCAGCCCGGGAAGCGTTGTTTCCGGAAATTTTTCCAAATATTTTTTTACAATTTGCATCCCTGAAAAGGCACCTATGTTTCCGGGAGCATCTTCTCCCAGTTCCTGTGTTTTGGGGCTTTCTCCAATATAATTTTTAATGATATTCGATTCTGAATTGTAGAGCAGGTCATTGTTTAAAAAGAAATCCCAAATCACCGCTTCGTTTTTATAGGATTCTTGTAACTGCTTTTCGGTATATCCAAAACATTCATATTCCGGGTAATTGGGCAAGAACTTTGTAAGAAGATATATCCGCTTCCCTTTTTCAACCATTTGCTCTATCAGTGCTTTGCCATTGGTTTTGTCAGGATAAAGGTCGTCAATAATATTTCGCATACAGTTAACCGTTATATGTGCCGCGTCAAAATTATTGGCAAGGTACTCAGGGTATTGCTCCTGCCCTTCCTGGCTTTTATATAATGAAAAATCTTTACCGAGATGCAGTTGTAGTCCTACTCCCAAACCTTCCCGCGTAATGATATCGCCCTGGGTGCCAAATGATGTTTCAAAGTTTGCATTGATGGGACCTATAAAAGTTATTATCGACTGTGGCAATTTGTATCCAGGAAAATAATATTTCACAAATTGCAATCCATTTTTTATATCCGCGGTTTCTTTACTAAAATCACGGTAGATTACATCCGATGAATCTTTAACCGGCCTGTAATCATGAAGAAACAATTTTACGGCGCTACCCTGTGCATTACCGGGAATTAATAAACTATCAACATCCAGTCCAAGAATATTTTCTATAAAATCAGGTGTGAACCCGGGATATTTTTTTACAAGCCCTGCAACAGAAGAAGCAATATTCGTGGTATCTAAAGAAAAGAAATCGCGCTCGTATCGTTTTGTTTCCAGGTTTACTTTTATGCCCGAAACATCAGGGATATTTTTTTTGCTTTTACAGGAAATAAATAAAACAACACAGGCCAATAGTATCAATATTCTCTTCATACCCCAAATAAAAGAAAAAAAAGAATAGCACTTTGTTAATTGAAAAAACCTTTGATCTTTATTCTCCTAATTTTGCAAAATGAAAATTATTATTGCACAGCAAAATTATCATATAGGTAATTTTGAAAGCAACACCGGTAAGATTATTGATGCCATACAATCTGCAAAAAATAATAATGCCGACCTGGTCGTTTTTAGCGAAATGTCCATTTGTGGCTATCCGGCACGGGACTTCCTTGATTTTAATGATTTTATTAATAAATGTTATAAAAGCATTGATATCGTAAAAGAACATGCTGATACTATCGGGGTAATAGTCGGTTCACCGGATCGAAATCCGGCGAGAGAGGGCAAGAATCTTTTTAACGCTGCATTTTTTTTATATGAAAAAGAAATTAAAAATATCGTTCATAAAACGTGCCTGCCTACTTATGACGTATTTGACGAATACCGTTATTTTGAACCTGCTTTCAACTGGGATGTAATCCGGTTTAAGGGAAAAAAAATAGCGCTGACTATTTGTGAAGATATTTGGAACCTGGGGGATAATCCGTTATACCGCATTTGCCCGATGGATATTTTAATGCCACAGCAGCCTGATCTGATGATAAATATTTCTGCATCCCCTTTTGATTATACCCATATTGAAGACCGGAAGGCAATCATAAAAGCCAACGTTTTAAAATATAAGCTGCCCCTTATTTATTGCAATGCAGTGGGCAGTCAAACAGAAATTGTGTTTGACGGAGCATCATTGGTGTTTGACAAAGACGCTAACCTTTGCCTCCAGCTTCCTCAATTTAAAGAAGAAATAACTGAAGTAACGCTTAATGATGATGGCACTATAGATGCCAGTATCGTTGAACCTGCTATTGCGATGCCCAATGAGTTGCCGGATCCTTTATTGTATACACCCGGACTAAATATTTCACAGGTGTATGAAGCGGTCATCCTGGGAATAAGCGATTATTTTAGAAAAATGGGATTCACCAGGGCGATCATTGGAAGCAGCGGAGGTATTGATAGCGCGGTAACCCTTGCACTTGCCTGTAAAGCTTTGGGCAAAGAAAATGTAAGAGCCATATTGATGCCTTCGGAATTTTCAACTGCACACTCTGTGAATGATGCAGAAAAACTAAGTAAGCATCTTGGCAATCCTTATGATATAATTTCCATAAAAAATATCTACACGCAATTTATAAAAGAGCTGGAGCCATTTTTCAAAGACCTGCCTTTTAATGTTGCAGAAGAAAATATTCAGAGCCGTACGAGAGGCAACCTTCTTATGGCGCTTGCTAACAAGTTTGGTTATATTTTACTCAACACATCGAATAAAAGCGAACTGGCTACAGGGTATGGAACGTTGTATGGGGATATGGCCGGGGGCCTGGGTGTAATAGGAGATTGTTATAAAACACAGGTATATGAACTGGCGAAGTTTATTAATTCTGATAAGGAAATCATTCCCGAACATATTATTTTAAAAGCTCCTTCTGCTGAGTTAAGACACGAACAAAAGGATATTGACAGCCTGCCGGAATATGATATACTGGATAAAATATTATACCAGTACATCGAAAGAGTGCAGGGACCTGCAGAGATAAAGTCAAAGGGATTTGATGCCGCGCTGGTTGATAGAATTTTAAGTATGGTAAATAAAAATGAATATAAAAGAAACCAGTTTTGCCCGATCATTCGCGTATCTCCAAAAGCTTTTGGAGTTGGAAGGAGAGTCCCTATTGTTGCCAACTATTTGGGATAGATATTTGCTGGTTTTTGACATTAAATTGCTTAAGACAAAAGCATTAACTTTAATAAAAAATCATATTGTACCTAGACTTCTTTATCAGACAGGATAACTATAAATTCCGGGATAGCACATGATAATTCTACGTTACGAAATAAAAGATACACCATCGAATGGTTATTGAAACATATAGGGGCATAGGAAAGGGAGGACCCATTTTATCAGACAAAGATTAAAAAATAATTTATGGAAGCATATATAGTAGCAGGTTATAGAACAGCAGTTACGAAAGCAAAACGCGGAGGATTTCGCTTTTACCGCCCCGATGATTTAGCAGTAGATGTAATTAATGGATTGCTGGCAAGCGTACCGCAACTGGATAGTAAGAGAGTGGACGACCTCATTGTTGGAAATGCCGTACCCGAAGCAGAACAAGGCTTACAGATTGGAAGGATGATCAGTATAAGAGCGCTTGGGATTGAAGTTCCCGGTATGACAGTTAACCGTTATTGCGCAAGCGGCCTGGAAACAATCGCCATTGCGACAGCAAAAATAAGAACCGGGATGGCTGATTGTATAATTGCCGGTGGTACGGAAAGCATGAGCATGGTTCCCACCTCGGGATGGAAAACGGTGCCTGCTTACTCTGTAGCTTCGGAAACGCCTGATTATTATTTAGGAATGGGTTTAACTGCTGAGGC
>JBDTOV010000062.1:0-28397 GCA_039933035.1 Ginsengibacter sp. | reverse complement strand
TATGACTGGGATTGGGCAGCAGCAGAGCAGGAATTAAGAATGGCAATTGCCTTAAATCCAAACTACGAAATTGCGTTGGATATGTATGGTTATTACCTCACCGCCATGGAAAGATATGATGAGGCAACCACTATATTAAAAAAGGCTAAAGAAATTGACCCTCTTTCCGTGCCCATCAATACCGATATGGGGTTTAGTTCTTATTATCGCGGCAACTACGATACTGCTATTAAAGAGTTGCAGTCGACCCTGCAAATGAATCCAAAATTTGTACTCGCTCACCTATGGCTTGGGCGCTCCTACCAGGGAAAGAAAATGTATCCTGAATCTATTGATGAATATAAAAAAGCTTTGGCTGTTGCAGTGGATTGGCCGGTTGCCCTGGCAGCTATTGGTAACGTGTATGGGGAAAGTGGTGATGATGTAAATGCTCAAAAAATATTAGACGCCTTAAATTCCCTGTCATCAGAAAAGTTTGTTACCGCCTATGGTGTGGCGCTGGTATACGCTTCGATGAATAAAAAAGAACAGGCATTTTTATGGCTGAATAAAGCATTTGACGAACGCTCCAATTGGCTCGTGTGGTTGAAGACAGATCCCCGCTGGACCAGCATTGAAACCGATAAAAGATTTCATGAAATGGTTAACAAGGTTGGGCTTCCGGAATAAAAAGCGAAAAAAAATGTAGAAGTATTTTTTATTTGTACCATAGCCCGTGAAAAGAAAAATTGATATTGCAAAACAAGCTGTTTTTTGCGGAAGAATTTCTTAAAAACACTATTATGCCTGGCTATTTTCATCTTATCGGGTTGGTTAAAGAAAGCCGGAAATTTTTTTTCGGCAAAGCGCCTTATATTTTATTCACCATATTAGTACTCTACTGTAATACTTACGCTCAAAGAACAAAAATCGAAAGTCTCAAAACGGCACTCCCTTTTTTAAATGGCAGCGCCCGGGTTGATTCACTGAATGTATTGAGTTTACTATATACCTATTTACAGTCAGATTCAGCAAAGCTATATGCAGAAAAGGCCTACACCGAATCAGCAGCGATCAATTACCAGCGCGGAATGGTAATGTCGATGAACAGCCAGGCACGTATAGCTGGCCTGGGCTTTCGAAATTTTCCGCTCCAGGAAAAAATATGCCTGGAAACTATCCGGCAATACAAAAACTTAGGCGATGAAAAAGCATTGACGGAAACTTATATGAATCTTGCATTGGCATTGTTTTGCCAAAGTTATTTCGATCGCTCAGCAGCAGTATGTGACACATTAATTCAAATCTCTCAAAAGTCAAATAACTATAAAGAATTAGGTGAAGCCATTGCAATAATGGGCGCTATTAGTTTTGAAAGTGGCAACTATGAAAAAGCATTTGAATATTTTAATCATAGCCTTGAGGTATTCAAGAGCATTGACGATTCCTACAATACTGCGATTGTATTGGCAAAGATCGGGGACCTTTACCTTTTAGCGGGCGACAATAAAACTGCATTAAATTTTTACTTTCAAAGCCTGGCATTTCCGAAAGAATCATCTATTATATGGTATCCTTTAGTTGATGTTGGTGATGTTTATTATTTGCCTGAACAATATGATTCGTCATTGAGTAAGGAGGAAGCATACACGCGGACTATTAAATCTCTTACGATTCGAAGCAACTCCATCATGCTTCCGGGGATTCGAACCGCTGAAGCACTTCTTGCATCCAAAGACTATGACAAAGCACTTGTAGTATTTAATGATGGTTTGAAACTTTCGCGAAAAAATAATGATAAGAATTATGTGATGAGATTATTACTTGATATTGGAAGAAGTTACGAAGGGAAAAAGGAATATGCAAAAGCATTTTATTTTGCAAGAGAACTTTTAGAAGAGGCTATTGCTCACAAAGCCAGGCAATACATCCGTGATGGCAATAAGTTAATGTTCATTTTATATGATCACATTCACGATGTTGATAGTGCATATTTCTATTACAGGCAATATACTTCCATGAAAGATTCTGTAGCGCTGAGTGATTTCAGTAAAAAAATTGCTATAAGTAAAGCAGCTACAGAAGATGAACAGAAGCAAGCAAAGATTGAATTACTCAATAATGAAAAACTAATCAATCAACAAAAACTACAGCTCAGCAATACGCAATTAAAAAGTGAATCGTTTGAGAAAAACATACTTATTAGCGGTGTGTTGGTTTTGCTATTATTGGGTTTCATAATTTTTAGAAATATAAGATTGAAACAAAAAAATGAAGCAAACCGCCATGAAATAATTGAAAAAGAATTCAGCCTGCAAAAGTTGGAGAGTGAAAGAATCAGCAACGAAATGCAACAACAGGCAACGGAGTTGAAATTGCAGGCATTGCGTGCTCAAATGAATCCTCATTTTATTTTTAATTGCCTGAATTCAATCAATCGGTTTATAACAGCAAACGAACCAGAAATGGCAGCGGATCATCTTACCAAATTTGCCAAACTTATCCGGATTGTTTTACAGCAATCGGGAAAAGCGTTCATTCCGCTGGAAGATGAATTGTTTTGTTTGCAATTATATATGGATCTTGAAGCGCTACGTTTTGAAATACCTTTTGCCTATGAAATCCATACAAATGGAATTGACACCTCCAACACTTTGCTTCCCTCATTACTGCTGCAGCCATTTGTTGAGAATGCTATCTGGCACGGATTACAGGGAAACAAAAACGTAAAAGGAAACATCATAATAAATATGAGTCTTCAAAATAGTATATTACATTGTAAGATTGCAGATAATGGGATAGGCAGAACAAAAGCAAACTCACTGGCAGCCAAAGAAGAAAAAGATAAAACATCGCTAGGGATACAACTCACAGAGCATAGGCTTCAACTAACCCATTCTTTAAACAAGGAAGATGCAGGAGTTACCATCTCTGATGAAAGAAATGAATACGGCGAAATTGCAGGTACATCTGTTGATATTAAAATTCCGGTAAAGGTTATATAAATTTTAATTGCATAACAAATGATTACGGCACTGATAATTGATGATGAAAAACATTGTTCCGATAGTCTTGCTTCGCAATTACAAAAATATTGCCCTGGAATAGAAATTTTGGATACATGCGATACGGCAGAGAAAGCCTTGCAGCAAATTTATCGCCTGCAACCTCAGCTTATTTTCCTGGATGTTGAGATGCCTGTTATGAATGGGTTTCAAATGCTTGAGAAATTAAAGGAGATTAATTTCGACATCATTTTTACAACAGGTTTTAACCAGTATGCCATCCGTGCCATTAAATTTGGAGCGCTTGACTACCTTATTAAACCTATTAATAAGGATGAACTGTGTGAAGCTGTCGATAAATTTATAAGCCGTACCCATAGGGATTCATTAAAACAGCTTAATGCATTGCTAAGCCATATCAAAAAAAGCAATGATCTTTCTTTTCAAAAAATCGCTTTGCCTACCATGCATAGTTATGAATTAGTTCCGTTAAATAACATAATCGTTTGTGAGAGCAAAAATAATTATACAACTGTCCGGTTGAACGACGGACAGCAAATACTTATTTCAAAAACGCTTAAGCAAGTGGAAGACCTGCTGGATATGGAGCCCTTTTTCAGGGTGCACAATTCTTTCCTGGTAAACCTGCAGTATGCCATACGCTATGTAAAAGGCGAAGGTGGCTATTTAGTATTGAATAACGATATGACGGTACCGGTTGCCCGTTCTAAAAAAGAAGAATTGCTTAAATTAATAACGCATCTTTCGGTATAAAAATTTATTGCCTCCCGTCAATCTCTCATTTGTTCCCGCAAAATTCTCATTACACTGCATAATTTTTTTAAAGCTGGTATAGATTTAATCCATCAATAAAAACTTTAAAATTATTATTATGAAAACAAAAACTTCGTTAAGTGAAATATGCAAAGCAGTTTTCACTCTTGTATTGGTAACCACATTATTTAGTTGTAAAAAAGAACCGCCACCCGTTGACGATTCCGGCTACAATTTGAATGTTGTTTTTAAGGCAGTTGCAAAATCATTACACGGTGGTTCCGGCTACTTGGAGTTTCGCCAGGATCCGGATACGACAAGGATTATCGATTTGAATACGTGGGTTCACAACCTTGAGCCCAATCATTCCTATTTGTTACAGCGTGCAGTAGACCCTATAGCAAACCCTGGCTGCGCAAGCACAGCCTGGCTCACACTCGGGTTGGGATTAACACCACAGGATATCATGACAAATTCAAAAGGTGACGGGCATGTTGATTTATGGCGGAACATTTCATCTGTTGCCCATGGCACTCCATTTCATATACATTTCCAGGTTGTGGATGCAGTTACTTTAGCTACGGTACTAACGAGCGATTGCTATGATTATACAGTAAGGTAATAGATTGGATGGCTTCGGCTATCTTTCCGGTTGCAGCATTCTTTATGATTGCTGCAACTTTTTTTATTTGCCTGGGATATTTTTTATTATTCCAGTCTTTTTAAAAACGGCGTGTTTTCTATGAATAATCTAAAATTATCAGGATCATTAATAATGTAATCGTGTTTATTCAAGCTATGTATAAAAACAATCCTGTTAGCCCGTAAAAAACTGCCGGTTACATCTTTTTCCTCAATGGTATCTGCACTGGCGTGTACAGCATGTAATTTACCGGGCATTGTTTTGCTTTCTTCATCAGTGCCGCCATAGTCGGTATAAAGATCTACAAATCGATTATGGGTATCAGCTTGTATCCAGTTCAAAAACTTACCCGTATCACCATATAATGCATCAAACAGGATCACTTCCTTTACGGGAACATTTCCATTTTGTACAATATTTGCCATCACCCTGTAAGCCCCGCTATGGCCCGCCAATAGTATATTCCCATACGCACATTTTGCCGGGATCATCTTTTTTTTCTTTAGTTCACTTAATACATCTTGAAGCAAATTTTTAAATACGCCCGGTTGTTCCAGTTTGCCACCATAACTATCAGGAGCATCCTTAGCTGTTTCAGCCAATACCAGCACAGCATTTAATTTAGCCTCTGAAAACTGCCTGGCAAGTTTATATTTTACAATGGCAGTATCAATATTATTGCGCCAGCCATGAAACCAAAATATAAAATCAACCTGTTTCTTTGCTTCCAGGTTTTGTGGTACAAGCAGCATCACCGAACTATCCATATAATGCTGAGGAGCGTCATACAAATTGCCATCATACGTGTGACCCTGCATGCGCCCGGTATCAGGAAAAGAAGTATTTGAGGATGTTATTTTTAGAATATGCAAGCCCTCCTGTGCCATACAATACATCCCGGGTAAGGAAAAACACAATATGGATATAAGTATTTTTTTCATGATCTCTTTATTTTTATCAACGTTTTCTTTTTTATCAAAGGTAATTACCGAACGAAATACATCTAAAGTCCGGGATCACTTTCTATGATAATCATTTTTATTTCTTCTCTCTTTGAAGAATTTTCCATTGCCTGATAATTGATGTGCAAAAATAAATATCATTCAATGACCGGAAATTTTTTCATTCTCTTGAATATTTAAAAGAAGCCTCATTTTATTTTGAAAGAATAAATATTAACCCAGGAATGTCAGCGGAGACACCCACCAGGAAAAAAAAGATGAAATATGAAATAATGAATTGACAACTGCTCTTCACGGGCTTATAAATAAAACGCAGCATATGATTCACGGAATAATGCTGTTGCGTTGCGAAGTAAAATTATTGCAGTCTACATGGTAAAAGCATTTAATATTTGCAAAATCTCCCATTGAGATTTGTGAGGTGAAATTATTCCCCAAAATGTTCCACAGGTCACCAGTGACAGAAAATAGAACCACAGGAATTTTGTTCGCGCGGAATTTTTATTTAAGTCTTATATCGCCTTGCTCCCCGATGGTATTTTCAAATTCATCTGAATGATTTCTGAATTAACATCAATTATATCCTGTACTGATCTCAATGCATCCTGCGAATGTTCAAAAAAATATCCAGTTCTCTCAAATACATAAGCACATGGCAATGAAATTGCCTTCGTCGTTATTAGCAATGAGAATTTTTTTCAACTATACTACTTTATATCGACCCGTGAAATGAAAACTATAAATGGTTCGACAGGTAGTGCCTGCCTTTTAACGTAAGAAGAACACACATATAACGCTTTCCGTCTCCGTCTTTAATAAACTCTGCCCGAAGCAAACCTCTGTCTACAAGGCCTTTTGCGCCCTGCGCGGTTGCCTTACAAGGAAACAAATTCATCATCTCCCTTTCATGGCATTCCATTAACCGTTCAATCATCGAAGTAGTAAGCGGTCTTTCGGTGTCGGGGGCAGTTCTATACATATCGTAAACTTTTTAAGGTTTAAAATTTTATGTAACTAATAATGGATAAAATTTTTTGCTGTAGCGATCTAAAAAAACATAATGCTATTTTCAAATACACAAAATAAATGCCAAAAATGTTTAATATGATAAAATTTCTTGAAGGTCATTTTTACAACTTCAGCGTCCTGGTGACATACCAAAAATTTTGGGGCCTGACCAATATCTTCCACAATTAGCAAACTAATGTTCCTATTCTGAAGAATATTTAAGCAACGAAATATAAATTATAGAAGTATGGTCCGTTAATAAAAAAGTATGTTGCAAATTTTCATTATAGCTATTTCTACGACGCCAGAAATGCGATAATAGCATTCATTTCTTCTTTTTTTATGATACCCCCCATAAGCTGGCATATTGGCTGCGCCATTAACGATTCTAACTTCCATTTACCCGGCATTTAAGGTTCTTCCAATAATAGTAAGGCCAGGCCCCTTCAATCCGCCGTAACCGTTTATCTTATGACAGTATTGACAACCTTTTGAATAAAATAAGCTAACGCCATTTTGAATCTCCACACCAGGATTTTTGACTTTTATATTTTTGATAGTAAGGGCTTCAGTTGTAAAGTCGGGCGACCAGGGAGATTGCATGCCCACAACTAACAGGCTAATGATAAAAACAACTACGCATATACAACCAAATATTGCCCACGGTCTCCTGATCGGACTTCTTTCGCCTTTATTGGAAATAAATGGGAGCACTAATAAATATATAACGGTAAAAATGGGGCCAATAACAATTACGTACGATTCAATTTTTGGTGGCATCAAAGCAAAAAGCGCAAAGATGGGCAGCATATACCAGTCAGGCGCAGGCATTGCATTTATGGACGATGGGTTTGGCTGATTGGTAAGTGCAGGCGGACCTATGAACACTGTAATTCAAACGATAGCAATGACAACTATTGCAGAAAAAAATGCATCCCGCCAGGCAGCATCGGGCCAGAATGGAACGCCTTTTTCTTTGAGCATATTGTTATACCACGCCCTTTATGTTCGCGGATCTACAAGCCTGCCATTTTTTGCAGGTTCAGAAATGCCGTTTCTGATAACGTGGTACAAATGATAGCCGACAAAAATGAAGATGAATGCCGGGAAAATAAATACATGCAATTCAAAAAAGCGGCTGAAGCTTTGGCCGCCGATCGTGTCGCCACCTATTAAAAAACAACAGCTAAAATCCGGCACGCATTTTTAACCATCACTTCTAAATTTATTTTATGCTTAAATAAGCAGGTATATTTTTTATAATAGCCGTCGTTGTGACTATCTTTGGATTTACCGGTATCGCAGCCGGGGCAGCTTCCATCGCAAAAATTCTGTTTTTCATTTTTATTGTATTGTTGCTTGTAACGATAATATTTGGTGCAAAAATTTTGGGCAAATAAATTAACGTTATCTATCTTGTTTCGCCTGGCCAATATACAATTAAAAAAATGCGGCTATGCCTTCCAGTTAGAACTCAATTTTGTTGGAAACTTGTACAAAATGTACAACATTAAAATATTGACAATCATATACCAGAGAACCGTGTTTTCATGATCTGCATAACATAACCGGGAAAAAAAACCATCGACAAATCGTATCTAAAGCGAACAAAAGCAAATTCTTTTCGTGCAAGAGAATACAGAAAGTTTATGTCATATTAAGTCATCCATTGTATTATTTTTGTACCGCTTCCCAAATTCAGTTGTAGCCTGGTAATGAACCACTATTCATATCGCCCGCTATTTCTTAAGTCAATCTTAAGAATAACCTAATCTCTTTCAAACCCTTGTAGTATCAATTTTGTAAAAAAAGTTATGATAACTGCAACACATCTTCATGCAATGCTTATTCACTTTCCGATTGCACTGTTAGTGATAGGGTTCCTGTCGGAATTGACAGCATTGATGACGAAAAAAAAAGAATTTTATAAAAGAGCTGCATTTTACCTTTTGTTATTGGGTGCCCTGGGTACTATAGCCTCCTACTTTACCGGGAATTCAGCAGGGGAAGGCATTGAAGCCGGCTCGCTAAAAACAGCGATAGAGTTACATGAGCAGGCTGCCACCATCAGCCTTTGGCTCACCATTATTACAGCTATTACCTATCTTACCATTGTGATTGTTAAGTATAATAAACGATGGGCCAGGATTGTTGCCGTAATACTTTTTGCAGCAGTAATTAGTTTTATTGCCAGAACAGGATACCTGGGCGGGCAATTGGTTTACAAACATGGCGCAGGCGTGGAACTGGCACTACCGGATTTTTCAAACACAAGTCCCGATGCCGAAGAAAAATAACACTTGCAACTTTTTTCTTTAACTTACCAGTATGAGAATTTTATTAGTGGAGGATGAAGCTGCCATTGCAGGATTTATAAGAGACGGACTACAGGAGGAGGGTTTTGCCGTAGATGTTGCTTTCAATGGCAGGCAAGGACTTGATATGGCTATGACTAATATAGATGAGTATGATATTTTTCTGCTTGACTGGATGTTACCAGGTGTAAGTGGAATAGAAATATGCAGAAGCATAAGGAAAGAAGATAAAACGGTTCCGGTTATTTTTTTAACAGCAAAAGATACGGTTGATGATACTGTTTTTGGACTGGAAGCCGGTGCTAATGATTACCTGAAAAAGCCATTTGCATTTGAAGAATTATTGGCTCGTATAAAAGTTTTACTAAGAGACAAACAGGGCGAACAAAATAATTTTACTGTAGGGGAAATCATCCTGGATACAGAAGCACACCGTGTTACCAAACATAACCAGGTTGTGGAACTTACTCAAAAAGAATTTGCATTACTGGAATATTTACTTCGTAATAAAGGTAAGGTATGCCGGAGGACAAGAATCATTGAAAAAATATGGGATATTCATTTTGATAAAGACACTTCAGTAATAGATGTTTTTATAAATGCCCTAAGAAAAAAATTAGATAGCCCCGGAGAGGAATCATTCATTCAAACCACACGCGGGGTAGGCTACGGGATTAATGAATAAGTGATGAAACTGAGCTTTAAAAAAAGGATTGCGCTTTTCAATACTTTGGCGGTTGCCATAATAACTGCTATGGTATTCATGGTGATTTATGCAGTGGTGTATTACAGTTCCTACCGGCACCTGGATAGTGACATCCTTCTTGAAAAGGAGGAGATCATCAATAACCTTGACTGGAAGGGAGATAGCATCATCATAAATAAAATGCCCGAATGGGAAGAGGCAGAACATAAAAAGGTAGAAGTTAATCCTACTTTTATCCAGATAGTGGATAACAAGGAACAAATGATATTTAAATCTGCCAACCTCCAGCAGAATCATTTTTTATTCAACCCAATAAATGAAAAAGCGAATTTTCACAATATACAGGTAGATAATCAACGGCTGAGAATTGGTCAGTTCCCGATCAGGAACGACAAACAAAAAATTATAGGGCAACTTACTATTGGCGTTTCTCAACAGGAATCTTATTATGTGCTCAACAACCTGCTCTATACACTTTGCATTTGTTTTCCTGTGCTGTTGCTGGTGCTTTATTATGTCATATACCTGGCTGCTTCAAAAGCCATTGCCCCCGTTCATCAGTTAATTCGCACTGCCTCCGGCATCAGCGATTCCAATATCCAAACCCGTTTACCTTTGCCCGCTAATGAAGATGAAATATTTCAACTGGCAACCACTGTTAATGATTTACTAGGCCGGATAGAAACTTCTATCATGCAACAGAAGCAATTCACCGCTGATGCCTCACATGAAATACGTACTCCACTTGCAGGCATACGCGGCACGTTGGAAGTTTTGTTGCGCAAAAAAAGAGAGCCGGAACAATATGAAGAGAAGATAAAAGAAGTAATCGGGCATACCGACAGGCTAAATGTTCTGCTGGAACAGCTATTGCAACTGGCCCGATTAGAACCGGGTTCGGTAAAAAATGAAACTGTTTTTCTCCAGCATTCCATAAAAGAAGCTGCCCTTAAATATGAATCGAAAATGGCTGCCAAATCAATTGATTTGCAAATAACCATTCCCGAAAACATTACAGTACCGGCAGATAAGTTATTACTATCGATTATGATGGACAACCTGGTAAGCAATGCCATTAAGTACGGCTCTGCAAAGACTAAGATATTGGTAAATTGGGATGCTACCATCAACGCCTTCTCGATCAAAAACACAGGCGCCGGAATATTGGCAGAACAAATTCCGTTTCTTTTTAATCGTTTTTACCGTACCGATGATTCGAGGAGTTCGTTAACACCAGGCAGCGGCCTGGGCCTTGCCATAGTTAAAAAACTTGCTGACCTGCAGCATATGGCTATTTCAGTCAGTAGTATCGCCAACAACACCATCTTCACTTTAAAGTTTCCAAATAATCTTTAGTTGATCTTAAGAATGTGCAAAGCCTGCCCTAAGACCTTCAGGTGCATCTTTGCGCTATACATTATTTACAATCATCAAAAAAAATACAAATGAAAAAATTATTAATTATACCTGTGTCATTATTAGCCATCAGCAGTTTATTTTTTATATCATGCGGAAACGGTGGCTCCACAAGCGAAATGAAATCGCCTGTTGCAAAAACCACAGACTCAACCACTCAGCATGAGAATAATAAGCAAAATGACAATCAATCTTTGGCATTACAAACCAGCATGAAAGAAAGTACGGGTACTAACAGCAAGACTACCGAAAATATGCAAGCTGCATTTAAAGGTGAAACGACTGCCAGTGCAAAATATGCTGCTTATTCCAAAAAAGCAGAGCAGGAAGGCTACCATGAAATTGCATTGCTTTTTAAAGCAGCATCCACTTCAGAAAATATTCATGCCAACAATCATAAAGCGGTATTACAGGAATCCGGCTTTACTGTGCCATCGATTAAACCTGAATTCACTGTAAAAACTACCAAAGAAAATTTACAGGATGCTATTACCGGTGAAACTTATGAAGTAACCACTATGTATCCTGATTTTTTAACGGTTGCCAATAAAGACGGAAACCAGATAGCAATGATCAGCTTAAATTATGCCTACAAAACTGAAAAGAAGCATAAGGTTTTTTATGAAGAAGCTTTGGCTGCTTTGCAAAATAACACCGTAAAATCATTGCCCAAAGTATTCTATGTATGCCCAACCTGTGGCAATACGTATGAAACAAAAGCTCCTGCACGATGTGGTATTTCAATGACAAGTGGTGAAAGGTTTTTAAAAATTACTTCGCTTTAAAATTTACTACCATGTCTACAGCACACTTGCATTTAGTAGTAACCCATCTTCCGGTTTTTGGCTCAATATTAGGTGCCTTTGTGTTGGGATATGGATTATGGAGCAAAAGCAATTCTACAAAGATTGCAGCTTACTGCATATTTATTGTTTCGGGTATAGGAGCCGTTATTGCCTACCTTACAGGCGAAGGCGCCGAAGAAGCAGTAGAAAAAATAGCAGGCGTATCTGAAAATCTTATCAAGGTGCATGAAGATTCGGCAATCTATGCCCTGGTAAGTTTAATGGCCCTGGGTATAGTAAGTTTGTTTGCCGTGGTAGTTTCGTATAAAAAAAGTTCATTTATAAAGTATACCGCAACCGCAGTACTAATTGTTTCTTTTATCAGCTTTGGGCTGGTTGCCCGTACGGGTTATCTTGGCGGGCAAATAAGACATTCAGAGATCAACAATGCTGCCGTTCAAACTACCGGCGCAGAAAAGGCGGCGAATGATGATGATTAAATACTACGTGTGTTGCGACTTACCATTTTCAACCTGCTTTTGAATAGAATTCCTCATCTGTTTTGAGGAATTCTATTCTCTTTACCATTAATAAATGACCCGATGAACAATAATTCTCTCAAAAATCTTCAGACGGAAGTGGACGCTTGTTTTTTATACAGCAAATTAGCCGAAGCGGAAGATGATGCCACGGTTGCCAATGTATTCACGCAAATGAGTGACATAGAACGCAGCCATGCGGAGGCTTTTTTAAAAAAAATGAATCCTGCCTCTATACCTGTGTTACCGCAGCCTTCTTTCAGGGCCAAAGTTTTAAACCGTATAGGTAAAATATTTGGGTACGATTATGTTCTGGGTGTGTTGATGGATACAGAAAAAAGTATTTCTACAGCAGTCATTAATGCAAAAAATAAAGGCAACAGACCAATAAGCGGAACGGAAACCAATCATGTAAAGATTTTACGTTCTCTATTGGAGAATGAAACCAAAGTTACCGGGAGTAATGTGGCTAAATTTGAAAGCAGGCATCGTTCTGTTGGCGGTAATGCATTAAGGGCTGCTGTGCTGGGCGGTAATGATGGATTGGTTTCAAATTTTAGTTTGGTAATGGGAATAGCAGGAGCTACCGCAGGTGGAAGTGGTGTGCTTTTAGCAGGAGTTGCAGGTTTATTGGCAGGTGCATTATCGATGGCATTGGGCGAATGGATCTCTGTAAAAAGTTCGCAGGAATTGCATGAAAACCAGATGCAGTTGGAAATGGATGAGCTGGAAACCAATCCTGAAGGAGAAGAAAAAGAACTGGCATTGATCTACATTGCTAAGGGTATTCCCGAAAACCAGGCACATGAAATGGCGAAGGAAATAATGCTGGATAAAAGCCATGCGCATGAGGTTTTGGTAAAAGAAGAACTGGGCATCAACACCGAAGAATTAAAAGGTTCTGCAATGGAAGCGGCTGTATATTCTTTTATACTATTTGCAATTGGTGCAGTGATACCTGTTATTCCATTCATGTTTACAAGCGGAACAACTGCAATTATCATTAGTGTTATTAGCAGTGCAGCCGGATTATTTTTAATTGGCTCAGCTATCACATTGTTTACAGGAAAAAGTATTTGGTTCTCTGGTTTTCGCCAGGTCATATTCGGATTGATTGCTGCTGCTATCACATTCGGAATTGGAAGACTGATCGGGATTTCTTTGGAAGGCTAAAATCGTTTCTCAAATTAGCATTGATAAAAATGATACGTGAATAACGAGGCGAACAAAAATATCCAGTCAAACTATCTTTAATTCCTCTAACGGCCTACGCACCAGGTCACGCATATTTGTAAGGCACACAATCCCGACGCACAAAGCCAACCGGGTCGTCCTAAAAAAAGTTTACAGGTTAGCCATTATTCCTTATTTCCAACCTCACAGATCCAGCCAAAAAAAATTATAAATCTTCTTCCGTAATTCTCAATTCCATATTCTCTCCGTAATTTCTCTGTAAATTCGTAGTAATGGAAACGACGCTGGACTTACCTAAATATTCATTAAATGAAGAGGAGGAAAAAAAAGAAATTCTCCGGCATTACCGTGCTTTATTGCGGGTGTTGAAGCCAAAATTAAAACCCGGAGATAAAGAACTCGTGCGACGGGCTTTTGAGATCGCGGCAGAAGCACACAAGACTACGCGCAGAAAAAGTGGTGAGCCGTATATCCTGCACCCTTTGGCCGTTGCCATGATCAGTGTGGAAGAAATTGGCCTCGGCGTAAGAAGTACCATTTGCGCTTTGCTGCACGATACGGTTGAAGACACCGATATTTCGCTGGAAGATGTGCAGAGAGAATTTGGAAATGAAATTGGAAAAATTGTTGATGGCCTTACAAAAATTTCCAATGTACTGGATGCCAATTCAACTTTACAAGCCGAGAATTTTAAGAAAATATTACTTACGCTTACGGACGATCCGAGGGTTATTTTAATTAAGCTGGCCGACCGGCTGCACAACATGCGTACACTGGATAGCATGAAACGTGAAACCCAACTAAAGATATCTTCCGAAACGGTGTACGTGTATGCCCCGCTGGCACACAGAATGGGGCTTTACAATATTAAAACTGAAATGGAAGACCTGTCCATGAAATACATGGAGCCGGACAGCTACCGTTATATTGCCCAAAAACTTGATAACACAAAACGGGAACGTACCCGCTACATTAATGAATTTATAAAGCCAATAAGGGAAAAACTTCAGCAGGCACAATTTAATTTCGAAATTTATGGCAGGCCCAAAAGCATTCATTCCATCTGGAATAAAATGAAAAAGAAAGGAGTATCCTTTGAGGAAGTATATGACCTATTTGCCATTCGCGTTATTTTAAACTCTTCACCTGAAAAAGAAAAAGAAGATTGCTGGAAAGTGTACAGCCTTATTACTGATGAATACATTCCTTCACCGGAGCGATTAAGAGACTGGCTGAGCAATCCGAAAAGCAACGGGTATGAAGCATTGCATACCACGGTAATGGGCGCCCAGGGCAAGTGGGTAGAAGTGCAGATCCGAACGAAACGGATGAATGATATAGCGGAAAAAGGATTGGCGGCACACTGGAAATATAAAGAAGGAACCGATGAAGAAAATCGTTTTGATAAATGGTTTCACCAGATACGGGATATGCTTGCCAACCAGGATACCAATTCAATAGATTTTCTACAGGATTTTAAAGTATCATTTTTAGCCGAAGAAATTTATGTATATACGCCAAAGGGCGATGTAAAAATGTTACCCATTGGCGCCTCCGCTCTTGATTTTGCTTTTGCTGTGCATACTGCTGTTGGTGAAAAATGTATAGGCGCTAAAGTGAATCATAAACTGGTGCCTATAGGGCACAAATTGCGCAGCGGTGACCAGATAGAAATCATCACGTCCACAAAACAAAAGCCCAACAACGAATGGCTCAAATTTGTAGTAACACCCAAAGCAAAATCTAAAATAAAGGATTCGCTTAAAGAAGAAAAAAGAAAAATCGCGGAAGATGGAAAATACAACCTTCAAAAAAAACTCGAGCACATGGGTGCCGCGATGAGTCCATTCAACCTCGACGAACTTACGGCTTATTATAAGCTTCCCTCGCAACTTGACCTGTTTTATGAAATCGCTATAAAAAAAATTGATCTGAAAGAACTGAAGGAATTTAGCGTGCTGGGCGATAAAATTTCCATACCAAAGATCAATAAACCCGTCATAGAAGAAAAGCCAGCCCATGACCCTAAAAAAGACAATAAAAAAGACACCGAGCTTATTATCTTCGGAGAGAGCAGTGACAAGATCATGTACACATTGGCCAATTGCTGCAAACCTATCCCCGGCGATGATGTATTTGGATTTATAACCCAGGGCGAAGGCCTTAAGATTCATAGAACAAATTGTCCGAACGCTACAAGACTGCTGTCAAATTACGGGCACAGGGTTGTAAAAACAAAATGGGTAAAAAACAAAGAAATTTCTTTTTTAACAGGTATAAAAATTATTGGGGTTGATGACGTGGGTGTCATTAATAAAATAACCAATCTCATCAGCGGCGATTTAAAAATTAATATTAATGCACTCACAATAGAAGCAAAGGAAGGAATTTTTGAAGGAAATATACGGGTATACGTTCATGATAAGGACGAGTTGGAAGAACTGGTGCAAAATCTAAAGAACCTGCAGGGGATAGTAAGCGTGGACCGGTATGATACGGAGTGATGGGAGAATGGGCAACGGTGAATCGGCAATGGGCAATGAGCTGTTACAATTTACCGCCCGCCCTTCGCAATTAATTTTATCTTCGCCGCCATCATGTACAAACTGATACGTAATATTCTATTTTGGTTTGATGCTGAAAAAGTACATCTTTTTTCAATGAAGCTTTTGAAAGGCTCCTGCGGGGTGTCCTTCGTAAAAAAAATACTTCAAAATACATTTACTCCACAAAGAGGAAGTCTCGAACGAAATGTATTTGGGCTTATCTTTTCAAACCCGGTTGGCCTTGCAGCAGGATTTGACAAAAATGCAAAATATTTACAAGAGCTCACCACCTTGGGATTTGGCTTTGTTGAAATAGGCACAGTAACTCCTTTGCCACAGGCCGGGAATCCAAAACCAAGATTGTTTCGTCTTCCAAAAGATAAGGCCATCATCAACCGGATGGGATTTAATAATGACGGCGCCACGGCGATTGCTGAACGGTTGCGCCAATTTAAAAATGAAGAGGCCCGTGCAAGCGGGTGGCAACGGAAAAATAAATTAATTATTGGGGGTAACATTGGCAAAAATAAAAACACACCTAACGAAAATGCCTGGCTGGATTATGAAAAATGCTTTACTATTTTGCATGATTGCGTCGATTATTTTGTTGTAAACGTTAGCTCGCCCAATACACCGGGCTTGCGGGATCTTCAGCAGAAAGATTCTCTAAAAAAAATATTGACCCATTTACAGGATTTAAACAGGCTCAAAAAAATTCAAAGGCCTTTACTGCTAAAAATTTCTCCCGATCTGTCGCCAAATGAACTGGATGATATTATTGATCTTGTCATGGAAATACAGTTGGATGGCGTTGTCGCTGCCAATACAACTGTACAAAGAAGCCATTTAATTTCTTCAGAAAACGCAATCCATAAAGCAGGCGCCGGTGGCCTGAGTGGGAAACCACTTACTGATGAAGCTACCCATATTACCCATTATATTTTTGAAAAAACAATGGGAACCATTCCGGTTATCAGTAGCGGAGGTATTTTTACCGGCTCAGACGCAGAGGAAAAATTTAATGCAGGCGCAAGTCTTGTACAGGTATGGACCGGTTTTATTTATGAAGGACCTTTTATTGTAAAAAATATTTGCAAGCCATTAGTATAAATTTGCAACGAAATCGAAAAAGATATGAGTCATTTATTTACCAGTGAGAGTATTATTAGCTTTTTTATTCTTGTTATACTTGAGATAGTATTGGGCATTGATAATGTAATTTTTGTAAGTATCATTATTAACCGGCTTCCGGAGAATAAACACAGAAAGGCCAGGTTATTTTGGGTGGTACAAGGTATGATCGTAAGAAGCATCATGTTGTTAGGGTTAGGCTGGCTGTTATCGCAAAAAGGCAAACCCCTTTTTATATTATTCGAAAAAGGATTTGATCTCGCCAGCCTGGTAATGCTTGCCGGTGGCATTTTTCTTATTTATAAATCCGTTCACGAAATTCACCAGAAACTGGAAGGTGAAGATATGAACGTCAAAAAGGGACCTGCAAAAGTATTCAGCTTTACCCAGGCTGCTTTTCAAATAGCACTTGTAGATATGGTTTTTTCATTTGATAGTATTATTACGGCAGGTGGCACAGCAAAACATGTGGAGATCATGATCGCAGCGGTAGTTATTGCGCTGATCATTATGTTTTCGTCCAGCCCGAAAATCGCTGCTTTTATTCACAGGCATCCTACATTTAAAATGCTGGCGTTATCTTTTCTTGTTATGATTGGCCTAAGCCTGGTAATAGAAGGCTGGGATTCTGAAAAGGCGGAAGACCTTCATTTAAAAAATTATATTTATTTCGGAATGGCTTTCTCTTTCCTGGTCGAGCTACTCAATATGAGGGTACGAAATAAACAGGTAAGAAGAGTGGTGCAATTAAACGATCCCCGTGATGATGCACATGACCTCAATGAAAGTGACATGGCAAAATAACGCATCTTGCTTATCCGGCCCGGGTTTAAACAAACCGGACAAATATAAAATCCTCTTGCATACTTTACAGTGGCTTTGTATTTTATTACTTCTTATGCTAACTAGCGGTATACACAAACGAATTTTGATTTCGCCGGCGAACTTCCTGCTTTATCTAATGAAAAATTAGTTCTTTTACAAAATTTGTCCATTTATAAATAAAAAAATGCTTCCGCAAACAATTGAGGTAAAACACTGTTTCTATAAGCGGTAAAATTCCTGCATAAAAGAAGTTGTAATTTGCGCAGAATATTAAATTAATTTTTGCCTGATTTTAACAGTGCGTTTCGGAAACATGATCAATAAAATTTCATTATGAACATAGGAATCGTTTGCTACCCCACATATGGAGGAAGCGGGGTATTGGCAACAGAACTTGGTAAAGCCCTCGCGGATAAAGGCCATAATATCCATTTCATCACGTACCAGCAACCCGTACGGCTAAACACTTTTCATGCTAATATTTTTTATCATGAAGTAAGAGTGCCCACGTATCCGCTGTTTGATTACCCTCCTTATGAAACAGCTTTAGCCAGCACCATGGTAGATGTAATCATCAATAATAACGTACAGCTTTTACATGTTCACTATGCGATACCTCATGCATCTGCCGCCTACATGGCTAAGCAAATTCTTAAAAAAGAAGGCATACATATTCCAGTAATAACCACGCTCCATGGAACCGATATTACTTTAGTCGGGAAAGACAAAACCTATTCGCCGGTAGTAACTTTTTCAATGAACGAAAGCGACATCGTTACGGCTGTTTCCAAAAACCTTCGTGATGAAACCTATAATAATTTCAAAATGGAGAAGGATATAGAAGTGATTTATAATTTTGTAGATTTAAAACGTTTTGTTCGTACCCCGGTAACGCCGTTCCGGCAGATAATAGCTCCAAAAAATGAAAGAATTTTATTACATGCCTCCAATTTCAGAAAAGTAAAAAGAGTCGGTGATGTGGTGAAAGTATTTGAAAAAGTGAATAAAGAAATTCCTTCGAAACTTTTATTTGTAGGTGACGGCCCGGAGAGATCATTCATTGAAGGACTTTGCCGGCAAATAGATGCGCATGCTGATATCAGGTTTCTGGGCAGGCAGGAACAGATGGAGGATATTCTTGCCATCTCTGACCTTTTTATACTACCGAGTGAATATGAGAGTTTTGGACTTGTAGCGTTGGAAGCTATGGCCGCAGGGGTTCCTGTTATATCAACCAATGCCGGCGGACTTCCTGAAATAAATATTAATGGTGTCACCGGTTTTCTCAGCGATGTCGGTGATGTAGAAGACATGAGTAAAAATATTATCAATATTTTTTCTGATGAAAATGGATTTAAAGATATGAAGAAACAAGCGCTGGAACAGGCTCAAAGATTCGATATAGCCACGATTGTACCCCAGTATGAAAAGCTGTATGAAAAAGTTTTAGGATAGATAAGCAATGGTCAATAAGTAAATGCTTACAAGTCTGTGACCCATACCCAGACACATTATTGACCCGGTGATCCTGATCCATAATTACTATTAGTGCCGAAGCCATTGCTCCGGGTTTACATTATCGCTTTCCTTCATCAAAATAAAGTCAACCTGGCCCTGGCCTTCATCATTAGCGCCTGCTTTTCCTATTACCTGGCCGGTTTTTACATTATCGCCTCTTTGTACATTCGCAGACGCTAAGTTGCTATACACAGTAAAATATTTCCCATGTTTTATAAAGACGGCCTGCTTGTCTTCGATATAACTGACCAGCGTTACTTCGCCTTCAAATACAGCTTTCACGGCTTCCCCTATTTTTGCCCCGATAGTTACACCCGGATTATCATAGTCAATATTCCCCGGCAATTTATTAGCCCCGAAATGAGCAATAATATAGCCGGATACCGGCCAGGGAAGTGACCCCCTGTTTCTTTCAAAGCTGGCATCCAGCGCCTTGTCAGCCTCAGAACTTACCAGCACACTCCCCGAAGGCCTGGGCCTTTCGGTTGTTTTTACCGTTTTAGTATTTGCATTTTTATCTGCGGTATTATCTTTCGTGTCAGCATTATTTTTTTTCAATTCTGCCAGTCTTGCCTTTTCTTTTTTTGCAGCTTCATTCCTTGCAATTTCAATTTCTCTCCTAATCATGGCAGTGATCATATTTTTCAACTTCGCATCCTGTTTTCGCTTTGCATTTACCTGGGCTGTTAATTCTTTCTGCTGGCTTTTCAATTTATTAACAATGGTTTTCTTTTCCTCCTGTTGTTTTTCCAGCAGCGTCATTTCTTTACCTTGCTCCTTTAAAACAACATTTTTTGTCTGTTTAGTGCCTGATAAAATTTTAATCCTGTCTTCCAGCATAGCCTGGGTTCGCAAAATATTATCTGCCTGCATTTCACGATAGCTGCGGTAAGATTTTAAATAAGCTACTCTTTTAATGGCGTCATTAAAACTGGAGGCAGAAAAAATAAAATTCAGAAAATCATAATTACTCCGGCTCTTATATGCGTACACCATGCTATTCGCGTATTCGTTTTTGAGCGTATCTAAAATACGGGACATCTTATTTACTTCCAGTTGAGACAGGTATATATTGTCATTGAGATTTTTTATTTCTCCACTGATATTATCTATCACATTTTCCTGCAGACCAAGTTTTTTATTAATAAGCGAGAGCTGGCCTATATTTACTTTTGCAGTTTTACTGGTTTCATTCAGCGCCTTTTCAGTTTCCGCTATTTCCTGTCTAAGCAACTCACGCTGTTTCTGTAATGCATCCTTATCGACGGGCTGCTGCGCCGTTGCATTTAAAAAAAATAATAGAAAAGCTACTGCTGTTACAATTGTCTTTTGCATGCATTGATTTTTTAAAAAATAAGAATAAGGTGTAAATATCTATGCAGAAAGCAATAAATTTTAAGGTACGTTTGTTTTAAAAGTAACGCTTATTTTGTTTTATAATTTCTCGGTACACTAAAAGGAAATGATAATTCCTTGTTAAACTCATATTGCTTGTAAGAAAGGCTAATATCTACTTTCGTCTTTTCTGCAATAGTTATTTCGCGATAGGTTGCAAAATAAAAGTTGCCATTTTTTTCATAATCGGCGTAGCTGAGATCGGCTGTCCGGTTTTGTCCAATATCAATATCATCCAGTTTACTCCTTTCTATGAGATTATTATCCACGGAGATTGTAACGAGGTTTTTAAAAAACTGCCCGACAGTTCCTATTAAAAAATGATTTTCCGTTTGCCTGAAAGAAACGATACTATCTCCGGTATAAACAGGATTCCCAATAACGATGTCCTCCAGAACCGAGAAATTTAATGGAATTGCAGCGATGTTTTCAATGTATTTGAATGGGTGGTATTCAACCTGCTTACTCAACTTATTTATAATAATAACAGAGTCTTTAGTAATAAGAACTCTAAAAGCCTCTATGCTTAGAAAAGTTGCATTAATGGAAATCCACAGTACGCTGTCTTTGTACATTCTTACAAACGCATTAAAGTCTGGCTGTTTCCCGTTCTTGTCTTCGTATTGAACTTTTATTTTTGCAGAAAAAGTGGTAAAGTTTATCCTGTTTTTATCAAGTGATTTTAAAATACCGGGAGCTAGTTGTAATGAATCAGGTGTTGCCGCGCCATTTACTGTTATTACCTGGGTATCTCTTCTATTTACAGCGGTTTGCAATTTTTTGGCTGACCTGCAGCCATTGACTGAATATAGCAATACGATACCCATAACGATTGCAATCAAATACTTCGACATTCTGTTTTTCAATTTATGTTACACTTTACCGGTATGCCCGAAACCTCCCTCACCCCTTGCGGATGCATCCAGTTGCTCTGCCTGCTGCAGCATCGCTCTCTCCACTTTTGCGATAACAACCTGTGCTATGCGCTCTCCGTTGATTATGGTTTGTTGTTGCGCCGATAAATTTATCAGGATAACTTTCAATTCTCCCCTGTAGTCACTGTCAATTGTACCGGGAGAATTTAAGCAGGTAATTCCCTGCTTTATGGCAAGGCCACTCCGCGGCCTCATTTGTGCTTCGTAACCGGGAGGTATTTCCAAAAAAATGCCAGTTGGAATCATAGCTCTTTCCAGTGGCAGTAAATTGACGGGAAATTGCAGGTTAGCTCTTATATCCATTCCTGCCGAACCGGCTGTCGCATACTCAGGCAAATTATTGCCTGATATATTAATGATCTTAATTATCACATCGTGCATTATGGCAAAGATAGGAATGCATTTCAGCTTAAAAAATAAAGTTGAACTGATTATTAGAACGAAATAAGCAATGCAGTGGCATAAGCGGCTACGCCTTCTTCACGGCCTACAAAACCCATTTTTTCGGAGGTAGTTGCTTTTATAGAAATGGCATTTTCATTTACAGAAAGTATAGCGGCAATCACTTGCTGCATTCCGGGAATGAAGGGTTTTATCTTTGGTTCTTCCAAACAAACCGTTGAGTCAATATTTTCAATTGCATACCCCGCCTCCCCAATAAGTTGCGCAGTTTTTTGTAAAAGCAATTTGCTATCTATGTTTTTAAATTCATCTGAAGTATCCGGAAAATGAGAGCCAATATCTCCGAGGCATGCCGCACCAAGCAACGCATCGCATATGGCATGAAGCAAAACATCAGCATCACTGTGCCCGAGTGCTCCCTTAATATGAGGAAGTTGTACACCTCCTACCCAAAATTCCCTTCCTTCAATCAATTGGTGGAAATCGATTCCGAAGCCTATTCTAAATGACATGGATTTTAAAATTATTTATTGTTGTAAGTTATTGTGTTACCTACCCTGCTTATTACCGATATTATCTAAACCTGTTTTATTCAAATATAATTCTAATCAACGGGGCAGCCGTTGAGATTCAGAACTTATTAAAATGTTTTAGGACTAACTCTACCAAAACGCGCCGATATGGGGCGTTGAATTGTTCCATATAAGTTAGGATTATTGTTGCGTAGTGCCTACGGCAGATTCTTTATCAAGGTTGAAGATGATGCTGAACCGCAACGTATTTGATAATGGATTTCTGTTGATCCCGTTTCCTGAAGGAATGAGATAAGAAAAATTTAAACCAAACATATTGTAATTTAAACCGGCACCCAATGTAAAATATTTACGGTCACCCTTTGTTTTGTCTTCATAAAAATAGCCTGCCCTGAAAGCGAATTGATCATTATACAGGTACTCCGCGCCAACCGATACTTGAAATTCCTTTAATTCTTCACTAAAGCCACCCGGTGCATCGCTAAACGAGCTAAACCAACTGGCTACTACTCCTTTACTGTGGTAATTTGCCAATCCCAGGGTATCGCCATATGCGGGAGGAGTGGGAACCAGGAGCTTATTAACGTCCAATGCGAAAGTGACTTTGTTACTTTCATCAACAGCATTTACATAAGCCACACCTAAGCCAAGATTGGCTGGTATAAAATCCTTTTCACTTGCATCATTGGTATAGGATATCCTTGAACCCAGGTTTGAAACCGTTACACCCCAATTCAGGCCCGAACCAACAGTACTTCCTGCTGTTCCGTCATGAAATAATGAAAGATCACCTGAAACAGCGCTTCCCGTTTTATAGGTTGATCCGCTCGCAGATTGCCCGCTGGCCAGGTTTGAGTTGATATATCTCAATGCAATTCCGAGGGCAAGTTTGTCAGAAAGCTTCTGGGAATATCCTACGTCAAACGCAAATTCCCGCGGCCTGTACGTCTGGAGATTGTTACCTAAATTATCAGTAAACTGAATATTACCAAGGCTGAAGTAGCGTAAAGAAGCAGACACAGCCTGCCGTTCATCTATTTTAGTATACCCGGCCAGTGAAGCAAGATACACATCGTTAAGGTCCAATCCTTTGAGCCATGGCGTATAGGTGACAGCGATTGCTGATTTGCTTACAGTAAATGGATATTTTGCCTGGTTCCAAAAAGATGAGTTAGCATCTGGTATTGTAGCTACCCCAACATCGCCCATACCTCCTGAACGGGCGTCCGGTGAAATTCTTAAAAAAGGAACGGCCGTTGTTACAACATTTATAGGATTTGTACTGCTTTGTGCGTTAACGACAAATGCGCTCCCAATCAGCATCAGCAATGCCGTTAATTTCAAAGTTGTTTGTTTCATGCGTAATTTTTGCTTGGTTAGGTAAAGCTAAATTGAATAGAGTTGAGTTTTTTTGGATTTGTAAAAATAAATTTTTTATCGGAACAGGCAACTAAATTAAATACGACAGCAAATCAAAAGACTGATTCCGAAAAAACCATTTGAAAAAATAATATTCATTTTTGTTTGATACCTGAACGATTTAATCGTATATTTATTGCCTGAAATAAAGCGTCATTTACATATAAAACTACTACGTACCATATCCCAATTCTACAAAAAATAAATCCGGTAAATACATTTAAAGATGACGCTATACCTTTATTTGTGAATGGTTTGCAAAAAGTAATTTGATCTAATTCAAAATTCCTACGCATTCAAATCAAAATGAAATAAAGTATCTATATTCGCCACTGTAAATTGATACCCTTTGTACAATAAGAACGAAAACCTTTCGTTAATTAATCTGCAAATCGAATGAACATGCAAAAATCAATGTCTGCGGGAACTTTATGCCTTATTATACTGGCTTCATCGTTTACCTTTATGTCCTGTCACAAGAAGAAAGATAAGTCTTCCGTTACGGGGTGGAATTATGATGACAAGCAATATGGTAATTACCATGTACTCAAGGCTAAAGAACAGAAAGCCGGCCCCGGACTGGTATTTATACAGGGTGGCACATTTGTGATGGGCGCCAAAGAAGAAGATGTAATGGGCGATTGGAATAATGTACCCCGCCGTGTGAGTGTAAACTCTTTTTATATAGATGAAACAGAAGTTGCCAATGTACATTACCGTGAGTATCTATACTGGCTCAGCAATACATTTGACAATGATACGGCCGTAATGAGAATGGCCCTGCCGGATACTTTAGTGTGGAGAAGTGAACTTGCCTATAACGAGCCGTATGTAGAATATTATTTCCGCTACCCCGCTTACAATTATTACCCGGTGGTAGGTGTCACCTGGGAACAGGCTCATGATTTCTGTATCTGGAGAAGTGACAGGGTAAATGAAAAAATATTGATTGATAAAGGTTACTTAAATAAGAAAGCTCCTTTAGCTGAAATGAAAGGTGGCGAAGGTGACCAAACGTTCAACACAGATACTTACCTGATGAACCCTGATATGATCAATAATAAATCCGCTCCTAAAAAAGGCGGCCTTAAAGATATAGGTGGAAGAACCAGGAAGGTAATAACTTTTGAAGATGGCCTTTTATTGCCGGGTTACCGCTTACCAACAGAAGCTGAATGGGAATATGCCGCTATGGGTATTATTGCACAAAATCCACACCCCCGCACCAAGGAAAAAAATCATGGCGAAGAAGTTCTTTCCAATCAACAGGTGTATTCATGGAGCAAAAATGTAAATGGACTACGTGATAATCGCAGGGGAAGTTGGCAGGGCCAGTTTTTAGCCAACTTTAAAAGGGGTAATGGTGATGTAATGGGTGTTGCCGGTGGCCTGAACGACCGGGCAGCTATACCCGGACCGATAAACTCTTTTTATCCAAATGGTTTTGGATTATATAATATGAGCGGCAATGTTAGCGAATGGGTTGGTGATGTGTATCGCCCGATGACTTCATTGGATGAAGACGATGTGAATCCTTATCGCGGTAACAAATTCACTAAATTTTATAAAGATCCGCAGGGCGAATACGAAAGAGACACTCTGGGCCGTTTGAAAAAAGTAGTAGTACCCGATTCGGAAGCCGTTACCCGCCGCAACTACCAAAAAGGGGATGTAATCAATTACCTGGATGGAGATTCCATTTCAAATGTTACCTATGGCTACGGTCTTACTTCGTTAATAAGTGATAAATCACGCGTGATAAAAGGGGGAAGTTGGAATGACATGCCTTATTGGTTATCACCCGGGGCAAGACGTTATATGGAACAAGACCAGGCCAGCAGCACAGTGGGTTTCCGTTGCGCTATGACCAGGTTGGGAAGTCCTGAAGGCAATGGATTTAAAGAAGGAAATATTTTTGGAAAGCGTAAGCAAAACAAAAAGAAAAGAATCTGATAAAGCTTTTATATAAACTGAAACCTCTTATTGTAAAATGAGAGGTTTTTCATTTTAACAACAAAAACTGTATAACATACATTTGCACCATGCATATTGAAGAAATTTATAAAATATTCCTGCAATATCCTTCTATACAAACCGATACAAGAAAGCTTCAAAAAAATGACCTGTTCTTTGCACTAAAAGGACCTAATTTCAACGGTAACCTTTTTGCAGCTCTCGCACTTGAAAAAGGAGCTGCCTATATATTTACCGATGAAAAAACTTCGTTTACCCATGACCGTATTATACAAACGGATGATGTTTTAAAAACCCTGCAGTCACTGGCTCATTATCACAGGCGACAATTCAATACCCTTCCCGGTGGCAGGAGCCGGATTCCATTTATAGCCATCACCGGAAGCAATGGGAAAACAACAACTAAAGAACTCATAAATGAAGTGCTTTCCACCACGTATAAAACTTATACAACTGAAGGAAACTTAAATAACCATATCGGCGTCCCGCTTACCATTCTAAAAATCAAGCCTGATGCAGAAATGGCTGTTATTGAAATGGGGGCTAATCATCTGAAAGAAATAGCAGGCTACTGTGAATATGCAATGCCTACCCATGGCTTAATAACCAATATCGGCAAGGCCCACCTGGAAGGATTTGGAAGCGTAGAAAATGTAAAAAAAGGAAAAGGGGAGTTATTTGAATACCTTAGAAAACATAAAGGAACCGTTTTTGTAAATACTCTCGATGCAGGTGTTGTGGCATTGAGCCATGGCATCGGGGATTCTATATTTTATGGCAAAGAGGATGATAATTTACATGGAGCCGTTACCAGGAGCGATCCTTTCCTTGAAGTGCGCATCAACGGCTTACAAACTTTGGATATAAAAACAAATTTAGTAGGAAGTTATAATTTACCTAATGTATTGGCCGCGGTTTGCCTCGGCCGTTATTTTAATATTGATGATACAAAAATAACGGCTGCTATTGAACATTATAGTCCCTCCAATAGCCGCTCTCAATTGATACAACAAAACGGCAATACGATAATATTAGATGCTTACAATGCCAATCCCGGAAGCATGAGGGCCGCAATTGAAAACTTTGCAGCCATAAAGGGTGATAAAAAAATACTTCTTCTTGGTACGATGATGGAATTGGGTACAGACAGCAAAAAGGAACATGAAGCCATCGTATCCTTAATAGATCAATATAAGTGGTACGCAGTAGTTCTTGTTGGCAAAGAGTTTAGTGCTGTAAAACACCAGTATATCAATTATGAAAACGCATCCCAGGTAAAAGATTGGATGCAAAGAACGGGCATCAAAAATTCTCAAATATTGATCAAAGGTTCCCGAAGTATGCAAATGGAAAAAGTCTTGGAATGATGATGTACATTTGCAATCCTTTTTTTGGAGACTTGTCCGAGTGGTTGAAGGAGCACGCCTGGAAAGTGTGTATACGGGAAACTGTATCAAGGGTTCGAATCCCTTAGTCTCCGCAAATAGTAATGATAATCAATAACTTGTGAATGTTACACCCAATTATCCTTTTTGTTCACCTATTGGGATAATTGCAAGTTCTTTAGTCGTAATGAATAAGAGCTTTGACTTATCAAGGCTTTTTTAATATTGCGGGAGAATATCATTAAAGATTTCAGATTTCAATAGTATTAGAAAATCTGCCTTTAGATTATCTCTTTTATATTGATTGGAAATACTGGAAATATCGATTAGCAATCGCATAACTCAAACTCCTGTACCATTTGTGGAATGCAGATGGCATTGAAACTTTTTGTTGATAGAAGCTAGCATGGTCGGCATTGGTTGTTTAGCGAAATATTGAATCTTACCGGCCATTATGCGCCCGAATCCGGGCTTGAACAAAATCCGCCTTCCGCTATATCCAGGTAACTTTTTTGCAACAACTTATCAGTATCGAAAATCGCCAACTTATCATTATGTTTATTATAAACATCATAAATGGCAGCAGGTGACTTAAGTGTATCCACCATTACATAATCATATTCGTTAGTATGATTAAAGCTGACCAATTTTTCAGCATTTAAAAAATTCAACATTTCTTGCCGCCTGTTATTTTCGTTGACTGATGAAACGACCAGGTTATAAAGTAGAGATTTCTTCATTAGCTTAAAACTTATTTCGAGCTTACTGGTAAATTGTGTTGTATTCATTTGATAATTTGTAATGTTTTTTAAACTTGTAGCAATGTGCGCCAATAGCTGTTCCGTATTCGTTAAATCAGTTGAAAGATCGTTATGTCATCTTCTAAATCATCATCAAAATTTTCAGTTGATAAAAACTTAGCTTTTATGTTCAGTTTTTTCAGTTCGGTACCAGCGTATAGATGAATTTTATTTTTTTCATTAAGCTATTTGCCTTACGCTTTCCAAA
>JBDTOV010000061.1:0-28709 GCA_039933035.1 Ginsengibacter sp. | reverse complement strand
GAATTTATATTTTACCAGGTTACGCCATGCGATTTTGAAATAATTTTTTATCATAATTTTTATTTAAGCTGATGGCTATTAGCTATTAGCTATTAGCCATTAGCTGATTTTATTCTGTTCTCATACTCTTCACCGGGTTGGCAATAGCGGCTTTTATTGCCTGGAAACTGACGGTAAATAAAGCAATCAACAATGCTGTGCAACCTGCAATTAAAAATATCCACCAGCTTATCGGTGTCCGGTAAGCAAAATCCTTTAACCATTGGTGCATAAAATACCAGGCGATTGGTGCCGCAATAAAAAAAGAAAAAACAACCAGTTTTAAAAAATCCACGGACAAGAGATTTACTATGTTTGATACGGTGGCTCCCATAACTTTCCGGATTCCTATTTCCCTCGTGCGTTGCACCGTGCTATAAGAAGCCAATCCAAATAAGCCAAGACAAGATATTAAAATGGCGAGGATCGCAAAGTTTACAAACAGGTTTCCAAATCTTACTTCACTGCGGTATTGACGGTCGAAAAATTCATCCAGGAAATAATAACTAAAAGGCTTGTTTGGGATAAGCGTTTTCCATTTATTTTCAATAGCGGCAATTGTTTTAGGCAGGTTACCCGAAGCGACATTGATAGAAATAAGATTGCATGCCCCGGGTTCAATACGCATACTCAAAGGTTTTATCTCCTGCTGTAAGGAGCGGAAATGGAAGTCTTTCATCACACCAATAATTTTTCCTTCTCTTCCCCATTGCTTGAAACGTTTGCCAATAGCCTCCCCGGGTGATTTGTATCCAAACAATTTGACAGCAGCTTCATTTAATACCATAGCCTGGGTGGTATCGGTCGCGAAATCCAGTGAAAAGCCACGCCCTGCTATCATTTTTATTTTGTATTGATTGACATAATCAAAGTCAATAAAATACAGATCGAGATTGGCAATTTGCAAATCACCTTTTGTATTTTCAATTTCAGAATAGGCCCCTGGATTGCCTCCGCCCGGAACGCTACCCGACGTGGCTGTGGATTTTACATTTTGCAAACCCGCCAATGATTCCTGGAACGCTTTTTTGGCCGGATCGCCATTGGTATCAATTATCATCATCTGGTCTTTACTAAACCCAAGGTCCTGGCTGCGCATATAATTCATTTGGTTATATATCACCATGGTCGCAATGATTAAAGCAATGGAAATAGTAAATTGTGCCACTACCAATCCTTTTCTTAAAATGATACCCTTTGTGCCCGTGATAAACCTTCCTTTCAAAACAACAACAGGTTTAAAAGATGACAGGACTAAAGCGGGGTAAATTCCTGCCAGCAATCCAATACCAACAGAAGCCAAAAACAGGATCAATATATAGACAGGATGTTCAAAAATTCCCCCGCTTATAATTTTGCCCGACAGGTGATTGAACAATGGTAATAATAGCCAGGAAAGCAAGAAAGTAAATACAAAAGCAATCATGCACAACACAATCGACTCACCTATAAATTGTCCTGCAAGCTGCCGTTTCTCCGCGCCTACCACTTTCCTGATGCCTACTTCTTTGGCTCTCTCTGCCGAACGTGCGGTAGTAAGATTGATAAAGTTGATACAGGCAATCAATAAAATAAAAATAGCTATGATAGAAAATATATACACATTATTAATGTTGCCCGATTTGCTGCCATCGCGGGTAGAGCGTAAGTACACATCCCTTAAGGGCTCAAGGAACAGGGTAGGGTACATTTGCATCTTCTTCATTTCATCACCATTACGTCTCTCCAAAAAACCCGGAAACTTTTTCTCCAGCTTCTTTGGATCGGTGCCGGGCTTCAGTAACAAATAAGCAGAAGCGCCATAGTTACCCCATTGGCTATCGATTCGTGGATTAAACTTTTGGGTAATAGTGGTCATGGATAAAATGACGTCTCCCTTGATTTGAGAATTTTCAGGAATATCTTTCATAATACCGGTAACTTTTGCTGGAAGCGCATCGCCGGTTATTAATACAGCTTGTCCCATAGGGTCTGTCTTGCCAAAATATTTTTTTGCAGTGGATTCTGAAAAAATAACACTTAACGGTTCTTTTAGCGCGGTTGCCGGATTGCCCTTTAATAGTTTAAAATCAAACACTTTAAAAAATGCGGAATCTGCCCAGGCGCAATTTTCTTCCTGGAATTTTATGTCTCCCTTTCTGAACAATACATTGTCTCCGCCGGCAATGCGAACAAAAGATTCTATTTCAGGAAATTCATCCTTTGCATTGGGCGCTACCGCCCATGCGGGGCCGCCTGCATGAATTACTTCGGTAGGCGTTTTAATGTCGCTGACAACACGGTATATCCGGTCGGCTTTGGTATGAAAAGAATCATAACTCAATTCAAATTTTACATATAAAAAAATAAGAAAGCAGGCAGTCATACCAACCGTCAGGCCCATAATGTTGATAAACGAAAAGGCTTTGTGACGCCAAAGATTGCGGAAAGCTATTTTGAAATAATTTTTAAACATACTGTCTCCTTCATATTCCTCCGGGGGAGGAAAGATTGTAACGTTATATAAATTGATGTCCTTCCAACATACGAAACTCTTTAGCCCCTCCGGGTTAGGGCGGACTTATTCGGTTCTTAAACTTTTAATTGGATTGCGCATGGCAGCGCTCATCGTATTTAGACTCACTACAATAAGCGTCAAGAAAAGAATTCCGATGCCCACCATTCCAAACATCCAGATACTTATAGGCACCCTGTATTCATATTTCTGAAGCCAGGCGTGCATAAACCACCAGGCAAGCGGTACCGCAATTACAAATGCGATCAATACCAATTTCAAAAACTCTTTTGAAATAAGCAAAAGCAATTGTTGTACGGTTGCGCCTAATACTTTACGAATCCCGATTTCACGAATTCTTTTTTCTATTGTGAATGAAGCGAGACCGGCAAGGCCAATGCAGCATATGAAGATTGCGAGGCCCGCAAAGATGTTGCTCAACTTGCTGACCAGGTCTTCATTCAGAAATTTCTTCTCAAACTCCTTGTCAACAAACTGGTATTCGAAGGGATAAGCAGGATTATATTTTTTAAAAACAGTTTCCATCGCAGTGATTGCTTTTTGAGGAGGCACTCCATTATTCAGCCGCACACTTATGGAGATGGAGTTGTTGGGATTATAATAGATCATCATGGGATCAATGGGCTTGAAGGGCGATTCCATAATTACATTGTCCGTAATACCAATCACTGTATAATCTTTGCCATAATGCATCTTCATCCCAACCGGGTCTTTTAGTCCCATTGCCTCAACGGCAGCTTTGTTCAATAACATAGAAGAGGAGTCCGCCGGCGTTCCTGAAAAATCTTTTCCCCGGAGCATTCTAATCCCCATTGTTTTTGCAAAATCTTTGTCAGCATCAAGGCCTGTAAAAATAATATTCTGATCGTCCGGTTTGCCCGCATACGAGGGACCGGGAGACTTCCACCATATTTCAGTAATAGGCGACATCGTCCTGGTAACTGAATTAATCATTCCTGTTTTCAACAATTCCTGTTTAATAACATCGTAATTCTTTTGCGTATCATCCGTGCCGGGTATGGAAACCAGGTTATTGGGATTATACCCCATATCACGGTTCTTGATCAGTTTTATTTGCTGGTAAACAATAATGGTTGCAGATATCAGTAAAATGGAAATTACAAATTGCATTACTATCAAAACACGCCTTGGCAACACTGCTTTTTTTCCGGTGACAAAAGTTCCCTTTAATACGCTTACCGGGTTAAATGATGACAAGTACAACGCGGGATAACTGCCAGCCACAATACCTGTGAATAAAATGATTCCTAATGCACCCAGCCAAAAAAGAGGTTGCATAATATGCAGAGTAAGATGCTTATCAACCAGGGCATTAAAAGACGGAAGCAATAAGTAAACAGCGAGTATGGAGAACAAAAAAGAAATAAAAGCCAGTATAACCGACTCAACGAAAAACTGCAATACCAGTTGCTTTTTTTGAGAACCTAACGTTTTCCGGATGCCAACTTCTTTAGCTCTTTTCTCTGACCTGGCTGTCGAAAGATTCATAAAATTTACACAGGCGATCAGCAAAATGATTATAGCAATAATGGAAAACATTCTCACATATTCTATCATCCCTCCTATATTTTTTCCATCCTTAAAATCGCTATACAACCTCCATTTACTCATAGGAAAAGTGAAATAAGTACTTACCTTTTTATCATTAGGGTCATGTTGATATTTGATATCATTGATACTTTTCTCTATGGTAGCCATGTTGGCCGCGGGCAATGTCTGCACATATACCTGCCACGAAGAATTCACCCACTGTGTCATCGCATGTTTGATGTAGTCATCTGAATAGTTAAAAGGCGTGACGTAATCAAAGCTCAGCGTGGTATTGGCCGGAAGGTCCGCTACCACAGCAGTCACTTTTGCATTCTGGTTATTATCTACCTTCAATACTTTATTTATCGGATCCTCATTGCCAAACAAAGCCTTCGCTGCAGATTGAGACAATACAATTGATGAGGGATCTTTAAGGGCAGTCGCAGCATTGCCTTTAATAAATTTCACTGTAAACATGTCAAAAAAATGATCACTAACGGTCAATCCGGTCTTTTTTATTTTCGTGTCTCCATTGGCAAGATAAGTTTCCTGCTGATGCGTCGTTACTACAGCATTCTTTACCTGTGGTACATTGGTTTGTATGGACCGGGCAAGTGGCAAAACCATGTTCGGGTCCGTGAAAACCTGGTTATTAAAATCACGATTGGCCATTACCTGGTATATCTCGTTATAATTTTTCTGAGAGGTATCAAATGTCAATTCATCTTTAACCCATAGGAAAATTAAGATGGCACAGGTCATTCCTATTGTAAGCCCAAGAATATTAGTTAAGGAAAAACCTTTATTTCGGAATAAATTTCTTAATGCAATTTTGAAATAATTTTTAAACATAATCTCTTTTTAGAACGGTATTGCTAATTAAGCAGATTTGCTTACTGGTTATATTTGTGTTTTAGTCCTGGAAACTTCCCAATCGCGTGCCGGATTAAAATGTATGTGGTTTACAATGCTATAGTTATATCTAAAATACGAACCAGTTCGTTTTTGATACAGGGGGTGTACGCTTTTGATACACTATCAATGCTGATCAACAGGGCCTTATTTTTTAACATTGCAAAAAATTTTTCACGTAGACGATTTTGCCATCGAAAATATTGTGGGAAACTATATAGCAATCTCCAATGAACTTATGCCAGGAAGACTGCTTCGCCGCCGGTAAGTTTATGCAGAAGGAAGCTAAGCAGGATAATTTAATTGAATATTTTGTTATAGATTTATCGTTTGTGAATTCAGAACTGAAAACCCGCAAAGTCTCTCGTGTCAATTTTATATAGAAGGATAACAGGAGAAGCGATTGTTCAATTGATCGGGCACTTGTGGGAATAAGCAAATTTGAAAGGCGATACTATCGCCTAACGCGAATGTAACCTATGCCGGATTAAGAACGATTGATCTATTTGTCCAGGGTAAGGTATGAAATATCAAAGAAATATCGGGGTCACCAATTAAAAGAATTACAAACCGTAAAAATCATTAATGCATATTCATGAAAAGATAACACTAACTATAGCGGGGTCTCTTATTTCGTTGTTGATGCCGGCTTTATTATTTGCGCAACAAGATGCAGCCCGTTCTTATACACAGAAGATTGAAGGCACCACGCTTCAATTCGACCTGGTTGCTATACCAGGTGGTGAATTTGCAATGGGAAGTATGCCCGGCGAGCAGGGTAGAAGCATGGATGAAGGTCCCCTGCATACGGTGAAGATTGATCCTTTTTGGATGGGTAAATATGAGGTGACATGGGATATTTTTGAACCCTATGTGTATAAGAATTTAGAATTAACTAAAAGCAATGGAGTGGTAAGTCCGCAGGTGGACGCAGTAACCCGGCCTACAAAGCCTTACCTTGATATGACCTTTGGAATGGGTAAAGAAGGATACCCCGCCGTAGGGATGACCCAGTATAATGCTATCCAGTTTTGTAAATGGCTGTATGCCAGGACAGGCCTGTTCTATCGCTTACCTACGGAAGCCGAGTGGGAATATGCATGCAGGGCGGGTTCCAGCACATCATATTCTTTTGGAAACGATACGGCAAAGCTGGGTGACTATGCCTGGTATATCGCGAACAGTAAGGGGAAAACGCAACCTGTGGGACAAAAAAAACCCAATGCCTGGGGTCTTTATGATATGCATGGCAATGTGATGGAATGGACGATAGACCAATATATACCTGATTTTTATGAACAATTTAATAATAAGGTGGCCGATAACCCGGTTGCCACACCGGTAAAATTATATCCTAACACAGTGAGAGGTGGATCCTTTGGAGACAGCGCCCCCGATCTGCGTTCAGCTAAACGAATCGGTTCTGATCCCCGGTGGAAGCGGATAGATCCCCAGGCTCCTAAAAGTAACTGGTGGTTTCCAGAAGGTTCGTTTGTCGGTATGCGGCTGGTGAGTCCGGTAACAGCACCTTCCAAAGAAGAGATTGCAGCTTATTATGATCGTAAGCCTATTGCAGATTATTAACAACCTACATAAACCAAATTGACAAATGAAAAAAAATGAACCTGGAGTACCCGGATCAAACGAAAGGAGGAATTTCCTGAAAACATCCGCCTTATTAACAGGAGGCGTTTTATTGAGTAGAACTCCTTTTGCAGGCCCCTATGCAGATCCTGGCGGCACTATTAAAATTGCTTTAATAGGATGTGGTGGCCGCGGCACCGGTGCTGCCATGCAGGCATTGAGCACCAAATTTAATCTAAAGCTTGTGGCCATGGGTGATGCCTTTCGCGACCGGTTGGATGATAGCTATAAGGCTTTATTTGAAAAATTCGGTAAGGCCAAAGTTGATGTTGCTGAAGATAAAAAGTTTGTAGGATTTGATGCCTACAAGCAGGCAATTGCAGAAGCTGATGTGGTGCTTTTAGCCACGCCGCCCGGATTTCGTCCTATCCACTTTGAGGAAGCTGTTAAGCAAAACAAGCACGTTTTTATGGAAAAGCCGGTAGCTACTGATTCTCCGGGCGTGCGCAGGGTATTGGCTGCAGCCGAAGAAGCCAAACGTAAGAAATTAAATGTAGTGGTGGGGTTACAGAGACGGTACCAGGTAAATTACAGGGAAACGCTCAAACGCATGCAGGACGGCGCTATTGGCGATGTGTTTTCGGGGCAGGTTTATTGGAACAGCGGGGGTGTATGGGTCAGGCCACGCCAGCCCGGGCAAACTGAAATGGAATACCAGATGCGCAACTGGTATTATTTCAACTGGCTTTGCGGCGATCATATTAACGAACAGCATATCCATAATATAGATATCGCCAACTGGGTAAAAGACAGTTACCCGGTTTCGGCCCAGGGTACCGGTAGCCGTTTCCTGCGTACCGGAAAAGATTATGGCGAAATATATGATAACCATACGGTAGAATTTATTTATGCGGATGGCTCTGTGATCCAGAGCCAGTGCCGGCATTATGAAGGAACTGATAACCGCGTAGACGAGAGCTTCCAGGCGACTAAGGGGAAGGTGTACCTTTCTGCTAATAACAGTGGTAAACTTTGGGACTATAAGGGCAATGTCATTTATGATCATGCCGGTAAAAATGATCCCAATCCCTACCAAACCGAACACGATGAATTGTTTGCAGCCATCGACGCGGGGAAATTCGTTTTCTCTGATGCGGAGCGTGTTGCCAAAAGCACGATGACGTCACTATTGGGCAGGTATGCCACCTATTCCGGTACTAAAGTAATGTGGGACGATGCCATTAAATCTGGTATCAATCTTCTTCCGGATAGATTTGCCTGGGATGCCACACCAAAAGTTTTACCGGATGCCGATGGTTTATACCCTTTTGCGATACCCGGAAAATCAAAGGTTATCTGATTTTATATTTTTCAATAAGTGGGGCGCTTGGTTAATAGCGCCTCACGTTTTGAAATCCTGTTTACGATATTATTTAATGCATCGATGTTTTTAAGTAGCTGGTTGTGGGTACTTTCTTTTTGTTTGTCCCCTTGTTTGCAGCAGGATCTAAAGGCGGTTCATATTTCGGGCCAGGCACAGGGAACCACCTACCAGCTTACTTATTATGCCACAGACGAGCCAGTGGGTAAAATCCAGGTTGATAGTATCCTGGATAAAATTGACAGCTCACTTTCTTTGTACAAACCTTATTCACTTATCAGCCGGTTTAACCGGTCGGTATCGGGTCTGCCCGTAGATGAGCATTTTGTAAAGGTGATCAGGAAATCAATAGAAGTTTTTAAAAATACGGGGGGACTCTTTGATATTACGGTACAACCTTTAGTACAGGCATGGGGCTTCGGCCCACAACCTGCCACCAGCCTGCCGGATTCGGCAACCATTCAATCTTTATTACCATGCGTTGGTACCAATAAAATTCATCTTCATGGCAACATGTTAACCAGGGATAAGCCTTGCGTAAAAATTGATGTGAACGGTATAGCGCAGGGGTATAGTGTAGATGTCCTGGCGGAATTCCTGGAAAACAAAGGAATCAATAATTACATCATCGAATTGGGAGGGGAAATCAGGGTTAAAGGGCATAAGACCGGCGGAGACAAAATGACCATTGGTATCGAAAGTCCCGATGACGATGGAGTGGGTGGGCATCCCATAAAAACGATCATCCATCTTGATCATGGGGCTATAACCACGTCCGGTAATTATGAAAAATATTATATGAGCGGGTCGAAAAGAATAACGCACCTGGTTGATCCTGCAACGGGGTACACACTTCAGAATGAGATGATAAGTGCTACCGTCTATGCTGAAGATGCTATTACGGCTGATGGATACGATAATGCGCTGATGGCAATGGGCGTTGCAAAAGCGCTGCTATTTGTCAGGAAGCAAAAAAATATGGAAGCCTATCTTATATACCATACACCGAATGGTGCTGTTTCTGATACAGCTACAGCAGGATTTTATAAGTTGATGAAATGACAGGTGCCGACATTCAATATCCATAGCCCCGGTAATTTATTCGGTTCGCAATGATTTTACCGGGTTGGCTATCGCCGCCCTAAAAGTTAAATAGCCGATAGTGCCCATGGCAATGCCGACTAACATTACTAACGGTACTGCAAACTGCTACCACGTAAGCTGTGCCCGAAAAGAGTAACCACGCAGCCAAAGAAGTGGTTTTAGTACCTGTTCTAATGCCTTACTATCAGTACATACCACTTTGACAAATTTTGTAAGATGGTTGGTATATAAACTTATACCCTGGAGTTGGCTCCCAATGAGTGTTCAGCATTCGCAATTCAAAACCCTCTGTATACGTTTTTTACTTATGCGTAAGAGGCAGAAGTAGCAATTAAGAAGCAGTTAAGGGAACAGGCTTGCCTTGTACCGTTCTGTTTAGTAAAGAATTGGCTATTTGTATGCGCTTGTCATGCCACCTCATAAATTCGTCAATCTGCGAAAGGATAATTCTTGTTGCTTTCGGCACTTCAGCTGCACGTTTATTTAAAGTATCATCTTTTAATTTAGAAACCTGGTCTATATGAACTACTTCTACATTTGGTAAATCATTTGCTCCTGCTTCAACGTTGCAAGGCATGGAAAGATCAATAATAATTTTTTTGCCTGCGTGCAACAGGTGCGACTTCAATATAACCGGCTCAGTGGAATTTGTTGCCAGCAAAATAATATCTGCTTTGTCTATTTGCGTGCTCAACAATTCAATTGGCGTATAGTTAATACCTAATTCTACCGAAAGGTTAATGGCTTTGTTAATTGAGCGGTTGATGACCGTTATATTCCCGGCATCAAAATATCCAAGCAAATTCTTGCAGGTATTGCGACCTATTTTACCTGCGCCCAATACAAGAATTTTACTTTTTGAAGTGAACCCGGTTTTTTCTTTAATGAACCTGGCTGCCGAAAATGACACAGATACCGAGCCTGTGCTTAAACTGGTAAATGTCTTTACTTTTTTTGATGACTGCAATACACTACTCACCAATCTTTCCAAAAAGGACCCCATAAATTTATTATCCCGGGAAAAATTAACAGCTTGCTTTAACTGGCTTACGATTTCATAATCCCCAAGTATTTGAGAATCTAATCCACAACCCACATAATACAAATGAGTAATGGCATCCATCCCATTTTTTACATAAGCCATTTCTGCAAGTATGTCGAAATCACCGGTAGCCTGGCAATGCAACAATTTTATCAATGATGAAGCTTGTTTTGCAAAACCATAAATTTCTGTGCGATTGCATGTTGACAAAACGAACAATTCATACACCTCATAGGAAGGAGCCAAATTAATGATATTTTCATACTGTTTGGAAGAAATGGAAAACTGTCCCCGTAGTGCTACGTCAGTATTTTTATAACTTATACCCACAACAAAAAACTCTTCAGGTAAATATATCTTGCCGGAGATCATTATTTATTTTTTAATTGGTTACCTGGCAACACCGCAATCACATAGATAGCTTAACCAGTTTGGTAGAGTTTTTAAAAAAAGGCCTCCCTGGAATTTTACGAAGGCCTTTTTTTAAAAATGAATTTTCAGAATTTTATTATTTCTGAACTACCTGGCTTCTTAACGATTCAACAATTTTACCCACACTTATTAAAGCGGGTGTTGTTGCCGGCACACCTGCTTTGCCTGCACCCATAAAAAGATCTTTTTCAAATGAGTCCATATCATTGTTATCGGCTTTGCCATTCATTCTTGGATTTTGAGCCGGGTCATGCGTAGATACCATGTCCATTCCGGTATATTGATAATTCTTTGCACCCGTTCCAACAGCTACAAAGTCTGTTAGATTTTTACTAAGTTCCTGGAAACCGCTTAGATCGCCGCTACCTACTTCCGCCAATAACACAGTAAAATGCCCGTTAATAGATGCATCACCTGCAATAACAAATATGGTACTGTCAATGATGTTGCGGATCAGCAACCGGCCTGCTTCAATTTGTGCTTTGGAGTCCATCGGGTCGGCAACCATTGCAGTGCCACCAAGTGAATCATATAAGGTTGGTTTTGGCGGCGGTTGCATGTGATGTTTTTTGCAAGACTGGATAACTACTGAAGAAAGACCCAGTGCCACGATAGCGAATAGAATTAACTTTTTCATTTTTGTTTTTTTTGATTTAAGAATAATTGTTATTAAAAATTGTTTTTAACGTATGAACTGATCTTTTGGGTAAGGTTGTCGGGTAAGGCAGGACAGCTATTGGCAATTTCTTCCCTGGTGGGTACATGCCTTTTGGCATCGTAATTAAAAGACGCCTGGAATTTGTGGACGATCGCGTCTGCTGAAGCTCGGGCCGGGTAAAAAGTAAAAATCGCTATTTTAGATGTTGGATTTACCAGTACGTGATTGACGCCATTTTGCTGGTACAACCAGGTTTGTATTTTATCTGCGTCTTGCTGGTTTAAAGAGTTTTTAATATCAATTCTTGCCATTACTATTGTTTTTGGGTTAACCGCTTTAGGCCTGGTAACCCAATAAATATGAATTGCTAAAACGACAGTAAGAAAACCAAAAGCAATCAGTATTCTTTTGAATAATTTTTTTCCATTTTTGTATTCCATGTCAATCAGGTTTTGATTATAATTTTTTTTTGCTCCCATGATTTATAATATCCGGAGAGAGTATTTAAGATACCTACGAAGATTTTTTAACAATGGTTTTACTTTTCTGGAAATTAGTGAATAGCGTATTTTAGCATAAATTGGCGTTGGCAGAAATTTTAAATGGACAAAACCTACATTTATTGCTAAAAGCAGGACTGACGCACATTTCATCAGCTATCTTTCAGTTGGTAATCTTTTGCTCGGGCTGAAGAAGTTCTTACCAGCTTTTTATGGTTAAATCATCCATACATTATAAATCATCGGTAGCTGAAAGCAGAACGTTCAATAAATATCCTGCTACCTTCACTAGTTACTGTTGCCAGCCGTTTTGTTGCACATCCTAAGCTCCCTGGCAATCAACTATATTTGATGCATAAATTTTAAAAGACAAAAATATGTTTGGAATAAATTTTATTAAGTTCGACTCGATGACTTACGTTATAAAATTTCAAAACGGACAAGTATCAAAAGAAGGTCGTGGACTTTCTTTTTTTTATTATGCACCAAAAACTTCAATTTCGGCAGTTCCCATTGGTAGTTCAAACTTGCCTTTCATTTTCAACGAGACAACGAAAGACTATCAAACAGTAACCATACAAGGACAAATAACTTATAAAATTGGAAACCCAAGACAATTGGCTGACGTTTTAGATTTTACTGTTAATGGAAATGGAGTTTACAAAAAAGACGACACCGAAAAATTAAACCAAACTATTGTAAACGAAGCGCAAACAGCAACATCTTCTTACATTCATCAACTTGGACTTAAAGAAGCCATTCGCTCTGCAAAATCGGTTGAGAAAAATATTACCGAAGGGCTTTTAAATTCGACAGCAATAAAATTGCTTGGCATTGAAATATTGAGCATAAATATTTTGGCAATCAAAGCAACGCCTGAAATGGAAAGAGCTTTGGAAACTGAAACAAGAGAAAACTTGCAACAAGAAGCAGACCAGGCTATTTATGCAAGAAGAAATTTTGCAGTTGAGCAGGAAAGAAAAATTAAAGAGAGTGAATTAAATACTGAAATTGCAATCGAAGAAAAGAACAAGCAAATTGCAGAGAAACAAGCTGAAACTGAAGTTCAAAAGGCAGAAATCGAATTGAAACTTCGGGAAATGAAAGTTCAGGCGGATATTGCAATTGAAAATCAAAGAAAGGTTTTATTGGAACAAAAAACTACTAATGAAAGAAAAGAAGCTGATGCACGGGGTTACGTTTTAGAAACAACGTTGAAACCTTACAAAAATTTAGATTGGAAAATACTGACCGCTTTAAATAACAATACTGACCCTAAATTTAATATTTCACTTGCCTTTCGGGAATTAGCAGAAAATGCAGGGAAAATTGGCAACTTAAATATTAGCCCTGAATTGCTTGACAACTTATTGAACGCCAAGAAAGATAGAAAATGAGTGTTGAATACGCCATTATCATAAAGAACAAAACAAGACTTGAAACTTTAATAGAAAGGTTCAACACAAAACCACAAGCCAGATTTTATATTGAGCATTCAGGTGGAGATTTCAATGATTATGAAAAAGAACACGAAATTTTTCATAATTCACTTTCAAAAGTGCAAAGAAACCTTTCAACCGTTTTAAAAAATAAAATTGTTGAACGTAGTTTTTTACCATCATTTATTTTCAACGATAAGCAAGTTGTTGTAACTGTTGGACAAGATGGATTAGTTGCAAACACTGCAAAATATGTAAAGCAAATCCCTATTGTTGCAATCAATCCGGATAAGGAAAGATTTGATGGTATTTTGCTGCCGTTCAATTCAGACAATTTTTTAATGGCTATTGACAAAGTAATTTCAAACAATTATCATTCAAAATTGACCTCTTTTGCTGAAGCGAAATTGAATGACGGACAAAGGCTTTTAGCATTTAATGACTTGTTTATAGGGGCAACTTCCCACGTTTCGGCACGTTACCAAATAACATATAATAACAAGACAGAGGAGCAATCATCATCAGGCATTATTGTTTCTACACAGGCAGGTTCAACGGGATGGTTAAGTTCTATATTCAATATGAGTTTTGGCATTCACAAGTTTATTGAGAAAGACAGCTCAAAGAAAAAATATGCAAAACTCAAAGACAACCAGTTAATGTTTGCTGTGAGAGAACCTTTTGCGAGTAAAAGGACAAAGGTAGAAACAGCGGCAGGAATTATAACAGGACAATCTAAATTGATCATACAATCGTTCATGCCAAACAATGGATTTATTTTTTCTGACGGAATTGAAACAGACTTTTTAAAATTCAATTCCGGCGCTATTGCGACAATTGGAGTAGCGGTCGAAAAAGCAAATTTGGTATTGGCGTGAAGAAGAAAAACAGCGGGAAGTGACCATGAACTTTTAAAAATTATATAAAGGGGAAAATTACTGAAAACGGCGAAGGTTGCCAGCACTACTACGAACATGAAGGCCGACACCATTGAAACCATTAAATAAAAACCCATGATAACCTATTATTCAAAGGTGAAGGTGACGTATAGCGATACCGACCAGATGGGCTATGTTCATCACAACAACTATGTGAAGTATTATGAAACTGCCCGCTGGGAGATGTTTGAGCAATTGGGCATTCCCTATAAAGAAGTAGAAGAGAAGGGTTTTATGATGCCGGTAGTAAGAATGGATTTGAAGTTTATTAAACCTGCTTTCTACGATGAGGAACTGACGATAGAAACCTCCCTCCTCAGGATAAGCGGCCCTAAAATATTTTTTAGGTATAAACTATTTAATGCATCAGGAGCCATGGTAAATAAAGCTGAAGTGAGCCTTGCGTTTATATTGTCCGCCACCAGGGAGCCTTGCCTTGCGCCGCCATTTTTAGTAAAAAAGGTGAACGAGGCTACGCTAAACGGCGGTTTGGTTTAAGCCTGTTGCCAAACCTCATCACTTGTAAAGTATCCTAAAATTTATTAGATGAAAATTACTGCACTGTTAGAAAACCAAGTAACAAAAAGTTACCAGGTGCGGAGCATGGCTTGTGCATGTTGATTTTCCCCCGTTGTTGCATGTTCGGGAGGATGGTGTTGCAGTAAAGCAATCACCAACAAATCTTAAGGAGTTATGAATTAAAAAAGGCTAAACTTTCATTACTTTGAATATATTAATCGCAACAAAATTTCTTCAATATTACACACCACCATCCTCAATATTTTGGAACCGAAGTTGGTATCTTTGGCTGCAGTTCTCTGTCAGTAATAGTTCCAGTCAACGAACAAAGCCACGCAAAAGTTCTTATCTTCATCCTTTAAAAGATTATTGAGCATTAGTTCCCGAAGGCATGTTCAATAAATTCCCCACAACAATACTCAACGTTAGCCGGAATGTTTGAAGGCATCGCTACATTGAAACTTTCTGCAGGTAAAGAGCTGATAAAAAATAGCCATTATGTTCAACTTTCCAAAAGCAAAACTCGGTGATGTTAATGCAATCACTATCGCATCAACCGGGTTAGAAGAATCATTAAATTATTACCAACAGCTTGGCTTTGCTGAATTGTATCGTGCCGACTTTCCCTTTCCGTGGATTCAAATTTCAGACGGCGCATTGCTCATTATGTTACGCCAGGACAAAAATCCATATATCGCTTTGACATACTATGTGAAAGAAATGGACAACGTAGTTTCTGATTTAAAACAGGCAGGGATCTCTCTTAAAGCAATGCCAACGCCTGATAAGATGATTCAACGTTATCTTATCTCAACAGCCGAGGGACACAACATTACCTTAGTAACGTATGTTGACGGATTTGCACAACCATTGGGGACAACAATGCTAACCATGCAACCCCGGGACCTTTCAAATCCTGGCACGTATGCAAACAAAACATGCGGCATCTTCGGCGAGTTTGCATTGCCTGTAAAAAATATTGACGACTCAATTTTGTTCTGGGAGAAACTTGGCTACAAATCTTTATCAAAAAGATCATCGCCTTATCCCTGGGCAATATTATCAGATGGTTTGGGAATAGTAGGTTTGCATCAAACAAATAATTTTTCTGTTCCGACAATTACATTCTTTGCATCTGACATGAAAGACAAAATTGAGAAGTTAAAAAATAGCGGGCTGAATAATTTTACTGAAAGTGGCGACGGCAACATTGTGTTGACAACACCCGAACAACAAAAAATAAATCTTTTCAAATTTGGTATGTGATAAAAATAACAATTCTTATAAACTTATTTTGTTCCTGATCCTTTGGTTGACTGCACTCTTTTCTTGCTATAGGTCCGTTACCAGCAATCTTTAGCCACCATTTTTAAAATGTTTATCTCTACAAACTATCTTTTGGTAACATTAATCTCAACAGCTTTCCAATCCATTATTTTTACGATGGTATTTTGTATTTTTTGAATAATACCTGTCATTTTTATAATGATATTTTATAACATTGGAATTACGATTTACTGCATAAGCATAAAAATTTTCTGCACAGGAAGAAAGGTTTTGTACCTAGACATAAAAATTTTTCGCTTATGCATCCTGGTTTTGCACTGATGCATCATTATTTTTCGCTGATGCATCATGATTTTGCACTTATGCATGATGGTTTTGCACTTGGATAGAATAGTTTTCTACTTTGATAGGATTGTTTTGAGTATATGCAAGAGGAATAGAAAAACCCTACACCTTTTTAGTGAAAACTGGATTGTCACCTCAATCTGCAACAAAAATTCTGACCGGGAAGGCCCGGATTTTCAGGTTAGATCACATTGAGATAATATGTGGCGTGTTGGTTTGTGAACCCAACGATGTGCTGGTGTGGACATCAGAAAATGGGCGCAATTACCCGGAGAATCACCCACTTTGGAAGCTCAAACCCCAGCTCAGTGACAACAATTGGTATGAAACTTTTACCACCATGCCATTGAAACAGTTAAAAGAAGTGACACAATCCATATTAGACAATACGAAAACCAATACAGAGAAAAAATAATGCCGCCCAACTTGTTGCGCATGGAAGAAAGCCCCCGCTTTTAAAACTGGTTGAAGAAAATAAAAGAGCCCTGGTCGTTCGAGACCGTGGCTTTTTGCAGGCAAATCCTGCGATCCTTTGGAAGGAAGGATATTCATTCCTAATCATTCAGTCCGTAAACTCTTCACAGGATTTGCCAAAGCTGTTTTTATTGCCTGGTAACCTATGGTTAATAATGCAATCAAAAGTGCCACCATGCCGGTGACAACAAAAACATACCAGCTAATATGTATTCTATAGGCAAAGTCCTGCAACCATTCATGCATAAAATACCAGGCAATGGGTGCAGCAATAATAATTGCTATAAAGACCAACTTTAGAAAATCTTTTGAAAGCAATGTGGTAATGCTCACTACGGATGCACCAAGCACTTTGCGAATCCCAATTTCTTTGGTACGCTGCGCTACCATAAAAGTCATTAATCCCAACAGGCCAAGGCATGTTATTAGGATGGCCATTCCGCAGAACAAGGACATCAATGTACGCAACCGCTGCTCTGTGTGGTACATGGCATCATATTCATCATCCAGGAAGGAATAACTGAATGGCCGCAATGGAGCAGCCGTCTTCCATATTTTTGCGATTTGGGAAAGAACCGGCGACAACTTACCCGGGCCGACGCGTACCAATATACTGCCGAAATATTGCGGCTTGTTAAATAATACAATGGGTTGAATGATATCATGCATTGAACTGGTATGAAAATCTTTCATCACCCCGACGATAGTACCGGTTCCGGCGATACCCAGTATTACCTGTTTTCCAACGGCGCCACCAGGCCGTAACCTGTAGTGGTGAAGGAAGGCTTCATTCACGATAAACTCATTGACCGTACTATCTCCTTTAATTTTTGCAGGATCAAAATTCCTCCCGGCGAGTAAGGGAATTCCAAGTGTTGCCAGGTAATGCTGATCACCTGCAATGCCTCCTACCACATGCCAGTCATCATCAGAAGTGGGATTAGCTTTAATGGAAAACCCATTGCCAACAACGGTTTCAAACGGAGAGCGCCAGGTTAGTGACACATCCTGGACGCCGCTCACATTCCCCAGGTCAGTGGCGAAAGCGCTTAATTTGTTACCGATGTCAGCATTCCCATTTATTATTAAAACATGCTCCTTATCCAACCCGAGCTTTGTTGATTGCATATAATCAAGTTGTGAACGGACAATGATCGTTCCTAAGATCAAAGCGATAGAAATGGAGAATTGAAAGACCACCAGGCTTTTCCTTACGGATACACCTGATCCCCCGGTTTTGGCAAAATCTCCTTTCAGCGTTTGTATTGGCCTGAACCTTGAAAGTACCCAAGAAGGATAGAACCCGGCAAGCAATGAAACTAAAATTGTTCCCGCTATTATATAAGGAAGGAAGCTGCCATCAAAAATGTTGAAAGGAATGTGTTTACCCAGTAAATTATTTAAATAGGGCAACAAGGTATATACTGCTACAATTGAAATAACAACAGCAAGAGACGTAAGTAAAAATGATTCTGCCAGAAATTGAGCGAAAATTTGCGCAAAACTCGCTCCTACAGTTTTCCGGATGCCTACTTCTTTTGCACGAACAGATGCTTTTGCCGTGGACAGGTTTACATAATTGGCGCAGGCGATCAGCAAAACCAATATAGCAATTGTAATAAAAATTCTAATGTATGTGAAGTCTGATATGACCAGGAAATTTTTGAAATTAAATACCTGCGTATCAAAATGAACCTCTTTAAGCGGCTCCAGGTTTAAATGAATGACATTTTGCGATGCGGATTGACTGGTTTCATTGGCAGGATTTACCCAGGCCTCAATTTTTTTAGAAAGTGTAGCCACATTTGTTCCCGGCTTCAGCAACAGGAAGGTGGTATAGTTTGGATTATTCCAGGATTCTTTCGTTTGCATACTATCAAAACCCGGGATGCTATAGAAAGAAGTGAGGAAGTCGAAAGTAAAATGCGAATTGGAAGGAACATTTTCCATAACCGCCGTCACCAGGAACTCTTTTTTATTGTTGAATAGCAAGGCCTGGCCTATGGGATTCGTCTTTCCAAAATATTTGTTTGCCATCTCTTTGGTAATTACCAATGTATTGGGCTTATTCAATGCTGTGTGTAAATCGCCGGCAATCACTTTAAAGTCGAATACTTTAAAAAAATTAGTGTCAGCATAACAAAATCCTTTTTCATCGAATAATACATTTCCGTGCCTTATGGTTCTTGAAGTCCATTCAGGCGAAAAACGGGTGACAGCTTCTATTTCAGGATATTTCTGTTGTAGCGCAGGACCAACAAAAACCGGCACAGAAGGAGAGACGGTCTCATTACCGCCCATGAGCACATCATAATTAACGCGATAAATATGGTCCTTTTTGGTGTGGAATTGGTCAAAGCTCAATTCATATTTCACGAAAGAAAGAATGAGCAGGCAGCAGGTAATGCCAATGGCCAGCCCCACCAAATTGGTAATAGTATAGGACACATCTTTTTTGAGCGACCTGGAAGCGATAACGATATTTTTTTTAAACATAAAATTTTGTTGTAGGTTAATGGCTATTCGTCATTTGCTGTTACTAATTTATTCAGTCCGTAAACTCTTCGCCGGGTTTGCCATTGCTGCTTTTATTGATTGAAATCCTACAGTTATAAAGGCAATTCCAACAATTATTATGAAGGGAACTACAAAATAGGTCCAGCGTATATTAATGCGAAAAGCATATCCCTGTAGCCAGTTAGAAGTCATGAGCCAGGCAAGTGGCGTCGCAATTAAAAATGCAATGATTAATAAATAACTGAACTCGCGGTACAATAAATTCAGGATGGTGCCGACCGATGCACCCAGTACTTTTCTTATGCCAATTTCTTTTGTGCGTTGCAACGTTGTAAAAGATGCCAGTCCAAACAATCCCATACAGGCAACTAAGATTGCCAGGAAGGTAAATAAGGTGAATACTTGCCCAAAACGCTGATCAGCTTTGTACTGATCACTGAAATGGTCATCAAGAAAAAAGTATTCAAATGTATTCCCGGGGAAAAATTTATTCCAACCTGCTTTTGCCGCTTCAATCATATGTTGGGCGTCCGCTGCCTGTATTTTGATGGACACCGGTCCATTCACATCCGGAATTAAACGAAAAATCAATGCATCATAATTTTCGTGTAATGATTGCTGGTGAAAATTTTCCGTTACGCCTATAATGGTATACCTGCGTCCCCAAAAATCTATGCGTTGATTCAACGCTTCTTCGGGTTTATTAAAGCCCAGGAGTTCAACAGCTTTCCTGTTAAATAATACAGCGCTGTCATCAGAACCAAAATCTTTGGAAAAGATACGGCCTGCAATTAGCTTTAAGCCATAAGTTGTCATATAATCATAGTCGGTTCCAATCACGCGGTATTGTTTCTGTTTTGAATCGTCCTGGCCTACAAGCTTTATTCCGCCGGCATTCCAGCCAACTGCCTCTCCGGGAACATTTGTTGAAACTGTAATACTTTTTACGGATGCCTGTGAGCTTATTTCATTTTTAAATGCCGTCATTTTCTTTAGAAATGTAGAATCAGTTCCAACTGTTGGCGGGGAGATTACCAACGTCTGATCAATATTTACGCCCAACGATTGTTTGCGCATAAATTGTATTTGCTTATAAACAGTAACGGTTCCAATCAATAAAAATAAAGAAGCCGTAAACTGAAATACAACCAACGATTTCCGTAACAGGGAACTTTGTTTCGTGCCACTCATCTTACCTTTCAATACTTCAATTGGCTTAAAGCCTGACAACACGAAGGCGGGATATAGTCCTGAGAAAAAGACACCAATAATAAACAATGCCGCAAGATCAATCCAGAAGCTATTTTCTTTAAATAATGAAAAGGAAATCTCCTGTCCCGATAAGGTGTTAAATCCCGGAATGGCAATAACAACCATTAACAAAGCGAGTATTAATGCTATTCCATTTAAGAATGCCGACTCAGAGAGGAACTGTATAATTAATTGTTTTCTTAGTGAACCCACCGCCTTTCGCACACCCACTTCTCTTGCTCTCGTTATCGCCCTTGCTGTTGCAAGATTTATATAATTCACCCAGGCAATAACAACGATAAAGAAGGCGATACCTAACAGGAGATAAACTGTTTTACCATCACTTGTTTGGCCGGGTTCCATCATGTAATGAGAATCCAGGTGAATATCTTTCAGCGGTTGAAGATTATAGGTAACCGCTGCATTATATTTCTTCATATCGGCACCAACAAACTTGTCAACAATAGGAGGAAATTTCTTTTCGACTTTTTTTGGATCAACCCCTTTTCTCAACAACAGATAAGTGAGACAACCATCCCATTCCCATGCAGTTTCCGGTCCATCGCCGGTTGAGTCTGTCCTCCATTTTACGAAGGTGGCATACGAAAGAAGTAAGTCCGGTTTGATCTGGGTGTTAGCCGGCGCATCTTTATACACTGCCGTGATAAGATATTTGCTGTTGCGGTTTAGGTCTATCCTTTTACCAATGACATTGGTGGTACCAAAAACTTTTTTTGCTGTAGTTTCTGAAAGCGCCGCAGTAAAAGGTTCTTTCAATGCAGTGGTCCTGTCGCCCGCAATCACCGGGTAGGTAAATATGCTAAAGAAAGAACCGCTGGCGAAAAATACATTTTCAATTTTCAATGGCTGGTTCTGCACATCGGTGGTTACCTTTCCATTTTGAACAAGCTTTACATAATCTTCAATTTCAGGAATAGCATCTTTAAATGCATTGCCGACGCCAAAGGCGCCTGCAGCCCACTGTGTACTTAACTTTCCGTTATCATAACGGTCTTGCTCTACACGATAAACGCGGTCCCTGTTTGTCTGAAAATCTTCAAAACTTAATTCGTAAGAAACATATTGCAGGAGCAGCAAACAGGCCGCAATACCCATAGCCAATCCAAGAATATTAATACCTGAATACACTTTATGGCGCCTGATATTCCGCCATGCCATTTTGAAATAATTTTTAAACATAGTTTTTGTTTTAAGCTTGCTGATTTATTCACTTCTTAAATTTTTCGCCGGGTTTGCTGCCGCCGCTTTGTATGTATTTGATAAAATGGTAATGAGCCCGATGGCCAGTAAAAACATAAACCCTAACATCAAAGTGCCTAAGCCAACGGGTACCCGGTTGGCGAAGTTTTGCAGAAATATAAAAGATACCACGTACCCAATGGGCATGGCAATCAAACCGGAAATGAGCAATAGTTTTAAGAAGCCTTTTGACAGTAAAAACATAAGTTGGCTTACATTGGCACCGATTACCTTACGCAGGCTGATCTCTTTCATTCGGGTTTCTACCGTATATATTACCAACCCCAGTAAACCCAGCGAAGCGATGGTAATGGTGATAAGCGCAAGGAAACCCATTGTTGTATACACATCACCCTGGTCTTCCCGTTGCGCTATTTTTTTATCGAGCCACTGGTATTCAAAAGGTGCATGCGGGTTGATGTTTTTCCATACCGATGCTATTTGTTTTACAACACGATCCTTACCTGCCTCGTTTACCTGGATGTTCAGGTAGTTAAATCCGTCATCCCTGTTTCTTACAATGAGGGGATTGATATTTCTTGCAGCGCCCTTGTCATAAAAATCTTTCAGCACACCCCTGATCTCTACGGATGTACTATCATTTAGCCAAACCACTTTATGAACAGCCGAAGCAGGATCCTTCCAACCAAAAGCAGCCGCCGCTTGTTGGTTGATCAGGATGTATCTTTCTTTTGGGAAAGTTTCACTACCAGGAAAATTGGTGCCGGCCACCAGTTTCAATTGATGTACAGGAACGGTGGCTGCATCCGCAAAATAGAAATCTGTTAAGATGCCTTGCCCGTTCACCGGCTTGTTCAAAAAAACGGGTAAGGAACCCGTGCCGCGAATTCCAAAATCGTCTGATTGCCTGGATATATTTTCTACCCCATTAATACGCGATACTTCATTGGCAAAAATTTGGTCGTTCGCTGATGAGGGAAGGGTGATAATATTTGCAGATGCGAAACCGGGATCTAATGTTTTGAGATAAGAAAACTGCCGGTAGTAAACAGAAAGAAAAATGATCACCAAAATAGAAATGCTGAACTGAAAAATCATAAGGGCCTTTCGCAATGAAAGGTTACCAAACAACTTTTGGGTTGACATACTTTTAAGTACATGAACCGGTTTGAAGGAAGATAATATCCACGCAGGAAATGCGCCTGCTGCCACTGCGGTAACCAGTGTAAAAACCGCAGCAAAACCAATGAGTTGGTAGGTTACATGAAAGCCTGTCCGTACAAGGGGCAGGGCAAAGCAAGCCAATATCAACGCCAGGAAAGCGATCAAGGCAGATTCAATAATGTATTGCGTAAATATTTGGTGACGTTTTGCGCCGGCTACTTTGCGAACGCCTACCTCTTTCGCACGGGTAAGCGCCCTCGCGATGGTAAGGTTGGTATAATTAAAGCACGCGGCAAGCAGTATAACAAAACCAATACCTGCTATCGTTAATACTTTTGCCCAAACAGTACCGTGGCCTATGTCATTATAAATTCCGTCTGTTCCCGGTGTTATTTTTAAAATAGACTGGCTTGTAAAATTCACTGTACCCTCTGCTGATTTTAATTGCGGAACCCGTGCAATTTGTTTTAAAAGGTTATCTAAGGTTTTAACGCTAACATCAGGCTTTAATACCACATAGGTATAACTATTATTCAACGAGTTCCAGTTATTGTGCAATGCAGGCAATGCATTTGTTTTTTCTAACCTGTCGATTGCTAACGAGGATGCGTATGCGTCGAAGTCGATGTGCGATTTACCCGGTAGTGTTGCGAGCACACCGGTTACCTGGTACAAGCCTGATTTTCCAAAGTCGAGTATTTTTCCAATGGGATCTGTTTTGCCAAAAAACTTCACCGCGGTTTCGCTGCTTAAAACGATGCCGTTTGAAAGGGCAAGCGCGTCTGCCTCATTGCCCGCTGATAGTTTAAAACCAAAGACTTTAAAAAAAGAAGGTCCCGTAAACGCCCCGTTCACGAATAATTTTTTGCCTTCAAATGTGACATTTTCTTTTAATGCAGGATACACCTGGACAGCGTCTTGTATAACTTCAGTTTGTTTTTTCAACTCCGTCTCTAATGGCAACGGCGTGCTCGCGAGTTCGTATTGTTTGTTGTTTTTAATTTCGGTTACATCAGACAATATGCGATAGGTTCGATGGGGAAACGGATGAAAAAGATCGTAGCTAAGATCATCATTAATTTGAACCATGACCACCAAACAAACCGAAAGGCTTAATGCCAGTCCGAAGATGTTGATGAAGGAAAATAGTTTGTGCCTTTGCAGGTTCCGCCACGCTGTTTTAAAATAATTCTTTATCATAATGCCTCTTTTTATTCCTCACGGGAGGAAAGATTTTTATTTGTGTATAATTAATGTTCTTTCAATATAGGCCCTTTTAAATCCCTCATCTGGGGGTTGGGACGCTTCATTCTGTTCTTAGACTTTTCACGGGGTTTGCCATGGCTGTTCTCATTGCCTGGAAGCTCACCGTTACCAAAGTTATACATATAGCCAGTACACCTGCTGCAAGGAACATCCACCCCGAGATCTTTACCTGGTAAGCATAATCCTGTAACCACTTATGCATGGCTATCCAAGCAATGGGTGTTGCAATCAACATGGAAATCAACACCAGCATTAAAAATTCTTTAGAAAGTAAATTAAATAAAGTAATTGGCCTTGCGCCCAATACTTTTCTTATTCCAAATTCTTTTGTTCGCTGCTCTGCTGTAAACATTACAAGACCCAGTAACCCAAGGCATGATATAAATATGGCAAGAAATGCAAAGTAATTAGCAAGTGGACCTACCACTTGTTCGCTCTTGTAAAGCTTTGCATATTCTTCATCCGAAAACTTGTACGTTAAAGGAAATTTTGGATTGAGTGATTTACTAATTTTTTCGAGACTTGCTAATGCATCCTTCGTTTTACCGGGATGTGTTCTTATCAAAGCGGAACCAAACCCGATATTTTCTCCAAGGCGCAATACCAATGGATTAATTTTTTCATGCATCGAATTAAAATGAAAATCTTTCAGCACGCCAATGATCGTTCCTTTCATCCCCCAGAAAGTGAGCGGCTTGCCTAGCGGATCTTTATACCCAATAATTTTTAAAGCTGATTCGTTAATAAGATAACCTGCAGAATCTGTTGCAAATTCTTCCGACAAGTCTCTTCCCTTTGCAAGTGTAAGGTGCATTGTTTTTGTAAAATCATAACCAATTGCAGCGTATGCAAAATTAATATCCGCATTGGGATCCTTTCCTTCCCACTGAACGCCGCCCGTTCCATTGGTTATTTGTGTAGGGTTATCGGTAATACGTGATACGTCTTTTATGCCTGGCATGTTTGATAACTGGTGTTTGAATAAGGTGTATTTAGAAATCAGATCACCTTCCAGGGGTATATACAAAAGATTTTCCCTGTCGTAACCAAGGTTGACGGTTTGAATATAGTTTACCTGCTTTCTCACAACCATCGTTCCGACGATCAATATGATCGAAAGCATGAACTGGAAAACAACAAGCCCTTTACGAAACCATAATACACCACTTGAAAATTTTAAGGAGCCTTTTAAAACACTAACCGGCTTGAAAGATGACAGGTACAGTGCAGGATAGCTTCCGGAAATAAAACCCGTTAATAATAACAACCCGGCAATGGTAAGCCAAAATGTTACATCGGCAAAAGGAATATTAATTTGTTTCCCCGTAAGCTGGTTAAATGAAGGCAGTATAAACAGCACTATGGCAAGTGAAATAACAATTGCAATGGATACAATAAATAATGCTTCGCCAATGAACTGTTTTATTAAAGCAAAGCGAACTGCTCCTGCCACTTTTCTTACCCCAATTTCTTTCGCCCGCTTTAATGATCTTGCTGTTGTGAGATTCATAAAGTTGATACAGGCGATCAATAAAATAAAAATAGCAACGAGGCTGAACAAGTGAACATATTGAATTCTTCCACCTGACAGTTGGCCGTTTTTATCAAAATTAGAATGCAGGTAAATGTCACCGTAGCGTTGCATTCCTAACCGTATGTAAGAATGTGCCGTCTGTTCTTTGTTGTAATTATCCAAAAATCTTGCAATCTTTTTTTCAAAGGCTTTTGCATCGGTGCCATTCCGCAGCATGATGAACGTTTGAGGGCCATTATTCGTCCAGTCTTTTGCCCAGTCATTGCCTTCAAGAAAAGATGGCCAGTTAAGAATATAATCAAATTGTGCCATGCTGTTTTTAGGAACATTATCAAATACGGCAGTTACTTTTAGATCCTTACGATCCTTGTAGCGTATGGTTTTGCCGATTGCCTGCCCGGGCGAACCAAAAAATTCTTCAGCCATCTTTTTCGAAATGGCAATATCCAAAGGGGATTGCAATGCCGTTGCTGCATTGCCCTCTAATAACGGATAGGTAAACATTTTAAAAAAATCCTGTCCGGCATGATTTCCGTCTTCTTTAATTATTTTATTATTGGCTTCAAATGTGCTCAACTCGTTCCATGCATAATTGGTCGCGTATTGCACTTCCGGTAATACGCTCTTCATTTCATCAGCCATTACGCCGGGGCCGCCGAGAAAAGCATTTATCGTTCCATCACGATATTGCCTTTCAACGATGCTGTACAAACGCTTTCCATTTGTATGAAACGCATCTACCTTATATTCATCAATTAACCACAGCATTATAAGCAGGCTACAGGCCAGTCCCAGGGCAAGCCCCATAATATTGATAAAGGAAAAGGCTTTGCTTTTCCAAAGATTTCTGAAAGCGATTTTGAAATAGTTTTTTAGCATAAAGACAAGATTTATGATGTATCTTTTATTAGTGTATGATTTTCACTTTTCATGTTTATCATTCCGTTCTTAAACTTTCTATAGGACTAGCCACGGCAATTTTGAAACACCGTGCTGTTATTAAAAGAAAAGCCGCGATAAAAATAAAAGCGCCAACAATCAAATAAGGAATGGCATTCTGCTCGATCTTGTCCGCATAGTTTTGCAACCACTTGTTCATGGTCATGTAGGCAATTAGCCATCCAATGATATTTGCCATTTAAGCTTTTCTCATTCGAAAGGTAACCACCGATAATAATTGAGAAAGTGATTCCAATTGCGAGACAAAAAACATTTATCAGCGAAAACAGCTTGTGCCTTGTAAGATGCCTGGTCGCTATTGTAAAATAATTTTTAAACATACAGGCTCTATTTTATTCCTTTTAGAAAGGAGAAATTTTAATGTTATATAATTTAATGTCGTTCATTTCTATTGACCTTCTTTAACCCATTCAAGGAAGGGATTAAAGAGGTACTATTCCGTTCTCAAACTCTTTACCGGGTTCGCTATTGCTGCCTTTATTGTCTGGACACTGATCGTTATCATTGCGATAATGAATGCAATCATTCCTGCCCCTAAAAAAATCCACCAGCTTTCCTTTACACGGTAAACAAAACCCTGGAGCCGTCTTTGCATACAATAAAACGCCCCCGGAATTGCAACAACAAATGCAATTAAGATCAGGCCCCGAAAATTTTTGGAAAGTAATTGCACGATGCCCGAATTTCCACCAGTCGATACCCAAGCAGTATCAACAACCTTTGATCTACTTCTGAATTGCAAAACCACGCAACAGGAAAAGCCGCAACAAATGAAATCATGGCCGGCTTCATACAATCTTTCGACATCCATGAAGTAATAAGGAAAGCGGGGGCGCCCGGCACTTTTGGTACCGGAATTACGTAAGTATTTCATCAAATACCCGGATGCTGTTTTGCGATAATTTGTAAGCACGCTGTAGGGTTTAGAATTGAGCCTGAAGAATGTACTTCATTCAAAATGTAAAGCCATTTGCCCGAAAAACTTTCCAATGAATGTACCAAGCCTGTATCGTATTGATAAAGAGTTATTTATTATAATTTATCGGGTGCGCAAGTGTTCATAAACGAACACTTGTTTAAAGAAAGTGACCGGTTGAACAGTTTAGATAGATGAAGCATGGTAAACTAAAAGAAATAATAAAAACAAAATATTCATTGACAGTTCACAAACAATTAAGTCAGGTTGAAATTAAAAAAAGCCTATTCGTCAATTCATGATTAACATAACACTGGATTGGCATCAATTTTTTTGAAGCTAATGCTTTTGCATAAATCGATTTATGAATGTCCCCTTTATTCCCCATTTAAGATAAGATTGTTCTAATATCCTCTGTCTCTTCGGACCTGTCCTGGCCGATGCTTTCAGGAAATGTTTCAAACAGATGATGTTTTATGTTATCGGGATCTGGGAGAAATATATCTTTGAAATAATCTTTCTTGATAGTGCTTTTTTCTTCATCACTCCTCTTTTGAATGTAGTCATTATCATCAAGTAAGTCAGGGTCAACTTCTTGAACTGATTTCATGGAATTTTAAACTGCGATTTTTTAATTACCGTTTCAATAATGTTATCTAATTGATTAAATATAATTTCAATTTCTTCTGAAAGTTCTTCTGGAATTTTAGATAGAATTGACAGGTCTTTTAATATTGCCTGTTCATATTTAATAACGTTTTCATCAAGAAAAAGCCAGATATAAACAGCATACTCATCTTCAATTACTTTTAAGTAAACTCTTACTTCAAGCTTTTCCCTATCAAGGGCCCCGTCAGGTGGAATCCACCCATTAACGGTAATCTGAAAATTATCATTTACATAATTCGTGAATAGGATTATTGCTTTATTTAATTCTTCATTTGTTTTCATTTTTTATATGGTTATTATCACAAAATTTAAATAATGATGCCCTTGGGAATTTTGAGAAATCTATAATTCAACTCAAGTGAGCCACAATTTAATTATACGTGAATCTGCCAATTTTTTGGGAGATATTTAGAGCAGGGATATTTAATGTAAAATGTACTTAATTATTACATACATTTCAATTTGATAAGTTTTTGGCTAAATCTGTCAAC
>JBDTOV010000060.1:0-28913 GCA_039933035.1 Ginsengibacter sp. | reverse complement strand
TTGTAATGCTGCTGAAAAGCCCTCGCAATGATATTGCGGAAAGATAGCACAAATAGCTGCAAAAAGACTTCGGCATAAATACAACGCCTACGGGAAAAGCCTGCATTATTACTTTTTTCCCCGGTCTGTGCTGGCAGGTGCAAGCCGTCTTCTTTCTGCCGTCAGCCACTCACACTGCCATCGGCTAGACCCAGGCGGTGCATTTTTATAAGTATAATTACTATTATTGCATTCGAATATCAATAATATTTATAATTTATGCCCTTTATCAAATTCATCTCAATCGTCCTGGGATTTTAGGTTTCTACTATTTTGTTGTAATACTTTTCGATCTCCTAAAACCTGGTAATAAGCCGGTCCAGGTTACGACACACGCAGTACAATTTCATGAATATGAAAAGCCGGTAATAATCTCTGACGAACCGGAGAAAATTGTACAACCAAACAATCCAGGAATCGAAGAAGACTCGAGTAAATATTTGCCACCCGGGAATTCTGTTCAAAATAGAAAAAATTGAGAAAAACGCAAATTATTGATTTAGGATTAAAAACAATATCCGGCGAAGCTTATATAGTAAATGCGGAGAATCTCGCAAAATTTATGATAGGCTGAACTGTAAACAAGACAAAACTAAAAAGATCATGTTGATCAATCATTTTTTAGATATCATGCCAGAGGGAAGTTTATCCAGTATTAATTCCTCCTTTAAACATGAGATATGGCCGCTTTTAAAAATACTTTGTTACGGCGTGGCTGGTATATTGGGACTGGTTGCAGAACTTCGGGTTTACAATCTGTGGAATATCAATGGAAGGCATCATGTGCATATAGATGCCCAGGTAATAAGTTTCTTTGCGTTTATGCCTGTTCGTTGGGTTATAACAATTAATAAGCGTGGATTTACCAGCATTATTTTTACCGACAATTATAGAAAGATCTTTAAAAGAAATTTCAGTCTTTTCAAAGCATCTATAGTCTTTAAGTATTAATTTCTTTAGCATAATAAATTAATTTCCCCTCAAACGCTTTCTTTAAAAAACTTTGCCTTAAAGCCTCTGCCTGTTGCAGGCTTTGTGTTATGCTTTCTTCCATTTTATCGGCTACGCTGAGACGGCTTTCAATAGCTTGGACGATTGAATGTTGTTCTATAATTGAGCAATAAGGAAAATCAAGAGAATTTAAAATTGTTTGATTTAAAAATGCTCTTGAAGAACCTTTACATAAATCAAAAACCTGCTGTCTAACCTTACCGCCTTGAAATAGGAACAAAATATTTAGGATTTGTTATTCCAAGATTAAGAGATACTCTAATCAGATTAGTTGAGATAATAGAGTTTTCCATTTTTTTTGGTAAAAGGCAAATTTCACAAACAGTTCCAGAACGTGAAATAATGATGTCATTTTCTTTCACTCTGAAATTTTTTAATTCAACTGCCTTTTCATTTGAAACGAAAATCTTATTTGGCATTTGAAAAATACCTTCTCCTATATTTTCAATTCCCAAAACGGGTATACCACTTTTTTGGTGTTCACTTTTCTTTAGCATAGTCCCAAATGGGCCAGTTGCCATTCCTTTTTTAGGATGTGAAAGAAGGTAATCTATCTTCTCCCACTTCCATCCCTTTGGCAATTCACATTTGTCTGAACTATGATTTATGTGATTATTTTGATTGCCCTGATTTTTTTTTTGCCTTATAATCAACAACTGACTCTGCTGCAACATTCAAATCATGTTCATCATGTATATCATAAGAATCATAGTTCAGACTATTTGTAAGCTTTCCCTCAAATGCCCATTTCAACACACTCTGCCGGTAAGTTTTTAATTGTTGTTGGGCAGTGTGCAGGTTTTCTATGCCTTTGTCTAACTCGCTAAAGAGCTCTTCTATTTTGGAAACAATGGCTTGTTGGGTGTGTTTGGAAGGAATTAGTAAATCATAATTCCAAAGTATGTTTGGGTCTACATGAGGAATACCAACACCTTTCGCTCTTGTATTTATTTCAATGAACTTTGATTGCAGAAAATAATAAGCATAATTATTTTCAATATTGGGGAAATTCAATTTTACCAAAGTACTGCCTAATGCTCCTTTAATTGCTTTGCCAACATATCCGGAACGGGAGCCATCCCAAACCATTAAAAAATCTCCATCGTCACATAATGTACAACCAACACCATCAGTATATTCATCAATAATATTCTTTTCAAAAGCTTTAATGTTTACATAAGGGATTGAGCACTCTTTTGTTTTTTCCTTTGAAACACGTTTTGGTTTTTTCCCTTTCACAGAAATTACATATTCACCAACCTTCACCCACTTCCAATCTTTTGGTATGTCTCTATTTTCAATCATTTATAGTTTCATTTTTATAGCATTTTTGAAAATGTTTACATTTTCAAAACATCGTTCTATATTTGCATTAAGTCTGCTCTGCATGAAGGTCGACTTCACGTCGTCGTTCCGGATAACCGGAACTTAGTGCAATAGCGGGCTTATTTTATTTTGAGTCGTTAATGGATTTTTTGGTGTATAATAATTTTTAAAGCCTTCATCTTTATCCGTATCATACAAGTCAACTACGAGAGATATTTTTTCTTTTACAAAATCGTAATAACGTGTTTCGCCTTTTTCAAAAACTCTTTGTATTGCCCAACAGAAATAGTCGGCAATATTTAATAAAGGCTCCTGCAAAGGTTTTGTAACATTGAACACAACATCCGCCTTTACATCTTTTCTTTTAATAAAATTAATATCCAGGACTTCCAGGAAGTCTTTTGCTTTCGATGCACTGGCTTTGTTGAGTTTATGTGCAAACCGTTCTTTAGCTTTTTCTAATGCCAGTTCAAGATTATGATTTTTTGTACTGGTGCCTTTTTCTGCAATATTTAAAATCATCTTTTCACCGGATTGAAGCTTATTTTTAAGGAGGTGAGAAAGCATGTCGGCATAAAAATATGGTTCTTTGTCTTTATGAGTAGTTGTAAAGCGTTCAATAGATTTTGTGGCGACCACAGCTTCAAAACTTAGTCTTTTTTCTTTAATAAAATCAAAGAACAGTTTTCTGATTTCGGGCAAATCATCAGTGGCATGAAAATAATATCCTGCTCCTTTCTTCTTTTTAATTACCGATGGAACCTGGTAGTAAGGATTATTTGCTACTTCATTCTGCAATTGAAATACCTTTTGTCTTAATGGTTCAAGCGGCTCCTTAAATTTTACCATACCTAAAATAAAACAACCGGAAACACCTTCAGGCCAAAGCAGTGCTTTTTTACCTTTACCATAAAAAGCTGTATCGCCTGCTTCATCCAAAAACCGATGATTCAATTTGATATCTTTATTCTTTCCCATTAAGCTGCCAGTACTTCATTTACTTCATTAATAATTTCATCCGTCTTTTCTCCGAACAACTGCCACATTTTTCCCAAACCTCCAGTCTTATTAAAAGGGTCGAGTTCAAAATCTTCCTTGTCTACATGAAAACTATTTGCTACATAATCCTTTATCATCCGCAACCATTGCATTTGCTCTTCGGTAAATTTTAAAGTACCTGCCTGTTTTTTAAATACCCAGGCCTGAAAGTTTTTATCAACCGTTTTATCATAGCCGGTAAGCGTTGTATCAATTCCACTTACTTTTCTTATAAGGCTTACAAGAGCAATCAATTCATTCTTCGCAGAGCCATTTGCCTCACCCAATTTCTCATAAGCCTTCCATACCTGCATTGGAGCTATTAGTGGTTGCTCCATCTTGATTTTTTCATACAAGTCTTTTATTATCGTATATGTCAATTCCCTGCGGCGGTAAGGCTGGCCATAAAATATCTGCAAGGCAGTTATTTCATCTTTATGTGCTTCTATCCACGCCGCAAAATCGTGAATAATATTTTGTGCCGCAGCCTGCTGGTCCTTCACCCAGCCAATGTTGGTTATTTCATCTACATTAATATGATCCATTACCTGGTCATATTTTTTGCGCACATCAATAATATAATTGCGCAGGTCAGGATTATTAAACATGGCAACTGCTTCTTCTATCATCCTTTTATGCTCATTATTAATTGCAGTACCAATTTCTGAGGGCGGTGCTCCTATGTTTTCACTTTCAATTTTTACTTTAATATGTTCGAGTGTATCAGGATCATAAGCATTCAATAACTTCTTAACCACATTGCTTATGGTTGATCCGTCGGCCTGCTCAGCGAAATTGGTTTTCTCTTTATCATTAATTTCTTTATCAAGCCGTAGCAGGCGATTGGCCAATGAACTTAAAATGTCTTCCTGCGTATTACCCATCGCCACATTCTGTAAAAGATCTTTTAAGGTCATACCGGGCTTTTTCTCCAAAGGTCGGCTATCGGTTTTCTGGGAACTTTCCACACCAATGGCGTCTATAATTACAAAGTGATCTTTAGTTAATTTTGCTGATGGCGTTCCCGTTGCTTTCAGTTGTTCCACTGAACAGGTTCTTGTGCCACGGCCTTTCATTTGCTCATAATAGCTGCGGCTTTTTACATCGCGCATAAATACCAGCACTTCCAGCGGACGTATATCAGTGCCGGTTGCAATCATATCAACGGTAACGGCTATACGCGGATAATAATCATTCCGGAACTGGCTAAGCACCGTCTTAGGGATAACGGGGCGGAACCAAAAACAATTGTTATGGCAGATCTATTAGAGGGATAAAGCTATATCATTTTTATCACTTTATTTTACGGCAATTTGCTACCTGGACGACTAAACATTACTATGTGTAGTCTCTGATGCATTTTCCAATTCCTTTACGGTCGGCAGATGCCGCGTCAATCCTTTCGGGAAGGTTGACGTTTTTGCTGCATCGCTATTATTTAGCTTCCTCTATGTTTTCAAAAAAACAGGGAGTAACCAACTTTCGTAAAAGAAATTCATTTTAAAAGCGCTAGTTTTTGAAGAAATTCGGGGAAATTGATAAAAACCTTACTGCCGTTCCATTCGGGAGGATAGTTAGGGAACATTACTTTTTCTGTGTAATGACCTAAAGAGTTAAGCAAATTACCGATGCTGTTACGGTAACCTTCAATATTGTGTTCAATACCTTTTTCCAGGTATGCATCAGTTAGCGGTTGAATTAGATCCAGGTTATATAATGATGGTGTTCCCGGTACAAAAGATTCAAGTAATCGCATGAGTGCATGATCGCTCGTATCAAATAATGCATAGACATGATTTATTTCGTTTACCGCCATTTCCAATTCGCTATAGACCCATGCCGAGCCGATAGAAGATCGCGTTATAAAACCGATAGCGGCCATGCATTTTTTAATGCCTGAGCTCACATTGTCAATGATATAATTGTTTCTTTTAATCTCGCTAATATATAACCAGGTTTGAAATCCTTTTATAGCCAATTGCTTTCTGAGTTGCTTAACCAAATCCAGGTCTATGGAACTATAAGAAACAAATATTTGAGGCGCATCTCCTGGCAATTCAAATCGTTCAAGTTGCATTGGTTCATCCAGGCGGGAAATCTGAAATTGGGAAGGATCTATAGGCCAGACGTTTTCAATATGGCCCCATAGCGTAACAAGTTTACTACGGTGCGGATGCTTTGCTGGTCTTATATATTTTAGTCGGCCAAGTTGCCACTGATCGCAAAGAAACTGATCAATATCTTCCGGGCTGTTTGCTATTCCCGCCCAGTCCCTGATTTGTTCCGCGGTCATCCAACGCTCTTCCCTTTCTACATCGACAGTTAAGGATGGGAGGGATTTCAGTTTAGTTTCTAATTCTTTAATAAACTCATTGTTCAGCGTTTCCATATTTTTATTTTAGACGTGTAAAATGACCTCCAAATGCTCTTCGTTTCAAAGACTTAAATTGAGAGTGTAAAGTTATTGGTAGTTGACATTACGAAGCTTAACAATAAAGTTAGCATGTCCATAATCTGCTATGCCCTTTTATTCGCTGGCGTATTATGGTTAATTAACTAAACTGAATAAAGGAAAATAAAAAAAACGGACCAACAATTGTCAGTCCGATTGGAGTCATTTTATTTGGGAGTACAAACCTAATGCTTTACTTTAATATAATATCCTGCGTTTAAACGCAGTGACATCCAAAATTGATCAGTTCAGAGTCTTCTTCAGGCAAAGTTTGCGGAAAATTAGTAATAGCTTTCTCCTTCCGTTGATAGAGTCTATTTTCAATTTGCTGAACTAATATTTTGGAACTCCTTTTATGCGCAATCGTTTGCCGGATATAAAAATTTCGTGCAACCAGGTTTTTTATTTTATCCAACAAAGTAACATGGATGGTATTTGTGCAGGTGCCGCTTGCACAATTGATTTTGCTTTAGCAGATGAGGAAACATCCAAAAAATCGGGATATGCTTATGTAAAAGCCCTCTTATATTTAAAATGTCTTACAGAGAGTCCTTTAAAATCAGGAAACTCGGATTCCCCCCGCTAAAGGATTGTAGTTGTGCATAGGTCGTTTGCAGGATGAGTTTGGAAACGAGGAGCTGCGGTAAGCCAACTAACATCGCCGACACTCTTACAAAAAATTACATCTCATCACCTACCAAGCCATATTTCAATATACCCTGGTTTGGCAGTGCTGGCTACGTACTGTTTAGGTGTATAAATTTGGCCTGGGTATTTTGTTTGCATAAACATGGCTATCTTTTTTGCCTGCTCTCTATCGCCACTATTAAAATATCTTATTTCGCCTTGGTCGGGTCTTCCGGGATCAACTAAATATTTTCCACCCAGCACCTTATACCCCGCTAATATTAATTCCTTTTGTAAGTCTTGCAAACTTCCGGTTTTACCAATATTGCCTGTTAATAAATAGATTCTTGTCTCAGTAATTCTTGCATAAGACATCACATCGTTTATATACCTTGCCACTGTTTTCACTCTTGCCTCAAAATCACCTTCAATACTATATACAAGGCCTTTGTTAATATCAATATTAAATACAATACCGCATGCCTGAGCGCCTTTATGTTCACCAAAGTCAAAAAAAACGATATCTCCCGGCATCTGTTTTTCGGGTGGTGCATTAATGACATACCCTTGTGATGCAAGTACGTTCAGGAAATCCCGTGGATTCCCTGCATTTCTTGCCTCTGACAATTGCGTTTTCATAGCCTCATTATAGGTAAAGCACCAAACAACAAAGGCCGTATTCCATCCTTCATCTCCATTTGGCGTTACGGACTGCATGTATTTGCTTACAAAAGGACCCTTGTTGGTTTGGGACGGGATTTCTTTAGCACCTGCCTGGTACTCATTGTAAGCACGGCTTAACGCTATTACCGAAGCAGAAGAATTTTGTGCAATTGAATCCTTGCTTTCATTAGTGTATGAGCCCAATACAATTTGATTTACAATATTAGAATTGGCGGCTAGCTGCTGGCTTAGCGAATCCGCCCTTTTTGATAGAAGTGTTACAGAATCTTTTTTACGGTCTGCTTCAGTTTTAAGTTGCACAGCAATGTTTTTTTGCTTTTCTGCTTCTTTAGATTTTATCAAGGCATACCATGCAAAAACAAATGTTATAATAAAAGCAACGCCTACAATTCTCGTGATTAATTTATTGCGTTTTGCCCTGGCTTCCTGCTCTTCACTAATTTTTTTTATCTGCGCCTCTTTTTCCTGGAGTTCTTTTTCGAGCGTTTCCTGCTTTCTTCTTTCATCATAATATTTTAAAATAGGTTCAATAAGTGTATCATGACTTATTTCAACACTATTGTCTTGTTCCGGCCTGATAATATGGGTATTGATCAATTCATCAAGAAGCTCTTTTGTCATACCCGGGTCTTTCAAAATGTAAGAAACAGGCATAGAAACACGGGCTCCATCGATAATCAGCTTTTCTTCCATTAATCTTCGCGCAGGAAGTTGTTTATCTGTAGACAGCCTGGTAATAATATTCCTGTAATGATTTTCAAATATGGATTTGATATTTCCAAGATCATTTGCTTCTATTTTACTGAGTTGTTTTTCAATAACCAGGTTCTCGGCGTAAGTGCAAACTATTTGTAACTGGAAAGTTTCAATTTCCTGTCTGTAATCGGCAATCGTATGCTCCCTATTGTATTTTGTTTCAGTAAGTGAGTTTAATATAAGGATTAATGCCTCATCAGCAAAAGTAAATGGCTGAGATGCATACATTTTATCACTCAGTTTTGCAGGTGCTTCAATAGCCTGGCGTGCCTGCTGGTTATTTAGAGGCTGTAATTCATAACAGGATTTCAAAACAGAGGGGAAGTAGTCGGTAAATTTATTCAATAAACTCAGCTTGTCTGACCGGATGGAAAATAACACCCTGATGTCAGGGGGGCTGAACAGTACATCTTTCTCTTCTGTTGTAAGGCAGGCTGGATCTAACAGTAATTTTTCTTTTAAAAGGTTACGTAACTGCTGCGGCACGCTTACATACAAAAGTTCGGAAATTTCCTTTTTAAATAATTCAATTTCTGGCTCAGGATACGAAAAAAGCTCTTCAAACTGGTCGAATATTAGGATAAATTTTTGTGTGCCCGGATTTGTCACTTGTAGGTTTTTGAAGAAATACCATAGACGGTGTATCGAAATCTCCTCCCGCGGTATCAGTTTTTCAAAAATAAAATTAGGTGAGCCCGGTTGCTGCCTATTACTGAAAGCCTGTGCGATCTTTTCCAGCGGCGATGAGGTATTTTTAATATGGTACGCACCAAACCGAAGAAATTCAGGAGCAATTCCTATATCGCGTTCAAACCGGTTCAGTAAGCCTGCATTTAATAACGAACTTTTGCCCAAACCAGAACGTCCAAATAAAACAACGAGGTTTTGTAAAGAGATCAGCTGATAAAGGTTCTCAATATCTTCATCCCGGCCATTGAATAGCATGTGCTCATCAGGTTCAAAAGGCTTGGTGCCCGGGTACCGATACGATAGGCTTTTGTTAGGTATCATATTCACGCTGCTTTATTTATTTTTATCGCTCAGAATTTGTATGTCTAATGCTTTTGTCAATTCAGAAAAATTATCCGCTTCGTGCATCTCTGGGGTTAAGGTGTTCATTGACCTGAGCATGGCAGTGATCCCATCAATCATTCTGCGTATGTCTGCGTATTGATTTATTTTTTCAATCACCTCACCGGTTCCAACAGCATTTGTCATCGTTCTAATCTTTGCATTCAGGTTATTGACCATATTATCCCAATAAATAAGATAATCCATACGCTTATCTTCCTCGTAAATTTTTGCATCGGTTAGTACAATCGGAAAAATCCTGTTATATGCGTCCTTATTTTTCTGCAATTCCAGCATTTCAAACATGCAATTTTCCGATTTAAGGTACTTATCACTTATTATCACTATGACGTACTTGCCAGTGCCTATTGCTTCCATAAACTTTTTAATGTTTCCCTTAAACCCTAATGCAATTTTATCGCGTATTATGTTATATCCTTTACTGGGAAGGGTTGCACAAATACGGTTAACGATATCTTCGCTTTCACCTCCCCAGGCATAACTGATAAATATTTCTGTGCCGGTAGAAAGGGGTTTATTTTTTGTTCTTAATACAGCCTTGCATTTATTATAAATCTTGTCTATAATCTCAGCTTCACTGTATTGCAAAAAATCCAACTTAAATTCTTCCACGTAAAAATTTTTAAGGCCGACGGGTGAGTTATTTTTGAGCTGTGTGGCCCTGTTTAGTTTATCATCCTTGTGCAGGTTGAGCAAGCGGAGCAATAACTTAAAATACCATTTTTCAAACCTGAACCCGAGGAAAAGCACAAGCCTTGCTTTATTCAATTCCCGCTGCAGTTCCATCGGCAGCTCAAACTTACCGGTCGACGGAATCAGGTAATTAAACAGGTCGTCGTAGGTAAAGATCAGGGACCCGTCTGTTTCTATGTCACCAAAAAGATTATAGATCAGTGGTCTGTTTTTATCAGGCTTTTGTATGCTACCGGGATTTTGTTCTTTGTTGTAAAACGCAAACTGGTAATCCAGTTTTTTATCATCAAAAACTGTTTTCAAAATGTGGTCGGGAGAAACCGAAATAATGAGGTGAAAAGGAATCTCCGCTATTTTGAGGTGCAGGTCGTTTGGTTGCAGAGCCTTGTAAAATTCCTGAATATCCATTATGGCATATTCTTTATCAGACTTGCTTTTGAAAGAAAAAAATTCATCTTCCGTATAGTATTCTATTGTATCCCCGCTAGTTTTTTGAAGGTATTCTCTCAGGCTTTCATTCAATGATTTATCAGGGCCAGGCATAGCAATATCAGGGCCTATAATCAGTAAACACGTCTCATCTTCTATTCTTTTAAATACGAGGTTCCAAAATTTATCATCTTCTCCTTCGGGCATATCTATTGGCTTTAAAGTATTATTCTTAGTAGCCGTTGCAGAGGTAGGGGCGTAAACCTAACAAAATATCAGGTTCATCCATTGAAGTTATTTATTTTATTAGTCATCTGCCAGTATTGGCGCACATTATTTCAAATTACTAATGCTATTATCCGGTGCACGTAAATGATGCGTTCTCTATTTTGATCAGCTAAACCCTTGGCTCGACGTTAAATAGTATTCCCGAATAAACCCTGTTACGATGGGAAGGCCGCCTGACGGACGGGCCCGAATGCAAGGGATGCAGGGAATCAATCGCGAGAAATCCTGGCAGACCAAGGGTTGCACCGTAGAATCGCTATGGGTACATTTGTAAATTATCTTGCATGCGAAAGGTAAACGCAAGATTCAAAAAAATGAAATTTATTTGAATTTTTCAATACTTAATTAAAAGCAATTAAATACGTGTTTATGAAATACCTGTTATTGAAAATTCGCTCATTCTTCATTTCATAAAGCCGGTTCCATTCGCTTGCCCACCCACCATCTTCACCATGGCATCTCTATCATATCACATGCCACGCCGTAATAAGATGCACATAGTTCGATTTCTTACGGCTCATTCCACCGGCAGTTTCATGAAGTCATTCGCTTGCAAAACTTGAAGAGCCTTTTCAAAAATGATTGCCCAGATTTTGACAGTAGTTCCCCGCTGTCTGTAGTCTGCGATTACGGATTTATACATCTACTGGTAATAATAAAGACGCTTAAATAGAGATTATACAAAGCTTCGTGACACCTTTAATTCTTCATAGTTGATGTAAGGAACACAAGAAAAGCCGCCAATTTTTTAAAGTGCCCAATTCGATTTTTAGCCAAATGACTACGAAAAAAAGGCTATTTCAAAAACAAGCTTATTGCGATTTTATGCGTGTTTAATAGATTTTTAAATTCAAATGCGCACTATACCTATTAAGGATATTTTTTACTTTTTTTGCCTAAACCGAATAAATTTAGGTGTTGGAGCCAATGTTTAGCTCTTAAAAAAGTTGAATTTCTAAAAAAGATTTTTTTAGATGCGTTTTTATGCATTTTTGCTTTAATTTAGATTTTGAAATTTAAAGTTGTTTGAACAGTTGCAAATCAAAAAATTAATGAATGAATTAACTAACCAATACAAGAATCCCAAAAATTTTAATAAAAAAGCAAAAGGCCACTATTAACTTTTGTCTTCATCATTTACATTTAATATATACATTATGAATTTGAAACGTTTATTTTCAGCAGGTTTCTTAATTGTATTCAGCTTTTTATTTAATACAGTTTATGGCCAAACGCGAATTGTTTCAGGGAAAGTTGCAGATCAGGAGGATGGATCTCCCTTAGCCGGAGTTTCAATTTTGGTGAAGGGCTCCGCATCAGGAACCAATTCATTAAGTGATGGCACTTTTAAGATTTCAGTTCCTGATAATTCCGGTATACTCGTATTTAGCCATGTGGGCTATTTGCAAGAGGAAGTTAGCATTGTTAACTCTGCATATTTGGCGGTTTCAATGAAACCGGAGTCAAAAACATTAAATGATGTCGTGGTTACCGCTTTGGGAATTAAAAAGGAAAGAGCCTCACTTGGGTATTCTGTAACTGAAGTAAAAGGCCAGGAATTGACCCAGGCGAGAACGGTGAATGTGTTAAATTCACTAGCAGGCAAAGTTGCCGGTTTAAATGTTAGCTCCATCGCTGGCGGCCCGGGTGCATCTTCGAACGTCATCATTCGCGGTGTATCAAGTTTAACACAAACGAATCAACCATTGTATGTTATTAATGGCATTCCCATAGAAAATCAACCGAATGCTGTTGGTAGCAATCAATACGCCAACGCTCCTGATTTGGGCGATGCAATAAGTAATATAAATCCGGATGACATAGAAAGTGTTTCCGTGCTTAAGGGGGCATCAGCATCTGCATTATACGGTTATCGCGCAAAAGCAGGCGTTATCCTTATAACCACTAAAAGTGCAAAAGGAAATAGCATTGAATTCAATTCAAATTATGTAGCTGAACAAGTTGTGGATCCTACTGATTGGCAATATCAATATGGGCAGGGGGCTAATAATATGGCGCCAACAACCCAGTTAGTTGCTTTTCAATCCGGGCAATCAAGCTGGGGAGGGAAATTAAATAACTCCGGCGTAATTCAATATGATGGTGTAAGCCGTCCCTATGTGGCTCAAAAAAATAATCTAAAGAACTTTTATCGTACTGGTGGAACATTTACCAATACACTTGCCTTGAACAGAAGTTTTGATGGAGGTGCCATACGACTATCCGCGAGTGATCTTACTAACCAGGATATTATTCCAAATTCAGGCTTAAACCGTCAGACTTTTGATTTAAGCGGCAATTACAATTTGACAACGCGTTTTTTAATAGATGTAAGAGCAAATTATATTCTTGAACAAACAAAAAACAGGCCATTGCTTTCTGATCCTTCAGGCAATTCGGGCTATAATGTAATGTTTCTTCCTACAAGCGTTGATGTGCTCACTTTAGAAAAGGCTACCAATCCAGATGGTTCTGAGTTTGCCTATTCTCCTACAGTAAATGCTACCAATCCATGGTTTGCAGCAAAGAAATTTATCAATAATACTACACGCGACCGTCTTATATCTTCCATAAGATTAAAGTATAATTTTGATGATGGTATTTTCCTACAGGGTCGCTTAGGACGCGATGCATATAACGATCGGTATACTTCAGTTGTGCCTACAGGAACGGCCTATCGCCCTAAAGGATCTATGTCTGATTATACAAGTAGTTTTTCAGATGTGAATACTGATGTGCTCGCAGGAAAAACGTTTAAGGCTACCAGTGATTTTTCTATTACTCCTAATGTAGGTGCCAGTTACAGAAGAACCAAATCAGAACAATATCTTAATCATGGGGAAACTTTTTCAGTGCCGTTTGTTTACAATGTGCTAAATGCCGCCGTAAAAACAGTCAATTATATACCAAGTGACCAGGAAGTACAATCAGTTTATGGAACGTTGGAATTAGCTTATAAAGATTATCTCTATTTAACGGGTTCCGGCCGAAATGACTGGTTTTCTACTCTGGCATCTCCCGGTCAGGATAATAAAGTAAATATATTTTATCCTTCGGTAAGTGGGTCGTTTGTTTTTTCTCAGCTCATATCAAAAGACTGGTTAAGTTTTGGTAAATTAAGAGCGGGTTATGCAATAGTTGGGCAGGCCACGTCGCCTTACCAAACTCAACTAAGTTATACATTTGCCGGTTCTACTTTTAATGGTTATCCGGCAGGGTTAATTTTAAACAGCAGTGTTCCCAACTCAGCTCTAAAACCTTCAAAAGCAACGGAATTGGAAATTGGAACAGAATTAAGCTTTTTTAAAAACCGCATTAGCCTTGATTTGACTTGGTACAATAAAAAATCAACTAATGAAATTTTGCAAGCGCCAGCCTCAATCGCCTCAGGTTATGGTGGCGCTGTTTTAAATATTGGAGAACTTCAGAATAGAGGTTTCGAAGCCCTGATTTCGGGATACCCGGTAAGAAATAAAAATTTCAGGTGGAACACCTCTGTTAATGGCTCCATTAATAATAATAAAGTCCTGTCATTAGCTGCCGGTCAGGCATCCCTTGCAATAGGAACTTCCGGTACTGCAGTAGGTTTTATTCAGGATATTGTAGGCTTACCGGCTAATCAGATAATGGCTTATGATTATAAGTATGACAAGGATGGCAAGATGGTACTTGACGTCAGCGGCGTACCTTCCAGGGGAATTCTCACACCTTTTGGATCTGCTTACTCTAAATGGGTAGCAGGGTGGAACAACGAAGTTTCTTATAAAAATTTCAATTTATCTTTTTTAATAGATGGTAAATTCGGCGGTAAAATATTCTCGGGAACTGATTACAGGGGATATAGTTTTGGTTTGCACAAAGCCACCCTAATAAATCGTGAAGGCACCTTTGGAAATAATATTGATGCAGCCACTTATTACAGTACACTTGCCTCTAATGTATCCAGATTATTTGTGCTTGACGCGAGCTTTATAAAATTCAGGCAGATTATTTTTGGTTATACTTTTCCTTCGAAACGGTTTCATAAAACAATTAAGGGACTTTCTATCAGTTTAGTCGGCCGAAATTTATTTTATCTCATGAAAAAAACTGACAATATTGATCCTGAAGCAGATTATACACCCAACGCATTTGGTTTGGAACTAGGTGAAGTACCGCCTTCAAGAAGCTTTGGAGTTAATGCAAATGTCAAATTTTAAGTATAAAATATATTTTGGAAATATAATTTCAATTTGCCCATTCAATAAATTATTCAAAAATGAAAAAGAAACTAATTAAATATGGCGCTCTTTTGTTCTCAGCGATTTTATTAATAACAGGATGTACAAAAAAATTTGCTGAGATCAACACAAATCCTGCGTCTTATAACCAGGAAAATTTTAATCCCAATTTTCTTTTAACAACGGCAGAAGTAGCTTATACAGGAAGTTATGATTTTGCTTACGACACCTGGAGGGCCAACCTGATTTACAGTTCTACATTGATCCAGGGATTTGCTACGGTTCTTTCTTATTGGGGTGGGGATAAATATAGGCTTTCTGCCAGTTACACGGCGGCTTATTGGGGATTTAGCGGAGACGGCGCTTATGCTGAACAGCTAAAACCAATTGTAGATATTATTCAATCTACAGGGGATAAACCAGAATATAAAAATCTGCATGCGATTGCAAGAATCATGCGTGCATTGATAGTAGAACGAATAACAGACCTTTATGGTGATGTGCCGTATTCCGAAGCAGGGTTGGGATATTATACCAAAAATTATTTCCCGAAATATGACAAGCAACAGGATATTTATAATGATATGTTGAAAGAAGTAGATGAGGCGGTAAACAATTTAGATGCCACTGCCGATGCTGTCAGTGGAGACTTGATTTATAAAGGTGATACAGAAAAATGGAAACGCTTTGGTAACACGCTTATTTTAAGAATGGCTATGCGGCTGGTAAAAGTTGACCCGGCTACTGCAAAAACGTGGGTCCAAAAAGTGGCTGGAAATACGATGCAAAGTAATGATGACGATGCATTTATTAATGGAGATCCCGCAGGAGGCTTATCTACTATGAACCGGAATACTTTGGTACTGGAAGGCCAGGGTGGCCAGGAAACTTATTATGTAAAATGGTCCGATACATTTATTAATCTTCTCAAAAACAGTAATGACCCGCGTTTGGGGGAAATAGCTGTTACGAATCTTTATCCGGATCCTAATTCTTCGGTTAAAAATCCTAATTATATTTCAGACCCATCGAAACAAAAGGGAATGCCAAATGGAAAAGATTTAAGTGGAATCGCGGGCAGGGATATTTCCACTGATCCCTCTTATACAACCATGCCGGATTATTCTTCGCCCAGCCCTTATATGATAAAAGAAAGTGGGCCGACATTTATTTTAACTTATGGAGAATCTGAGCTTTTGTTGGCAGATGCGGCACAACGATTTGGCATCGGCGATGCGGTAGGGCACTATCATAATGGAGTAAAAGCGGCGATCACTTATCTTAATCAATATGATCCTGCGATGGCAGTAAGCGATGCAGCTGTTGAAACGTATCTTACAGCAAATCCTTATGATCCCGCAAAAGGATTGGAAATGATCAATACTCAATATTGGATGTTAACCAATACGATGCTCGATTTTTATGAATCGTGGGCCAATTGGAGAAGAAGCGGGTACCCTGATTTAATTCCGGTTAATTATCCAAATAATGTTACTAATGGAACTATTCCACGCCGTTTTCCCTATCCATTGGCTGAATCAAATGTAAATCCTGTTAATTATAAAGCAGCCTCTGATGCAGTTCCGGGAGGAGATAATTTAATGGGGCGCGTTTGGTGGGATTCAAATTAAATTCAGTCAGCAATAATTGACTTTTTTTTAATTAAATTTATCATTATTGTCCGGATAAAATTCTGCGAATCGGCTAAAACACTTTGGGAACAAGGGTCACGGCCCTCTCCCTTGGGAGAGGGGTTGGGGTGAGGCTTTACAGGCTGCCAAAGTCTTTTAAACATTTAGTCGGACAACAATGTAAATTTTTTATAAAACCGGAGCAATTTCCCATAATCATTTTAATAGAAAAAATGTTGAAGGCTTTTATTAATTCCACCATTTATACGGGTAATGAAAAGATTACCGGGAAAGCGTTGGTTATTGAAGGTGATACAATAAAAGAAATTACCATAAATGAACATATTCCGGTAAATGCAACAATCGTTGATTGCAAAAATGGCATTATTTCACCGGGATTAATTGACCTCCAGGTTTATGGAGGGGGTGGTTATTTGTTTTCTAACGCGCCTTCCGCTACCGCTTTACATTCCATGACGGAAAGCTTGCTTAGTGGTGGCACGACCGGCTTTTATGTTACTCTGGCAACCAATTCAATGGAGGTTTTTCATGAAGCGATTAAGGTAATTAAAGAAAATCCCCATCCTGCGGTTTTGGGATTACATTTTGAAGGGCCTTATATTAACCCGGTAAAACGGGGCGCCCACATTCCTGCATATATCAAACACGCAGAAAAAAAAGAGGTAGAAGAATTATTAACAGCAGCGGATGGAATTTTAAAAATAATGACATTGGCACCCGAAATGGTTGATAAAGAAATTCTTACAATTCTAAAAGACAACGGCGTAGTTATTTCAGCCGGCCATAGCAATGCCACTTTTGATGAAGCGGTGAGGGGTTACGAAAATGGTATTACCACCAACACACATTTGTTCAATGCAATGTCGTCTATCCATCACCGTGGTACAGGTTTACCGGGTGCTGTGTATCTATCCAAAAATGTATATGCAAGCATTATTGCTGATGGAATTCATGTAGATTATACTACTTTAATGATCAGCAAAAAAATAATGAACGAAAGATTATTCCTGATAACAGACGCGGTGGAAGAAAATAAGGAAGGCACCTACGTTCATGTAAAACAAAAAGACAGGTTTACTTTGCCTGATGGCACTTTATCAGGGTCAAAATTAACACTATTAAAGGCTGTAAAAAATTGCGTGGATCATGCTGAAATTCCCCTGGATGAGTCACTGCGAATGGCTTCCACTTATCCGGCCCTGGTAATGAAATTATCTGATAGAGGAAAAGTAGAACCAGGATTAAAAGCCAATCTTACTATTTTCAGCGAGGATTTTCAGCCAAAATATACGGTATTGAATGGAGAGATAATAAAAGATTGACAGGCTATTGCCGGTATGAAACCTAATCCGGTATTTATGAAATGAAAAATAAAAATTGATGATGAAAAAATTGATCCAAAACCTGGGTTCCTTAAGAACAAACCGAATAAAAATCTTTTTTCTTTTTATAGGTATGGGACTTATATTTTCGTTTTCAAAACTTCGCTTACCGGAAGAGGTGCAACAATGGATAAGGATTAATCAATTAGGTTATATACCCAACGGGATCAAAGTCGCGGTATGGTGCAGCAAAGATGAATCGCAAGTAAATACATTTTCACTCATTGATTCCACAACAGGAAAAATAGTTTTTACACAAAATGCAGGGAAATCTTTTGGAGCTTATGGCCCCTTTGCAAATACTTATCGCCTCGATTTTTCTTCTTTTATAACGGAAGGGATATATTATTTAAAAGCCGGGAATGCTGTTTCTCCTAACTTTAAAATTAACCCCGATGTTTATAAAGGAGCCGCAGATTTTTGTCTTTTTTATTTACGGCAGCAACGTAGCGGTTTCAATCCTTTTTTAAAAGATTCCTGTCATACACATGATGGGTATACTTTATATGGGCCAATGCCTGACAGTACATTTATTAATGTGGTTGGCGGCTGGCATGATGCTACTGATTATCTGCAATATTCTACCACATCTGCAAATGCGACATGGCATCTGTTAGCTGCTTACCGCGATTTTCCAAAAGTATTCGGAGATGAAAAACAAGCGAATGGATTAGATGGGAAAAATGGAATTCCCGACGTGATGGATGAAGCAAAATGGGGATTGGATTGGTTATTAAAAATGCATCCAAAACCAAATTGGATGTTTAATCAAATTGCTGATGACCGCGACCATGAAGGCTTTCGCATGCCAAAGGAAGATTCATTTTATGGAAAAGGATATGAGCGCCCGGCTTATTTTATAAATGGAGAACCTCAGCAGCGGGGAAAATTCATGAACCACACGACAGGTACCAGTTCTACTGCGGCCAAGTTTGCAAGTGCTTTTTCATTGGGAGCCGTTTTATTTGATAAAACCAATCCGGCTTATGCAGATCAATTAATTAACCATGCTTATTCTGCCATAAAATATGCATTAATTAAGCCGGGCGCAACACAAACGGTTTCAGTAAAATCGCCCTACATCTACGCAGAAGATAACTGGACCGATGATATGGAATTGGGGTTTGCTTCCTTGGCAAATTCATCGCATTATTTTAAACAAAACAACCTGAAACATGTTTTGGATTCTTCATTTAAATATTCTCAACCTGAAAAAGTAACTCCCTGGTTTTATAGAGACACGGCTAATCATTATCAATATTATCCTTTTATAAACCTCGGGCATTATGAATTGGCGAAGCAATTAAAAGGAAGTAAAAAAGATTCAATCATCAGTTATTATAAACAAGGTATTGAAGACGTTTGGAGCAGGGCGAAAGAAAATGCATTCTACAGGGGTGTGCCTTTTATTTGGTGCAGCAACAATTTTACCACGTCATTTGCTATTCAATGTTTGTGGTATCAGCAATTATCGGGTGATAATACGTTTGCAGAATTTGGGCAATCAAATATTGACTGGCTTTTTGGCTGCAATCCCTGGGGAACAAGCATGGTTTACGGCTTGCCTTCCTGGGGTGATACGCCCACTGATCCCCATTCTTCGTTAGCTCATTTAAAAAATTATCCGCTATATGGAGGAATGGTGGACGGGCCTGTTTATACCAGTATTTTTAAAAATCTTCTTGGTATTGAATTACATAACGACGATGCTTACGCGCAATTTCAAAGTAACCTCGCTGTTTATCACGATGACTACGGCGATTACAGTACCAACGAACCAACAATGGATGGTACCGCTTCTTTAGTTTATTTGTTAGCCGCAAAAGAAAATGAAACTGAAAACCTTTCAATAAAAAAAAATGAAATTATTTCGCATGGAGGCATTATACGTGGCGATACTACTTTAAAAAAAATAGCGTTGGTTTCCACAGGTGATGGGTTTGCCGATGGAGGAAATTTCTTTGCCAGGGTTTTGAAAGAACAAAACATCCATGGCTCTTTTTTTCTTACAGGAAATTTTTACCGGGATAAAAAATTCAGGGGAATTATTAAAAAATTAAGGAACGGTGGAAACTATTTGGGCTCACATTCTGATAATCATTTATTGTATTGCGATTGGGATAAAAGAGACAGCTTATTGGTAACACACAAAGAGTTTAGCGAAGATTTGCTCAAGAGTTACAAAGAATTAAAAAAATGGGGAATAGAAAAAACTCAGGCACATTATTTTCTGCCTCCGTATGAATGGTATAATGATTCCATTGCAATATGGACAAAGCAAATGGGATTGCAATTAGTGGATTTTACACCCGGTACAAGAAGCAATGCCGATTATACCTATCCTGAAATGGGAAAGAAGTATTTAGGCACTGATACCCTTATGCATTCGATTTTGCAATATGAAATAAAATCAACAAATGGATTAAACGGATTTATCTTGCTCATCCACCTGGGAACTGATCCGCGACGAACAGATAAATTATATAACCATTTGCCGGAATTAATAAAAGAATTAAAATCACGCGGCTACCAGTTTGTAAGAATAGATGAATTGCTGAATTGACGGCTACCTGGTTTTCGAACTCACAATCAAAATAATAGAATTGTATGAAAAAGATTGCCATTACTTTTTTCCTTTTCAGTTTTTCTATTATAGTAAAAGCACAAACAGGAAAGATTCCTAACCAGGAAATAAAAGATAGTATGCCTTCATTAATTGAGAAAGCAAAAAATGTTATGAGTCATGCCTATATGGCACAAAAACTTTTGGCCGTTACTGATACAATCCCCGGCTGGGAAGGGTTTCCTGTAAATTTATATGAATATCAAACAGGTAATGATCTATATACTGGCAAACCAAAAACAGGAAAGATTTTTCTTTTAAATCCGTCTCCGGAAAAATTAGCCATGTGGGTGGCCACTGCCTGTTGGGAAGTAAAACACAGCGTTGATTCTAAATATACTGATTCGCTTTTCAAGTGGATTGACGGACAATCCAATGCGCAGTTTTGTGTGAAAGGCCTTTTGTATGAAGATCAATATGTAAGAAATTTCCAGGAGCCTTACCTGTTTAAAGACGGTGTTACGGTTTATATAAAAGACACCACTTTATGGCCAAAAGATAAGACGTGCACGCCTGAACAATTAGATTTTTATTTACACGTTACCAATGATGATTTAAAACCGCAAACTGGTCAGTATGCAAGGATTGCGAGCACAAGGCGTGAAGATTATAAAAATGCAGGAGGCACTGAAGATGTAGGAAGTAAAGATGACCGCAAACAAAAATGGCTTGAGGTAGTAAGGGATTTATATAAGACAGCTTGGAATTCAGATCGGAATGAACTTATCATTATGTGGGCAAAAAACCATTTAAATTAATTTCCTGGAATCAGAGAATTTGAATATTTTTTCTGTAGGGTTTTAAACGCTTATCATCCGGATTCAATTCTGTTATCAAATAATCTATATCATTCGGATTGCAAAGTTTCATTTTAAGAATCGAATTTAATTTTTCTGAAATAGTAATTACGGCGAGTTTTGAAGAGCATTTGATCATCGCTTTTTTTACCTGCGCTACTTTCCACTCCACTTCGGTTAAGCCTTCTTTCGAATCAAGGCCGTTAACCCCCAAAAAGCAAAGATCTACCCTAATATCCGCGAGTTCGCTGATAGGTTTTTCGCCAATATTTATTTGTGAAGTATAATCTATCTGGCCACCAATAACAATAACTGTCAATAGGGGATGTGCAGCAAGTTCCAGCGCCATTAAAGGGCTGACAGTGAAAAAAGTTGCTTCGATATCATCCGGAATTATCCTTACCATTTCCAACATGGTTGTGCCCGCTTCGGTAAGTATTGTCATTCCCGGTTGTATGAGATGTATAGCTTTTTTGCCTATTTCTTTTTTTGCATCCTGGGCATATGCTAAATTCTGTTGAATGGGATAATGATACGATTTTGAAAGTGCGCCTCCGTGTACTTTTATTATTTCGCCGGCTTCAGCCAATTCAGCTAAATCCCGCCTTACGGTATCTTCTGACACCTGCAACTGGACACTTAATTCTGATGAAAGAACTTTGTTATGTAGATTAATTTGTTTTATGATAAAAGCCTGCCTTTCATTTTTAAACATGCCATTCACTGGTGTATCCATTTTTTTATTTTAAAAAGTCAAGAATCGATTTTAAAAATTAAGACAATAATCAAGAAGGGGTAGGATTAATTTTGAAACCAATAAATACAGAAAGCAGTTTTATGCAGTTATATAAATTTTTAATCTTTAACAAAATACAAGCAAATTTACAGATTTAATTAAATTTGCTTTTTGCATCTGGAAAAGTGTTTAAAATAGATGTAATCGCTAACGTAAATTATAGTAAACAATTATCTGTAATGATTTGTGAAAGTTGTTTATGGAAAAACTCTTTTTGTCTTGTAACAAAATAAATTAATATTAAAAAGCGATTTGATCTTGCGAAAAGGAGGTTTCTTTTAAAAAAAAAATAATTTGCGTGTTTATGCAATTTTATTTAATTTGGTGCTGTTAAACAAGCGTAAACATGCAGATATAAATTTGCAATCGTGTTCTCACAATAAACTTTTCTATGGCTTTATTAGGGATTGATCTTGGCGGTACCAAACTGTCTTTTGCTGTTTTTGACGAAAAAGGGGCTCTTTTAGATAAAGAAATTATTGGATTAAAAGACAGAAGCGGCACAGACGTGGGAAATATTATTACCTCGCAGATTCTGAAATTAAGAGATTCGGATATGAATCCAATCAGGTCGATAGGTATTTCCGTTCCAGGTATTTACCGGGTAAAAACAGGAAATGTTTGGGCGCCCAATATTCCCGGGTGGGATGACTACCCGTTATTAAAGGAAGTTAAAAAAGTAAGTAAAGAGATTCCGGTAAGTATTGATAGCGACAGGGCGTGTTATATTTTAGGCGAAACATGGCAGGGAAATGCACAACAGTGTAAAGATGCCATTTTCTTAGCGGTTGGCACAGGAATCGGTGCGGGAATTTTGATTAACGGCAATATTCTGAGAGGAGCCGATGACATAGCAGGTGCCATCGGCTGGATGGCTTTAGCCCGTCCTTTTAAAGATGAATATGTACAATGCGGCTGTTTTGAGTACTATGCTTCGGGCGAAGGCATTGCAAAAATTACCAGGGAAATTTTAAAAGAAACAAGAGATTATTCAGGTGAGTTTAATGATAAACCGATATCGCAAATTACCTCGCATGATGTGTTTATCGCATACGAAAATAATGATCCTCTTGCCAAAAAAGTAATAGAAATGGGTATTGAATTTTGGGGAATGGCAGTAGCTAACCTGGTAAGTTTATTTAATCCTGAAAAAATTATTTTAGGCGGTGGAGTTTTTGGGCCGGCCACTAAATTAATTCCCGGTATTAAAATGGAAGCCTCAAAATGGGCGCAGCCAATCAGCATCAAAAAGGTTAGCGTAGAATCATCTGCTTTAGGTGGTGATGCCGGTGCCTATGGTGCCGGATTTTTAGCCTTAAAAAATAGTATTACATAATTACTCATTTTAAAAATGTATAAAAAGCGATTGGTTTTTTGGGCTGCCTGTCTTGGAATATTATTTTTTGGAATGGCTATCACTACTTTAGGTTCGGTGGTGCCACAACTCAAATTAAAGTTTCACCTTGATGATATTTCAACAGGTACCTTATTTTCAATTTTGCCATTCGGAATTTTGATTGGTTCATTATTTTTCGGGCCCTTTTGCGATAGATACGGTTATAGGTTTTTGCTTGCACTTACTTGTTTTAGCATGTTTGTAGGTTTTGAAGGGATAGCCTACGCCCCCTCCAACATTATTTTAAAAGTATGTGTTTTTTTATTCGGTCTTGGCGGGGGAGCTATTAATGGTGCGACCAATGCATTGGTATCTGACATCAGTGAGACGGGAAAAGGCGCTAACCTGAGTCTGCTCGGCGTGTTTTTTGCATTTGGTGCATTGGGAATGCCTTTTGTTCTTGGCATTCTTGAAAATCAGTTTACTTATGAAATTGTTATTTCGGTCGTGGGAGCTGCTACCTTCCTTGTAGGATTATTTTATCTCCTGATACAATTTCCTCCTCCGAAACATGCCGGTGGATTACCTGTTAAAAAAAGTCTTTCATTGATGAAAGACAAGGTATTATTATTAATTGCATTTTTTCTTGCTTTTCAAAGCGCCTTCGAAGCAATTATCAATAACTGGACTACTACTTATCTTTCCAATTATCTGCATATTTTACCTGGAAAAGCTTTGTATGCACTCTCATTATTTGTGGTAGGAATGACGGTTATGCGCTTATTACTGGGAAGTGTTTTGAGAAATACGGATGTAAAAAAAATATGGACCATTACTTTCTCACTGCTCTTATCGGGCTTGCTTTTTTTATCCTTTGCAAAATCATTTTACCCTGCAGTTGCCGGTTTAATTTTAATAGGAGGCGGACTGGCCGCTGGCTTCCCTATAATGCTCGGTTTTGTAGGCGATCGTTTTAAAGCGTTATCCGGTACTGCATTCAGTATCGTTTTTGTCATCGCCCTTTTAGGAAATATGATTATAAATTATGGCATGGGGTTCATTGTGCAAAACTTTGGTATCAGGCATCTGACCACAGTCGGGTTCACAGAATTTTTTATAATGATTGTTTTATGCTTTGCAGTTTTAAAAAAATTAAATAACAATAAAAATTAAACCAGAAAATTATGTTAGCAAAAGAGTGGCTTAAAAGTACCCGCCAGATTATGACACGTATTGAGGAAACACAAATGGAAAATATAACAAAGGCCGCTCAGGTTATGGCTGCTTCAATTGAGTGCGGGAGGTGGGTTCATACATTCGGTTGCGGGCATGCTACCTTGCCTATTGAAGAAATGTACCCGAGAATTGGAGGTTTCGTTGGATTTCATCCTATTATAGAATTGCCACTTACCTTTTTTACCAATATCACCGGGCAGATGGGTGTTCATCAATTTATTTTTTTAGAACGCGTCGAAGGATATGGTGTAGAAATAATGAAGGGCTATGATTTTGATCCGCGTGATACGATGTGGCTTTTTTCACATACGGGTATCAACAATGTAAATATTGATGTAGCTCTTGAAGCGAAAAAAAAGGGAATGCAAGTAATAGTATTCGGTTCTGCTTCTGAAGCAGAAGGAAAAAAAACACGTCATTCATCAGGAAAAAATATTTTTGAAATTGCAGACATTGTGGTGGATACCTGTGCTCCAATTGAAGATGCATCGGTAACCATAAAAAATCATGTTGATAAAATAGGCCCCGTTTCTACAATGGCTTTTATTACATGTGTGTGGATGACAATTACTACTGTAGCTGAAATTCTTGTAGATAGAGGCGTCAAATTATTTATTCACCCTTCTCATAATGCGCCCGGCGCTGTTGACTCCAAAGACCGCTTAGACGAAGCATTAGCCGAATATAAACGCCGTATAACAGGGGTATAATAATATAATGGTAATTAGAGTTTAAAACTAAAAAAGGCTAAAAACTGAATGATAGTTCGTTTTACCCTCAGGTAACCTGGAGATGTTTTTTGGGATTCTTGTAAAAGCCGATGAGGAGGGCGGGGATTTTTATAGCAGGCTGCCGCAACTAAGTTTTTTAACAATGAAACCAAAGCCAGGTTTGTAGAAAATGTATGTTCACAAAAGATCTGTTCATTGGAATTATTATGGCAAAACGGGAAGTTGAATAGCACTGACTGAACATGAATTAAAAGCATTACAAATAAAAGCATTTTCCATTGACAGGCTTGAAATTGTAAAGCATATTGACGAACTCATGGATTACTCGCGAACGCTTTGAGCTTAAGAGAACATTTTGAGCAATTTCAAAAAACAAAAAAAGGTTCGCAAACACTGAGTGTAAGATGCTGGCCTCCGGGGCTTTCTTCCCCACGATCAATTATCAGCTCGGGATCTTCTGTAATAAAAACCTGGATCTTTGGATATTCCTGACTAATTATTTAAGACCGGGAGAGTTGACATTGTATATCACAGAAAACCGCAATGAATTAATTAAGAAATACCGCCTGGTACCAGATATTAAAGGAAACATAAAAATCTATAAAGTCTTCTGGCATCAGAAGGAAGAAACAGCTATTAATACAGTACACCCATTATTGGTATATGCGGATTTGATTAACACAGGTGACAGGAGATGTATTGAAACAGCACAAAAAATTTACGATGAGCTATTGGCAAACAAATTTTGATCAGGTAAAAGAGCAATATCATTTTGTAGTCGGGATATTGGAAAAAGCTTTTGCGAAGTTTGAGATTGACTTTTACCTTATAGGGGCTCAATCCAGGGATGTTTGGACGAATCACTTATCTATAGATAAAAGGTTAACCAGGGACATTGACTATTCGGTCTTTATTGCCAACTATGAAATATTGGAGCAACTAAATAATGCCATTTTTCACTTCTTCATGTTTTGTCATTTTATAATTCTTTTAAATTTTATTGATAAATGATTTACTGATTAGATTTATTTGTTGTATACAGGGAAATCTATTTATTGGTAACCAATTCACATTCCTGACGCAGGTTGCTCATGAGTTTTGTTTTATTTGTTTGTGAAAAAAGGGCAATTGGATGGGCAAGCATTATTCCTGCTCCGGCAATTGCGGTTTGTTGAATAAATTTCCTTCGCGAATTATTGTTGTTTTGTTCTTTCATTTCAATTTTTTTGGTGTATAATTTATTTGTACCAATGGTGTTACTGCAATTCGAATTTTACCATTACACTTCCAGCACCTAATGCAGCAGCAAGCCCCGAGGTGTTATCAATTCGACCAAGCCTTGTGTACCTGTAAGAAGTATTGAAAGTTTCGTAGAACAAAACCAAACTATTATTCTGGTACAACATCAAATCGCCTGCTTGTATGCCACTACCTGGTGCTGCGTTTGTTGGTAATGCACTAGAAAAATGAAAAAACTTTTCATTCCCATTTAATTCACTCATATTAAGTGTAAGTGGCACCATTTTTTTAAAAGCCTTTGTTGTTGCATTATTCTCTAACGTAGCTGTAAAAACAGCAGAGCCGATTGTTATTTTCATTTTTGTTGTATCTGTGTTTGAAAAGTTATTTGTTTGTGCAACTTCATCAATATTACCACAAGCATATAGTTGCATACAGATTAAACTCATTATAAACGTGGATGAGATTTTCATTTTTTGATGATTTATTAATTTATGCTCTTTATGAATTTAGCAGGAATACCACCAACAATTGTATTATCCGGAACGTCTTTTGAAACGACTGCACCTGCCGCTACAACTGCATTTTCGCCAATGGTGACACCTTGCAAGATGGTGGCTCCTGCACCAATCCAGGTATTTTTTTTGATGTGAATGTGTCCAACGGTTAAGGAATGTCTATTTGCAGGTTCAATCGGATGTCCTTCGGTGAGCAAACTCACTTTAGGGCCAATCAATACATTTTCGTCAATTGTTATTCCACCTAAATCCAAAAAAAAACAGTCGAAGTTGATGAATATATTTTTGCCGATTTTAGTATGTCTTCCGTAATTGATATGAAACGGTGTAAAAACCGTGACGCTTTCGTCAATTTCGCTATCTGTGATTTGCCTCAATAAATTTCTGATTTCTGTCGGTTCAGATGTGTTGTTCATCTGCAACAACAATTTCATCGTAGCAAATGCAGCTTCACGCAATTTATAGGCATATGGTTCCTTGGGTGAAATGGATTCTCCGTTTAGTAGCCTTGCAAAAATATCTTTTTCACTTTGGTTAAAGACAGTTTCTTTCCTTGTGTTTGACATCTTCTCCTAATATATTTGATAATTTACACAAAGGTATTTCGGTCCCTGCTTGTACAGGTAACGATTATCAAACCAATCATTAAGAATTTCAAACCTGTTGAACCCGCAATGATTTTGGATTAGTACCGGTAATTTTTTTAAAGAAGTTGTTGAAGTAGGTAGGATATTCAAAACCAAGTGCATACGCAATATCAGAAATGTTCCAATCCGTGTGCTGTAACAATGCCCTTGCCTCGCTGATAATTCTTTCAGAAATATGGACAGTAGTAGGTTTGCCAGTAACTTCTTTTACCGCACGGTTCAGGGAATTAGCATGAACATTCATATTCATTGCATAATCCTGTGCAGTCTTTAATTGTAGTGGTTTTTTAGTGTCTTCAATAGGAAATTGTCTTTCCAACAATTCCAGGAACACGGAAGTAAGCCGGGAAGAAGCGTTCCTATGTTGGTCAAAATTTTCCGAAGGCTGAAGTTTCAATGCTTCATGAATAATCAGGTTGATGTAGTTACGGATCAAGTCGTCTTTATAGACATAATCGGTTTGTTGTTCGTCAATCATTTTCTGAAAGAGGGTGCTCAAAAATTCCCTTTGTTGCGCCGTTATTTTTAAAATGGGTGTGCCGCCAAGCTTAAATAATGGGGAATGTTGCAAGCTTTCAGAACGGTCTGATTTTAAAAATTCTTCCGAAAACAAGCACGTGTAACCTACATAGCTAGTTGAGATTGTCTCCCATGAATAAGGGATATGTGGGTTGCCAAAAAATAAAACAGTCCCTTCTGCATCAAAACTTTTGTCTGCATAATGGATGATGCTCATTCCTGTTGTAAGGCAAATTTTATAAAAATCCTTTCTGCTATAAATACGGGTTGCAGCTCCATCGCTTTCTATTTGGAAAACATTAAATCCCTTTAGTTTTAATTCATTATTGAATGCCGAAACTAAACGTACCTTCTTATTTTGCATGAGACAAAGTTAAGAAATTCAATCTTCAAATTGGGCTAACACTTTACCTCAGCCGAGTCTTTCACAGAATACATGGCGTATATTGTTGCTTTCCTTTACGGTACGACGAGTGCCCTCTATGGACAATCGTTTGAGACTGAGAGTTTATAACTTTCCAATTGATCTCCACATGTCAAGTTCTTTTTTATACCTGTTATTGATCACTTCACATTTTGAGTCAATACGCATAGTGGGCCTTGTTGTGAAATTGTAAGCGGGCCATTCAGGAACATTTTTAGCCGCTGGTTTACCTGTTCTTGCGAAGGTGGTCCATAATTCTGCCATGGTGTGAGATGCAGTAAAACGTTCCGGTCTATTGCCACCTAAAAAACCTCCTTTTGTTCCAGGAATTTCATTGTAAAATTTAAAAGTTATATCC
>JBDTOV010000059.1:0-28920 GCA_039933035.1 Ginsengibacter sp. | reverse complement strand
CCGCCGCTTCTGAAAATAATGCCGCCCGTGCCGCATAGAAAGGCGCGAAGCCGCTCTGATTGCCACATTGCATAAACAGCCTCTTGCTTTCGTCTATACGGTTCCTGTTTTTATACAACAACGCCAGGTAATATTTTGGCTTCCAGTTGTTACTATGGTTTGCCGCCCAAAGCAATACAGCTTCATCTTCTGACCTGAATGGAAAGATAAAAGCCGGTGATAATTCATCCGCCTTATCTAAAAAGGATGAAAAGGATTTACCTTGTTTGTCCAGCAAAAATGCCATCCAGTATGCAACAAGGTCATTGGACGGCGACAATTTCAAAACATTTCCACTTTCATCAATACTACCATTATTGTAATAGCTGATGGCCAGTTCCAAAAAGGTTTGAGCAGGTTGCTCATTGGTGATACCGGAAATAAAGAGCGTTTTATTTTCATCGGTTGGCTGCCATAAATATTTTTCAAATAAAGCGAAATGATTTAACGGATCAACAGCCAATACCGAATTCAATATTTCTTCAGCAGCCTTTTGATTATTCTTATAACGGTACACAGTAGCCGCTATTTGAAGAGCTGCCATATTATAACGATTAAACCCTATTGCCGCCAAAGCAAAATGCAGCGACTTATCCAGGTTTTTTTGTTTCAGATACAGTCTACCTAAACCCATATACGCAGCACTCCTGTATTCAACCGACAAAGCTGCCATATCGAAACCATCCATCGCATCTATATCATTACCTGTTTGGGCATTGATAATTCCGTAATAATAATTCGCACCACCGTCATTCGTGTTGATGCTTAGCGCTCTTTTTACCAGTTGAAGCGCCTCTGCGTAACGCATGTTTCGATACATTAGTTCAGCCATCTTCACCAATGCCGGTAAAAAATTATGGTCCTTATCATTAGCCGATTTCAATTTCGCTTCTGCAGCATCATACATTTTTTCATCCGAAAATTCTTTACCCTGTACGTATAAGCCATAAGCTGAATTCCAATCAAAATCCGTGGGCGTATCTAAAGGGCGACTTAAATTATATGCCTTCGGATTGGTTTTATAAATAAGTTTATTACCACCCAGTGTTACTACAAGATTATCGGCATCAACATTTACCTGTACCGAATCAACAAAAGTTTGCAATGGATCGGCCTTAATTTTTTTATTGTAAATAACTTTGTCTCCCTCTTTCACCTGGATATCATCATCAATTTTTTGAACGGGGTTAAAATAAAGTTTCAACCAACCCTTTTCATATTTTACATTCAGGGCGCCGCATTCATTGGCTTCTACGAAGCCTTTGGTTTTTAAAACCGGGTACCAATACTCCGTCCAGGTATCGGTTCCATACGGTGCAAAGCTTTTATGTTTAAACGGCGTGAAGGTGCTTCCCTCCGCAGTTTGATTGAACAACCTCCCGGATTGCAATTCCACATACTGCCCATCGGTATCGGTCAACAATTTTTCCCAGATCATTCCCTGTTGTGACAATCCCCATATCCATATTTTTTTTCCGGGTTTTTCATCGTGTCCGGAATATCTTGCCATGCCAAAATCATCATCATGCCAATACGCTCCAAAAAAATCAGTGTATTGACCAAATACATGATAAGATTTATACCCACCAAAATTATTATTCTCATAAAATGAAATTTTCTTTCCATTTTGTTTATTGACCGGCCAATCGCTATATTCTCCTTCATGCCCGAGGTAATGGTTACCACGATAAATAAATTCTAAATTACCATTAGCCTTCAACCCGGTATTCATCCAATGATAGTAAGGTTCTTCCAGGTTGGCGTTGTTATACCAAAAGGACCTTGTAGTAAAATAAGCTTTGTCTTTTGGCAAATTAATTTCAATTGTCCAGTTGGTATTGGTTAGCAAATCCAATGTCCCGATAATACAACTCACACTGCCATCTTCGTTCTTACGGGTAATATAATCCACTGGTGTAGCGCAGTTGGGCGTATGGCCTATGATTCCATAATTCGCTTCAAGGCCGCCGCTGGTCCAGGGCCCCCGCATGGCAATATCCCTGAATTTTACCGCATGATTGTAATAGAAGAAAGACCTGCCTGTTGACTTTTCAATTGCAGACCATATCTTACCTCCCACTTCCGGTAATATCATGAGTTTGATAAAATCATTTTCCAGTTCAACTACTTTCCATTCTTTTTGAACAGGCGTATCTGTAAAGCCATCATAACGGAAATAAGGATATATTATGGAGAAAGATGGAATGGGATTGGGATCCGAGAAAGGATACGTTGTAAAAGATTTGTTGTACTCATGAAGGACTGCATCACTTTGCGCAATACCTGAAAAACAGGAAAGAATTCCTACCATCAAAAAAAAATTGCGCATATTGATTATTTTATTATCGCTTTATGAATAATAGCACGTATTACCATCAGCAACCTGCCGGTATCTTGATTTTAGTACGCATCGGTTAATGCAAAAACAGGCTTTCTGAACATCCACTGGCCGCCTGTAAAATCCGGAAATTCCACCGTCTGATTTCCCAGTTCAATTGATTGTTCGCTCAGGGGCGTAATAGCACTCCAGGCTGCGGCGTCATATACATCCAGCGGCGTAGGTGATTTGTGTTTTATGGATTCCACAAATGCATGTACCACAAAAAAGTCCATGCCACCATGTCCCGCACCGGCAGACTCTTTACTCCATCTTGCCCAAAGCGGGTGGTCATATTTATCAAACCATTTTTGCGCATCGTCCCATTCATCATCTTTCGCCGATTTTTCCTGGATGTAAATGCTATTATTTACATCCATCCACAAACCTTCGGTACCCTGTACCCGAAAACCCAGTGAATACGGCCTGGGTAAATCCGTATCATGCTGCAATAAAATTGTTTCACCATTGGCGCAGTTAATGGAGGTAGTTACTACATCGCCGAGTTTAAAATTCACTTTTGCATTGGGATGATTTTCACCTCCCCATTTCTCGATATAATTATGAAGCCCTCTTGCTTTTGAAGAGAAAGAACACAAGGAAAGAAAACGATTGCCGCGATTAATGTTGATATAATTTGCAACCGGACCGATGCCGTGCGTCGGGTACAGGTCACCGTTACGATGAACGGAATGTTCAGTTCTCCAATGTGCTTCGGAATATGCTTTCTCCCCAAACTCAACGCCATGTGGCTTTCCCTCGTAACCATTGTTGAATTTAACCGTACGAAGGTCATGCTGGTAACCGCCCTGCAGGTGAATTAACTCGCCAAACAAGCCCTGCCGAACCATGTTTAAGACGGCCATGACATCGCGGCGATAGCACACGTTTTCAAGCATCATAACATTGGCGTTGTATTTTTCAGCAGCTTTTACCACGTCCCAATGATCCTCCAGGGTTAGTCCCAGTACAACTTCTGTCGCTACGTATTTAAGCCCCGATTCCAGTGCGCCCAATACTATCGGGTTATGCCATTTCCATGAAGTGGCAATGATAATGCCATCGAGGCCCCCTTTAATTTCCAGCAATCGCTTCCAGGCATAGTCATCTCCTGTAAAAACCTCCGGCATTTTTTTCCCGCTCTTCGCAACTATAGCTTTAGAATTTTCCAGCGCATGCTGTTCTATATCACAAATTGCTACCACGTCAACATCGTCCCTTCTCAATAAAAGATCAAGATGACCTTGTCCACGACCGCCAACACCAATTATGGCAAGTTTAACTTTTGGGTCCAATGAACCAGTGAAGAGTTTAGCAGAAGGGCCAAAGGCCATCGCGGCGGCTGCAAAGCTGCCTGTTTTTACAAATTCTTTTCTATTCATAACTATGTGTTTTTTAGCTGTTTTTTTACAAATTTATTTTATGATCAACAACCATCCTTTGCCTTTGGCAACAGGAAGCTTTTCATTCAATTTAAAGGTTTCCGCAGGCTGAAAATTTTTAACTTCCGGTGCAGTAATAGTCGCGTTAGCGGAATCGATTCCTAATTTTTTCCAGTCAATATTCAAGTGCACGTACACGTCATCGTTAGCCCAGCTTGCAATTGATACCAGCACCTTCCCTTCTTTTTTATAAATAGTTGCTAATACCTGTTCGTTGTCGGTCTTTACAGGATTATCATCCACCCAATAACCAATCATCTTCGCGCCCTGCATTCCAAAATCGTCCCATACCTTCCAAATAGGCCGTGGGTCTGCATCATCACTCCATGGCATCCGGTTGGTCATTCCATAGATCATGCCGCGCCAGGGGTTACCACCACCCTGTAACATCTCTCCCATTAAACCAAAAGGAATTCCACTTACTTCTGTCAGAAAAAAATCAGGGTTATTTTTTTCATAGTCGAAGTACTCTCCAAACCACAAACGATTCAGGTAAGGAAAATGTTCCATGTACAAGTTAGCGCTATTATTAAAACCATCGTTTTTATCGTATTGATTAGCCGAATGCAAATCGATAATTCCGGGATGCCCGTCCCTGGTAAGCACCCTTTTTATTCTTTTCATGGTAACCCGGTCAAATGCCACGTCATCTAAATAAATGCCATCAATACCTACATTTTGGGTCAACCAGTTCATACCCTCTACATAGTAATTATGCCAGCGGTTCATGCCGCTGTTTATGATGGCAGCATCTTTAAGTTCCGGCACAAACCAGGCTGCTATATAGTCGCTGTCAAGATGTTCCTGCAACCAGCTAAAGCCTCCGCCTTTTCCGGCTGAATAGATCTCATGGCCCAAACTTCTTAATGAAAATATTTCATAAGCATGATTTGACAATTCACGAATGGTATTATAAATCTTAACTTTTAATCCTGCTGCATGGGCAGAATCAATGTACGCTTTCATCTTTTTCCAGGCAATAAAAGGATAATTGATATAAGGATTGATTGCAGTTGCATGATGGATATTAATAATGGTAGCTCCTGTCGCTTTAATAGTGTCAATAGGCTTATAAGCATGGTAAAATCTTGTTGCCCATTGAAAGTCTGTGTTAATCGTATGAAACGGTGTAATGAGTAAATTAAAATTATAATATAAAACATCTCCCTTTTTCATGGTTCGCTCACCGCTGTAATTATTGGCAAGAATGGATGTGCCTTTTCCCTTAATGGTTATGCCTCCTTTGTCGTCATTACCCCATGAAGCAGGCAACAGCAACGGTTTTTGCAAATAAAAATTTGTATTTAATGGCCGCACATATTTGTCATCCCGGAGGGTGTATTGAAGACCGGCGTTTACATTTCCTATCCAGGCGCCATCCTGGTTCTTGTGGGCTACATCCCATTTCCATTCAAAATTTTCAGGACGGTAACCGCCTTTCTGCCCCAGGCCCATCATGTATTTTGCAAATTCTTCTTTAAAAGGAATATGCATGGTGATATCCTTAAAATCAACATACTGCAAAGCGGTCACTTTCACTTTATATGCTATAAAGCCATCGAATTCCATAGACGCAGCCACTTCCATTTGTAACGAGTCATTGCTGCTGGTTGCTTTCCATTCAACTGTTCCCGGTTCCTTTTTCACGAATTGCAATCCACGGCTTGTCAGCACCATGTTTTTTCCATCTTCTTTTGTAAAGTGAAAATGAATCGCCTCGGTCAACAGGTCATTGGGTCCAGTGGTATAATCTGTCATTTCCGGCGTTAGGAAGGTTTGTATCTGTTCGGGAAAACCATCGGTATTGATGACGACTTTTCTACCCAACAGGCTCACCGTATGATCTTTAACTTCAAGAGCTGTATAGGGCGCTATTACGCTATTATCCTGAGCCATTGTTGAGTTGAGCCACCTTAACCTTGTCATTTTCCACGGCTCATTTACGCCGCCATCCTCCGCAACATCATTACTAACGGTAAGGGTTAATTGAATTTCTTTGGATGGCTTCCCATCAGCAGAAACGGTAGCGCTGCCACTATAAGTTCCTGCAACTGCATTGCCTGGAACATCAATGCCACACCATAGCGCCTGAACTTTATCCTGTTCCACATTTAATTCTTTAACGAAGGGTGTTCCATCGTAACCAATTCCATTGGTGTTAATACAAAATAAATCAGCCGAAGAAATAACTTTCCCGGATGAAGAAGTAAGATCCGTAAATTTTATTTTTACATTTCCCAGGTTTTGCAATGCGTATAAGCCTAACTGGAATGCAAAATTTTCTCCCTTCAATGCCTCGCCCTTAAAACTATTTTTCGGGCCGTTTTCTATCCACCGTTGAGGCAAATCATTTATCATTCTTATAGAATGTAACCGATCTTCAGGAAAAACCAGGTAAGCGGCAGATTTGTTTTTTTCAACCAATCGTACCCTTTCTTCCCGGGTAGCAATAATTTCCATTGGATAGAAAGTATTGAACGAATCAATAGATTGCATTTCTTTCACGCGGGCTAAAGGCGCATTATTATCCAGGTCTTTCAACCAATCGACAGAAGCGGTTGTGTCGGGTTGTAAATAAACGCCTTTCGGATAATTGGAACGGCCTTCATTTTTGTACGGCAGGTAATATATATAGTAGGTTCCCGCCCCGGAAACCGGTTCAAAATATATTTCACCGGACTCACGGTTAAGATTAGTCGCTTTTACATTCAGTACCCGTTGTTGTGTTTTGGCGTCTTCCATAATAATGCGTTTGCCCCCGGGATTTTCGTCCCTTCTTCGCCACGGAATAGTAACTTTCGCATATTTTCCGTTGCCGTTAAATGATAGCACTACCCTGTAATTCCCCAATGAATCCGAATTCCAGCAGGTACAGTTCGTATACAATATATCCTGGGAATACGCCGTAATACCTGGAAAGAAAAATAGGAATACCAGCAATTCTTTTTTCATCAATAAAGATTTCGTAGTAGCAGCCAACCTAATATAACAGCTATGTTTAAAACTACAGGTTTACGCCAATAAATGAACAGGCAACCGTTTGCATTAAATTACTATTGATAACGCGGGATACAGATCGCATTATTTTTTTATTGCGATGAGGCCATTGGTTTTACATGCCCCTTGCACCTATTTTTTTTATATCGAATTCATTACGGGCATGGACGTTATGCCGTTGCATAACATCATTGTCAAAAGAAATTTGTTTATCATTTTTCGTTTTTTTGCAAATCCGTAGTAATCCATTAGCAAAATTTTCAATGCTTTAAGAAATCAATTATTGTATCATTCCCAATACCCGTTGTTGTGATGGAGAAATGAGCATTATTGCTTTCTAACCTGCTAATATCCTTTGCTCCCGACGATAGCAGAGATGCATCCGCGTTATAAAGAATAAGTTGTTTGTTTGCATTAAGGGCCAATACGGTTTTTAGTCCCCCTACTCTCATAATACCCGGCAAATCTAAAGTCAGCATCGCCTGGTCGGTTCCTGGATCGAAATGATCGCCATCGACAATCCATTTATGCAAACTATTTGTAATGGTTCCCAAAATCACGGCTGTGAGCCCGGTGTTGCCGCTGGCATACAGGTCAATGCTATGAGACAGGTCATGGGTTTCATTAATAAATTTAATAATCGTAACCAAATCCTGTACCTGCTGCTGGCGGTCCGTTAAATTATAAGTAGTAAAGTAGGGAGCATTTTCATCCCGTGCTGTTAGGGTTGAATCCTGTAAAATGTGTTCACCCTGTTTAAACAAATCAGGAGCCAATACATTGCAATGATTAGTCAACAATCCTGCTACAAGCTCATTGGGAGCATTATCATCGTCCGTTACCCAATGAATTTTCCCTTTATCTGCGGTTACTATTACCGTTGACGTCGCGGCAGAAAAAGGTTGATATAGTACGCAAGGTATCCAATCGTTCATGTCCTTTCTTCCAATTAACAACCGGGTAGCTATAAAATCTTTTCCTTTTGACCTTCCCATAATCTTGCAATCTAGAGATCCAGGACTGATAACGCCAGTCAAATGCCGGAAGGCAGTTCCGTAAACCGACTTAAAGTTCTCCAGGCTTTTGGTATCCTTTGGCCAGTATTCGTTCAATTGCTTTATATACATATTCTTCAATAATATTTTTAATTCTTCTTCATCTAAAGTATCGGGTAGTCCATGATATTCTGAAGCTGGCAGTTGCCCGAAGGTTTTCGTTGAGGATGCATCCGGCGCATTCAAAAAAGCCAACAAATATTTGTCACTGTCTGGCACAAAAGCGCTTTCTCTAAACTTATTTATATCACTGTCATGAAGCAATGATTTCGCGAAAAATTCATACATAGCCTCCCTGCTGGCCTTGTTATAATTATGTGCATAATCAAAATGTGCATTCCTGGCTTTCTCCGTGGCATTATAAAGATGATAGATGGATTCAACCATGGGAAATATAGTATTCCTGGTATTATAGGTCCAGTCATGTGTATCCGAAACCAGCAAAAGAGGTTTGGGCGCCACCATAGACGCGATTTCTACATTAAAGGTATTGGTTCTTAAACCTGGTGCGTTCTCACACAAATCTCCTCCCTGCATATTATTACTCACCATATTTACAATTGCTGCTGACTGGAAACGATCGTCCACAGCAGCCAGGAGAAAAGACTGGGTACCTCCGCCTGAAGCGCCGGTGATACCCACCCTATTCTTGTCTACACCCGGGAGACTCAACAGAAAATCCAGGGCACGAATACTATTTCGAAGTTGCAGCCCCAATAAATTGATACCGTACAAACCTGAAATACTATCATTGGCAAAACGATGGGATACCTGGCGGGTGTCATCATAGCCCACCATATCATAAGCGAATACTACGTAGCCCTGCCTGGCTAAATTGATGCATCTGCCGGGTACCGAAACCAAATTATCATTAGTCAACCTGCCTGTTTTCCAATGTCCGTGAGGGGATAGAATCGCGGGGAAAGGCCCGTTACCCTTGGGTCGGTAAATATTCCCTGCCAGGAAAAATCCGGGATAAGTTTCGATGCTCACGGTTTCAACTATATAATCATCATGAACTATTTTATGATAATATACCGGGCGCAGGGGATTCTTTTCCGGCATGGGCCACAGCCCGGCACAAACTAAAACATGTTCCTTAAGGTATTCTTTCCTTCTTGCCCACTCTTCTGTATTCCTGTACACGGGTAAATTATAAAATATCGTGTTGATATTCCTGCTTACCAGCAATCGTTCATCGCGAAAAGTCACGTCCCGGTTGGCCAAAGAATGGGCGTCATATACCTGGGTTAATGAACTATAATCAGACTGGGCGAGCTTATTCAAATCAATTTTCGAAAAGTTGCCTGTATTTCCCTTGTGGAACAGTTTACTTTGTCCTACAGCATTCCTGCATCCGAAACCAGTAACTACAGAAAGAAGCGTAATCAACAGGCACTTTTTCATGATGATTGATTTTATCTCAAAAAAGGAAGAAATTTTTATTATGAAGCAATCCAAAAGGATCACGCCAGGCAGCCTCTCCATTTCCTTTAAAAATAATTGGAGAAAGTAAAAATGAAAGAAGATGACCATTTTTGATCATTAAAGGATTTGCTCTCACATAGCTTTCTCCATCAAAACTAATTTTGTAGGTAGAAGAAAAATATTTTGAAGGCAAATAATAATCTGTGGTAATGACTTGTGCGCCACTTTTTTTGGCAGCTTCAAACGTGCTATAGTCATTGTCTCTCGCTTCCTTCGTGTCAGCATCAGCCCTCGTTCTTATCATGTAGCCTTTCTTTACCAAATCCTGTATTCTGTCGAAATCTTTTTCAGGATCGTTGATGATCATAAACGCGGCGCCAGGGTGGCCTTCTGTTTCATTCACAAACATTACCCTTCCTTTCAATGAGGGATGACCTTGTTGGTAGAGTTGTAATTTCTCCCCGGTTTCATCCAATACAAAAAGAAACCTGCCCTTAACTTTGTTTACTAACGGCCATCCCTTTTTTAAGATGGCACTTTCCAGATCGGGATATTTGCCTCTTACCAAATCGGGAGTTATTAAATCATCCGTTTTAAAGACAGATCGTATTTCCAAATCAATACTGTCTAAAGCTTTCTTGGTGAAAGGTAACAATTCGTGCAATCCTTTTACATTTCCATCTTTTGCATTCATGGTAATCACAACGGGGATATGATCCGGATGTGCATCCGACCATCTTTTGAGATCGAGAAGACAATCTCTGAAAAGGAGGTGATCACTTCTAAAATCGATATCAGGAATGTGAAAAACTTTGAGACCCGGCTTTGCCAGGTCATTGGCAGTGTCATATGGCTCCGGAGTACCGCCCGCACCCGTAATAAGTTTCAGACCTAAGGGGTTTTCATAACGCCCGCCCTGCGGGTCGTACACTACATCCAATTCAAGATTTCTTAACCCCATGTTTAATTGATCCGCCAACTTAATGTGCCCGTATTGGAGGGTCTTTGCAGCAGACGAATCTCTTGTATAGATAATCTGCCAAAGTGTTTTTTCGATACCCGGTTTATAACTATTATGGCTACCTATGATTTGAAGTTGGTTAAGCCGTAATTGCGAAAATCGATTGGTTTCATTTTGAGCCGAAGCAAACAGAAAGATGAAGATAAAGGTGGCACTCAAAAGAAAACGGGCGAATGATTTTTTCATGTTTTTATTGGTCACCATTGTCATCTGAAATATTTATTGTATAGCCAATTAATCATTATTAATCTTTATTGTTATCCGGGTAAATGTTTAAAAAATGTTGCCAGGCTGTAGAGCCTCACCCCAACCCCTCTCCCAAGGGAGAGGGCCGTGACCCTTATCCCCAAAGTGCTTTAGCCGATTCGCAGAATTTTATCCGGACAATAATAATTATTAACCTTAATTGTTCTCCGAGTAAAATATTTGATACCATGTCATCCTCGCATTACCTCACCCCTCCGAAAGGAGTCCTTTAGACAACCCGCGTCCGTCCCGGCTCGGGTGGGCCCTCCCTCCCTCCCGATAGCTATCGGGAGGGAGGGGCTAAAACCAATAACCACAAAAAGTTTCAACCCAGTCAAAGAATTCTACCCGGCCATTAATTATTAATCTTAATTGTTTCCTTCCTTTTTCCGGGAATCTTTATGTTATCCAGCTTCAAAGGTTTTGCATCATAAAAAAATAATACGGGAAGAGACGCGGCGCCTGCTACCGAGAAATTTTGCAAGTCCACTTTTTGTGCATCATCAACCAGTAAGGCCGTTCTGTAATCTTCCTTTTTATTGACCAGTTTTATATTTTTTAAAGTAATTCCTTTGGCGTGTCTTACATATAAACCCCACGCCGGCAACTCTTCAAACATAGAAAATTCAGGATAATCTGTTATCGCTTCAGGTATTTTACCAAATGAGTCCAGGGGAAAATTCGCCAATGATGCATCTCCGCCACCGTCGTAAATAATAGTAATGTTTTGAAGCACTACATTTTCAACAGGATGACCCGGAATGCCCGTAATGGAAGCAGGAAAAATATTATGAGGTATCAGCGTAGCAACCGTATCAATACTAAAATGATTCCAGGGAGCGCCACCCGGATATTGAACGGTTGTATCTTCTTTTTTCGATGGCATTCTCAATACCGTACCTTCCATCGGATAGCCATTATCAGGCTTGCCCTTTGGCACTTCCACGGTAACATCATTTATAAATACGTTTCGCAGTTGGCTTATAACAGAATCTTTATTGCGATGACCCAACCTGATAAAAATGGCATTACCGGTATTGACTGCATGGATGTGCTGCACATCTACATTTTCCAACACGCCTCCATCAACAGATTCTATTGCAATAGCGGAACGATACGTATCATAAACTTCAATATTTTTTATGACAATATTTTTAAATCCGCCTCTTGAAGCCGTTCCCAGTTTTATGGCGCTGGCACTGGAGCGAACTTTACAATTTGCGACGTAAATATTTTCACATCGGCGGTTCCTGTCTTCGGATTTTAAACAGATACCATCATCGGCAGCGTTAATAATACAATTGGTTATTTTGGCATTTTTACAATCCACGATATCGATACCGTCATTGTTCAAAAATGTGTTGCTAAAAACATGGACGCTATCTATTACAAGGTTGTTGCAATTTTTGTAATCCTGTATCCATGAAGTGCCATTTTGCAGGTGAATATTTTTTACGGTAACTCCATCGCAGTTCCTGAAATCAATCATGCGCGGCCGGTTACTTTCGCTTGGCCTCCGCTGGTGCCAGTCATTATACTGTTTCCATTCGTTGTCATACAATTCTCCTGCTATCAACTTTTTATAAATATCCTGTATCAACAGGTCGCATTGACCGTCAATAGTTCCCTTACCGGATATAGCAATATTTTTTGCGTCATTCGCCACGATCCAGGCAGAAGCGCCCTGGCTTGGCCCATAATCAGCCCTGTTAGTACTTGCCAGCATAACGGCTTCTTCGCGTACGAACAATTCAACATTCGATTTTATATGAATAACACCACTTAAAAACCGGCCCCTCGGAACGACTACTCTTCCACCGCCATTTTTGTTAGCATCATCAATAGCATGTTGTATGGCAATTACATTATTGGTAACTCCATCGGGGATGGCGCCATAATCTGTTATTACAAAATCCCTTTTTTGGCTGAAGCATGTTGCCATCGCAAAAAAAGCTACCAATAATAAAGTGATTTTTTTCAAAGCTTATATTTAAATAATTGGATAATTTTCATTACCACTGAATTATCGCCTGATCTCCTGTTGCCCATCCCTCTCCGAAAGATTCACGCAGATTTACATTTGCAAAAAAAAACAGGCTTTTATTGAATTTCTCCTCCAAATAGCAGGCAAAGTGACTGTGAGGGCTTTTACTACAGGTCTTCTTTTCATGTAACTGTTTTTTGTAGTTTTTATAACCTGGTTTCTATTACATAATTAAACTTCGTGTATGGGTGGACGGTAGATACGCACATAATTTCAATTTTTAGTAACGTTTATTAATGAAACGCCGTGAGGCGGAATATTTGATGAATAGCTATTTGACGCGTTTCCTACGTTAATTTGCCGCCACAAGTCTCTTATTTTGTATTGACCTTCTAAACCAAGATTACCAAAATTTACAATAATTTTTTTATAGCCATCGCTTATATTGAAAATACCAATAGTGCTGCTTCCATCGGCAAGTTCTTTCACCCATATTTGATATTCTTTCGTTTTTTATTCTATAATTCCTCATGCAGTTTTTTTGGCCTTGACCATAACATCCGCGATTTTTACCGGCAAGCCCGACTCAACAGACATTTTCGCTGCGTAAGCAATCTGCGTTGCTTTCAGGGCATCCGCACCACCTGCTGGCATGGGTAGGTTGTTCATCAATGCATCCATAAATAATCGCATTTCATTCAGGTAAGAATGAGCATAACGGTCCATAAAAAAATCAAGCGGCAGCGCGTAATGTATTCCCTTTTCGTCATAAACAACATTCCGGTTATGAAGATTATTCTCGACTTGTATCATGCCTCCATTGCCAAAAATTTCTAATCGCTGATCATAGCCATACGCGGCTTTCCTGCTGTTATCAATAACGGCATACGTACCATCTTCAAAAATCAATGTGGTCAATGCAGTATCAATATCGCCGGCTTCTCCTACGGCTTTATCTACAATATTTAAGCCCTTTGCAAAAACTTCCACAACCTCTTTACCCATAATATAGCGGGCCATGTCAAAATCATGTATCGCCATATCCATGAACAGGCCGCCGGAATTTTTTATATAATCAATTGGCGGCAATCCCGGATCGCGACTGGTAATCTTTACAATCTGAACATCGCCGATAGCGCCTGCGCGAACCGATTTGTACGCCTGCATAAAATCAGGATCAAACCTCCTGTTAAACCCCAACATCAGCTTAATGCCCGCATCCTCTGCCATTGCCGTCAACGTAGCTGTTCTTTCCAGTGACAGATCCATGGGTTTTTCGCAAAAAATATGTTTGCCATTGCGAATACCTGTTTCAATTAAATCAGCATGGGAGCTCGTAGGTGTACAAATTAAAATAGCATCAACACCTGGTAAAGCAATTACTTCATGCGGATTTGTAGAAAAAAAGATGTTTTTATATTTTTCTTCTAGAGATACATCATACAGCGGATCCCCAACAGCGACAATACTTACGCCAGGGAAGTGCTGCTCAATATTTTTGAAATGAATTTTGCCGATGCGACCCATGCCGAGTAATGCAATGTTAACTTGCTTCATCTTGTTATATTTTTTAGATTGAGTTTGAAAGAGGTTTTGCTATAAGCCTTTATTAAGTAGATATTTCCTGTTATTTTCCGCGCATTGTTTAGGATTACCCATTCCCGGTAAAACATCCTGCTCTACCACAACCCAACCATCATAATTTTTATTTTTTAAAAATTGAATGACGGCATCGAAATTCACATCGCCTTTACCGAGTTCGCAAAACACACCATGCTGAACCGATTGAAAATAATCCCAATTATTTTTTGCAGATTCTGCAGCCACTTCGGATGAAAAATCTTTAAAGTGTACATGCCAGGTGCGATCCCAATATTTTTCAAGAATAGTGAGAGGATCTTTTCCACCTCCAAACATATAATGCCCGGTATCAAAACAAAGACCCACCAGGGAGGGATCGGTTATTTGCAGGAAGGCATCGATTTCCTCCGGCGTTTCAACATACCCGGCACAATGATGATGAAATACCGTTCTCATTCCGTAAGTATCTTTAACGGTCTTCGCGACCTTCTCCGCTCCTGCTCCAAAAATTTTCATTTGAGCATCGGACAGGCTACCCTGTCCATTTGTTCGGCCTGCATTCTTTGTTCTATATTCCACCGTTCCATTCTCATCGGCCAACACAATAAAAGCGTCTGTATATCCCGCATCATACATCAATCCCGCAACCTTTACGGCTTTTTCGACGCCTGCCTCATGTGCACTTTCAATGGATAAAGCAACCGGTACAAAAGCTCCCAACAAGTTAATATTTCTCTTCGCAATTTCATCATGTAATGCCTTGGGTTCTGTCGGCATAAAGCCCCAATCGCCCAACTCCGTTCCGGCATAGCCTGTTTCAACCAATTCATTCAATACCTGTTCATATCCCAAAGCTTTTCCTTCCAGTTCAAATTCCAATGCCCCCCAGGAACAGGGAGCGTTCGCAATTTTAATTTTGTTTTCCATTTTTTTTTAAAATTTTCTTGACCATTCCTTTGGCCAACGTTCTATAACAACTTTTGTTTGCGTAAAAAATTCAATGGCATGTTTGCCCTGTCCATGCAGGTCGCCGAAGAAACTTTCTTTCCAGCCACTGAAAGGAAATTGTGCCATAGGAGCGGCCACGCCGATATTGATTCCAATATTACCTGCCATCGCCTGGCTCCTGAATTTACGGGCGCTGGAACCGCTGCTTGTAAAAAGGCACGCCATGTTTCCATACTTACCACTATTGATAAACGCAATGGCTTCTTCTACTGTTTTCATGTGCAATAAACTCATAACCGGCCCGAAGATTTCTGTTTTTATAAGTTCACCATCTGTTGGTAAATTTTCAAGAATAGTAGGTTGAATAAAATTGCCTTGCTCGTAATCTTTTACAGATGCATTTCTTCCGTCTAATAAAACAGACCCTCCTTCCGCTTCGCCCCGGGCAATCAATGTTTCAATTCTTCTTTTACTTTCCTTGCTGATAACGGGCCCCATCTCTACACCTTTATTTAAGCCAAAGCCAACTTTTCGTGCCTTCGCAGATGCATACAAAGCATCGCGTATTTTGGAATTATCATCAACCGTTATCACCACTGATGCTGCAAGGCAACGCTGACCCGCACAACCATACACGCTATCGGTAATAATCTGGGAGGTCATTTCAATATCTGCATCGGGCAATATAACCACCGGGTTTTTTGCACCGCCCTGCGCCTGCACTCTTTTACCATTGGCAGTGCCACGGGAATAAATGTATCTGGCTACTGCAGTGCTCCCTACAAAACTGATGGATTTGATATCGGGATGATCGAGTAGGGCATCAACAGATTGTTTTCCGCCATGAACCAAACTAATTAATCCTTCGGGAATATCTAATTGATGGATCAACTCAAAAATTTTCATCATGGTGAGTGGCACCTTTTCCGAAGGTTTAACAATCATGCTATTGCCGCAGGCAATGGCATAAGGAAGAAACCAAAAAGAGATCATCGCAGGAAAATTGAATGGCGCAATGCAGGCAGTTACGCCTAACGGCTGCCTGATCATGTACTCATCAATCCCTGTCGCGATGTTTTCCAGGAACTCACTTTGCAACAGCATCGGGGCGCCGGCGGCTACCTCGATATTTTCAATAGCTCTTTGAATTTCGCCGCTTGATTCCGCTAACGTCTTACCACTCTCAAGCGTTATGATACGGGAGATCTCGTCAGCATTGTCTTCAAAAAGCTGTTTCAGTTTAAACAGCGGTTGAATGCGTTTTAGAACCGGCACATCTTTCCATTGCTGATATGCAATACTTGCTGCAGCCACCGCTGCAACAACATCAAGGGCAGTATCTGATCCTACAGGTACCTTTGCCAGTATTTCGCCTGTAGCAGGGTTCAACACATCACTCGTTTCTTTTGAAACACTTTGCACCCATTGGCCATTGATATAATTTTTTAATACATCCATTTCTTTATTTCGTTTTGATTTTACAAATGATATTTCTGCTTTTTCTTATTGTTTTGCAATTTTTCAAGACTGGCCTTTACAGACCTAACGGTTGACACTTCTGCAACCGGAACCTCCCACCACGCATAGCCATCTACCCTTTCTTCCCGGTCAGTCTCAATATAAATTACCGTGGTTTTATTTTCGTTTTTTGCATCGGCCAATGCCTGTTTTAATTCATCAATACTTTTTGTACGAATGACAACAGCACCTAAACTCTCGGCATTGGTGGCCAAATCAACAGGCAAATTATTACCGGTAAGCTGTCCTGTTTTTTTATCCCGGTATTTATAAAATGTTCCAAAGCCATTTGTTCCCAGTGATTTTGAAAGTCCGCCGATACTCGCATAGCCATTGTTATTGAGCAATACAATCGTAAGCTTATAACCCTCTTGTATAGACGTAATTATTTCCTGCGACAACATTAAATAGCTTCCGTCGCCCACCATTACGTACACCTCCCTCGAGGGATCAGCCATTTTTGCACCCAGGCCACCGGCAATTTCATAGCCCATACACGAATACCCATACTCAAGATGAAAGCCTTTGCTGTCAGCCGTTTTCCAGAGTTTATGCAAATCACCCGGCATACTTCCGGCGGCACATACCATAATATCTCTTGGAGAGGAAAAATTATTCACCGCGCCAATCACCTCTCCCTGGCTCACTGGTATTCCGTGATTCAATGCATACACTTTATCCACTATTTTGTTCCAGTCTTCACGACTCTTTTTTATGGTATTGGCATATTTATCAGGAACGGCATAATCCTTTAATAACTTATCCAATTCTTTAATAGTTTCTCTTGCATCACCAACAACCGGCAAAGCAGCCTGCTTGAAAGCATCAAACTCCGATACATTGATATTAATAAACTGCACGGAAGGATTTTGAAATCCGCCTTGCGACACCGTTGTAAAATCACTGTATCGTGTGCCGATACCGATGATTACATCCGCCTTTTCGCACGCGGCAATCGCACCGGGAGTACCTGTAACACCTGCTGCACCTAAGTTCTGAGGCTCATCAAAGTGCAAACTCCCTTTCCCGGCAAACGTCTCTGCCACGGGAATCCCGGTTCTGTTTACCCACTTTTTTAATTCTTTACAGGCATCACTGTAAATAACGCCACCTCCCGCAATGATTACCGGGTTCTTTGATTGGCTGATGATAGCAGCCGCTTTTTGCAGCATATTTTTATCCGCTCTTAATCTCGGAATTTGCCAAACTCTTTTTCTGAAAAAACTAACGGGGAAATCATAAGCCTCGGCCTGGACATCCTGGGGCATAGCGATCGTAACAGCACCCGTTTCAGCCGGGGACGTGAGTATGCGCATTGCATTCATCATAGCAGGTATCAACTGTTCCGGACGATTGATGCGATCCCAATATTTAGAAACGGGTTTAAAACAATCATTAACTGAGATATCTTTGGAATATTGATATTCTAATTGCTGTAATACAGGGTCTACCGTCCTTTTAGCGAATATATCACCAGGCAAAAGCAACACCGGTATGCGATTAATAGTAGCGGTAGCCGCACCTGTTATCATATTAGTAGCACCCGGCCCTATCGAAGAAGTACACACAAAGGCGCCTAACCTGTTTTTAACTTTCGAGTAGGCGATGGCGGTATGAACCATAGCCTGCTCATTTCTCGATTGATAATATTTGAATGCCGGGTATTGATATAACGCCTGCCCGATGCCTCCCACATTTCCATGTCCGAATATGCCAAAACATCCTGCAAAAAAGGGAACTTCAATTCCATCTCTTTCCACATATTGCTTTTGCAAAAATTCAATGGTCGCTTGCGCGGTGGTTAATCTTTTTAATTTTTCTGCCATGGTCTATTATTGTTACGGTGAAACATCTGTTTTTATTTATTTTGCGGTATCAATCCACCTCTTGATTCAATAAATTGCATCAACTCATCGTGATAAGGCATTGCATTGGCACATCCTGATTTTTGCACTACCCATGCGCCACTGGCATTACCCAACCTGCAGGCTTTGTAAACATCCCAACCCTGCAAATAGCCATAAATAAAGCCGCTGGCAAAAGCATCGCCGGCTCCCAGTACATTTAATATTTCTACCGGAAAACCGGGCACATCCTCTATCCTGCCATCCTTATAATAAATAGTCGCACCTTTTGAGCCTCGTTTTACGATCAATAATTCAGGCCCTGATTTGATTATTTTTTGAATAGATGCTTCGATATCTCCTTTGATTTCCGGGGCAGAAATTTGTTGGTGGCTGATATGCACCTGGTCGGCATTTTGCAAGGTGGCCGCGAGTATTTCTTCTTCTGTTCCAATAGCAATTGTCACCTTAGGTAATATTGCCCGTACCATTAAGCCGAACGACCGCAAGTCTTTCCATTGATCGGCTCTGAAATCCATGTCTAAAACCACTTCTACCTTATTATCAAATGCGGTTTCAACTGCATAAAAAACAGCGCTACGGCTTGGTTCAATATTCAGCGCCGTGGCTGAAATTTCCAGTAATTTATATTGATCGATATTAGCAGCTATCACATGATCAATTGTTACCTGGCTATCGGCTGCATTGTCACGGTAATAAACTAGCGGGAACCTGTCCGGAGGTTCAATTCCCAAAACTACCGCACTTGACCTGGCGCCTTCAATGCGGGCAATCGTGCTTGTTTCAACGTGTTGATTTTTCAAAAAATTAATAATAAAGTCACCGACCTTATCATTGCCAATACCGGTTAATAAAGAAACTTTGGCACCAAGGCGACTTGCGCCAACGGCTATATTCAATGGTGATCCGCCTACAAAAGCATCAAATCCTTTTATATCAATAAAGTCTGCGCCAATATTCTGCGAGTACAGGTCTATTGAAGAGCGGCCAAAAGTTATTAAATCAAATTCCTTTTCTTTCATAAAAATAATTTCATTGATTATTCATCTCTGCGTTTACCATAGGAATACGGGAATCAATTCCTTTCCAGGAATTAAAAATCCATTCATGATCCGGATCAGGCGTATTGGCTAACGACTGATCGCTTCCGGCTAAAAAATTTAAGTAGTAACAATTATAACCGTGCGCAGCCACTACGGGGTGATACCCTTTTGGAATTAAAGCAAGATCATTTGTTCTTAATTGCATCAGTTCGTTAAGGCTTCCATCAGGAGTATACACATGCTGCAGCGCATAGCCCGTCTCTTTATCTATTTTATAAAAATAAAATTCTTCCAGGCAAGCTTCGGTTACGACACCGTTAGTATCCATTTTTCTTTCATCATGTTTATGTGCCGGAAAGGAGCTCCAGTTGCCCGACGGGGTGTAGACTTCCACTGCTATAATTTTACTGCAGCCGAAACCTGGTTCTACCAGGCTGTTTATCTGGCGTGTTGCATTATCGCCACCGCGAATTTCAATAGCTGCTTCTCCCGGAGTTTTAAACCTGGCAGGAAAATCTTCCGCAGCGAGGCACCAGCCTGCGGCGATATCCAGCAATTCGCTTTCTGCGATAATTGTGAAAGACGAATGCCTCGGTAAATACAGTGTGTGGGCGATGCCTTCAAAAACACTCTTCCTGCCATTGGTTGTTGCCCAACTACCCCTGTTGGTTGACACAGCATAATTACCACTTAATAATATGAATGCATATTCATTCTCCCCGGTATCGCCCTCCCAGGTCTCACCCTTCCGCATCAATCTCGCTTCCATATTAAGATGCGTCCACCCGGCATCTTCAGCCGTAACTCTCTGGTACACGCCGAAAGTTTGAGAAGGATGTTTAATCAAATAACTTTCTGCCATCTTTAATTATTTTAATTGTTGCACAACTAAACCCGTCAAGCGTTTAAAACCTCACCCCAGCCACTCTCCAGGGGAGGTGGGACTTGAAAGTACTACTGGTAAATACTTTCAAGTATACATCGAATTGCCAAAAGGACAATATAGTTATTTTTCATTTACATTAATTGATAATGATTTTCCTTTGCAACCCAAAACTTCAAATCGCCCGATCATAAATTCTTTATATGCTTTCATATATTCTTTTCCCGGTACCACAGGATCAAATAATTCCGGTTGTTCGTTGAAAAATTTACGATGCACTTTTGTCCACAACAGGCGCAGATCAGTTGCGATATTTACTTTGCATATTCCATACCGAATGGATTTTTTTAAATCTTCATCGGTAACACCGCTGGCGTTTTCCATTAGCTTTCCACCATAACGGTTTATCTCCTGAATATCGTTTATATTAACACCGGAACTGCCATGAAGAACCAGGGGATATCCGGGTAATTGCTGCTGAATTTTTTCAAGCACACTAAATTGCAAACCCCTGCCACCACTGAATTTATAAGCGCCATGGCTTGTTCCCACCGCAACTGCCAGGCTATCGCATCCTGTTCTTTCTACAAACTCTTTCGCCTGGCCTGGATCCGTATATTTTGCATTTTCTTCTTCTACGCTCAGGTCGTCTTCAATGCCGCTTAACACACCAAGTTCCGCTTCTACCATAATATTTTTTTGATGTGCAGCCACTACCACGGCCCTGGTTCTTTTTATATTCGTTTCAAAATCATCATGTGAAGCATCAATCATTACCGACGTGTACCCGTTACCGATAGCATCAAATGCATGCGCTTCTACGCCATGATCCAAATGAATAGCATATACAGCTTTTGGGTAAATATCAGCGGCAGCATTTATCATTGCCATCAGCATTTCGGGATGTGCATAATTCCTGGCCGCAGGTGTCAATTGAACAATGACAGGTGTTGCAGCATCTTGTGCCGACGCAAACAGTCCATGCACCTGTTCCATCGTAAATACATTTACCGCTGCAATCGTGTATTTGCCATAACAATCATCAAATAATATTTTAGTGGATACCGGCTTCATTCAAATTTTTCTTTTTATTGCTACAGTTGGGCTGATTTCGAAACGCTGATAAAAACTTCTAACCCCCTAAAAAATTAGCACAAAAAAACGCAACCGCAATGAAGAACATTTTTATTTTCTGGTTACAAAAGATGAAGAACTCATTTCAATTTTACTACCAGTTTTATGCAGTGATTTGTTCCTATTTTTCAACTAATAAAATTCAATATAGCTCATTTATTATCATCGTAAAACAAAAAAATCGTGATACTAATTGTTACCCGTACACGTATTAATTTTTGTCAAAACACACAACAGTTCTCAATGTGTTCGAAAAACCGTATATCACTTTCCGATTGTTTTTTTTTGATGCCGCTATTCCGGCAGTCGGGTTACGGTCCCACGTGTTTCCTCCCTTTCAGAATTAATGGTGAATGTAATTGCATTGATATAAACTCCGTGTCCCAACTTTGCACGGGCAATTGCTTTTGCTTTTCTTGAATGATGATGCTAAATTCGTTCTTTTTTGTAAAAGTTTTACAAAAAGTAATGGTTTTATTTACGAAACCGTTTTCGCAAAGTGACTGAAGGATGGACCCTAAAACCTCGTAACTATTTTGCATTATACCCGCAAAATAGGTTTATTAACTTCTGTTATCCGTAAGCCTTTTACTTACCCTTTAAATTCATTTTTATTTACTTTTTAAGAACCCGGCAAATTTGTCAATTTTATCCGTTCCTAATAAATCAACGTCAACCTCCATTTGCATGATCCATGAATTTTCATCATCGGGAGCGGCCCAAAAACGTATTTGTTTCCCGGCATGGTGAACGCTGTCAATAACGTGAATGAGCAGATTTTTATCTTTGGCAGGAATGGCGCCTTCTCCATTCCAGTGGGAATATCTTTCAAATGAAAGGCTTACCAGGCCTACTCTTTTCCACTCTTCGGGCGAATGAGATAGTTTCAGGTCATCATCAAAAAAAATATAGCCGGGATAATTTTTATATTCACCCGGCGGGGGCCGCTCTCCACTAATTAAAATGGTAACCGGTTTGCTTTTATCCTGAGAGGTAAATAAATATTTTTTCAGAGGTGCCAACTCCTGCATGAGCAGTTGCAGGCTTTGTTTATAATTTTCTTTTACATCAATGAGCAACCTTACTTTTCTTGTGCTATTGCCCTGAAGCTCCTTTAATAAAGGCTGGAGGTATAAACTTTTTAAAGTAAGTTGTGGCAGAATCTCCTTCTTACTATGTGCAACCAGTAAAACTCCGTTTACCGGGAAAATATCAGCTTCAATAGAACCAAAGCCTGCATTCCAGGCTGTATGAAATGGTAGCGGGTGCAGATAGTCGTTGTGAGCATGGGCATCAGCAACTGTATAATTTTTGTGCTGCGCAAATACACTTATTGAAGTGAATACAATACAGGCAAAAAGACAGGCTACTATTTTTTTTGTGTAAACATTATTAGAGTTAGAATTCATGATTGCTTAAAAGTTTCTTTGTGAAAAAATTATACATACACGCAGATTTATGTGGTGTATTTAAAAATGAATGCATTGGCTTTAAAAAAATAAAAAATTAAATTTATGGATTTTCATTATCATCCGGGTAAATCCGTGCAACTCTTACGTGCATTGATAAACCTCGCCCCAACCCTCACCAGAGCAGATGGAGCTAAAACCCTTGATGGTAAAAAGTTTCGAGTGATTGTTTATGTTTTCCAGGACAATAGTGATAAATTTTAGATGATTAAACCCTTCCTATAACCGGATCTGTAAAACTTTCTTTCCCGGTCTCAACATGGCCGGCATATCGCCTTTCAAAACTATCATGGCACTTTATCAGCGCGCTAAAATCATACCATCCAAAACTTTTATTTAAATTTAAAATTATCGTGTGACCGTTACCGTTATCGGCAGTATTTACTGCCAGCACTTTTGTTGTTGATTTGTTTTTGTAAGCGTTATCCCGTATCTCTACGGTAAAGGATTTAGCCGCATCCATCTTGGTTATTTTTAAATCAATATTACCGGTAAGTTTTTTAAGCATGTTACCAGGCCTTTCATATTCACAAGCTATGGCTACGTCAAGGTCACCTGCATTAACCGAAAGCTCTCTGAAGAACCCGTTAGGGCCATATACTCTAACATGATAGATATAATTTTCAAAAGACTCAATTGGCCACGATTCCTCCAGGCTGCCCGCTGCTGCTACCGCACAACAGCGGCTGATCAAAAGAACGGTTTTTCTGCATCAGGATCACCACGTATTCCGCATCCAGGTACGTACTGCCCTTATCTGGGTCAATGGCCATCGCACGCTGAATAGATTCCGGCAGCATGTAGGATAACCCGGTAGCATCCGAGAGTATCATTGCTTTTTTAAGAAAATCTCTTCTTGTATCCAACGTTTTTAAAAATTATAGTTTTACATATTATCAACTAAAACAAGATCATCACATCTTCAATTCAGCCACAACCGGGAAATGGTCAGAAGGATATTTACCATGGTAGGTATCGGTCAGTATCCCCCATTTTTGTACCGTAAATTGTTTACTGATAAAGATATGATCAATAATTTCATTGCTGGATACCGTTTTTCCAAAACCATTGAATGAACCGTTATTAGCATATGGATGTTGAGCCGCTTTATAGGTATCTTTTAAAAATCCTGAGTTGGCAATACTTTTATACCATTCCGTGTCATTGCCTCCATTCAAATCGCCCATGAGTATTACAGGATTTTTACCGGCAATGCCCGTTATTTTTTGTAAGATTAATTTACTGCTTTCTGTGCGGGCCAGGTCTTTTTGATAATCATAGTGTGTATTGAAAACATACAATTTCTTTTTTGATTTTTTATCCTGTAGTAAAACCCATGAGCAGATGCGATTGCAGCAGGTGGCGTCCCAGCCGAGAGAAGGCAGATCCGGGGTTTGAGAAAGCCAAAAGTCTCCATGATCGAGAAGCGCAAACCTATCTTTTTTGAAAAAAATCTCCGAATGTTCCCCCGCGTGTTTACCATCATCTCTTCCGATTCCATAATAACTATATTCGGGAAGTTCCTTGCTAATGTCCTGCACCTGGTGGAACATAACTTCCTGCGTCCCGAAAATATCAAAGTCATGAAAGCGCACCAGGGAGGCTATTACCGGGGCACGCTGTTTCCATCCGTTGCCATGTGTTGAATCGTCACTGTTGTTATCATTACGCATATTATAAGTTGCCACGTTTATTGTTTGCGCTTGTGCATACATCACTGAAAACAGCAATAGGGTAGTTGATAATAGCCTTTTTATTGTCATGAAATTTTAGGTTGAAAATTAAAACATATCATTTATGTAACCATCATTTATTTTACCTGCCAGGATTCGGGCCAGGTTTAGCGTTTTTCAACAAGGCCAAAGAGAAATCCTCCCCATGCCAATTCTATACTTCTCTCTTTTCTTATTTCTAAAAGTGCAGAATCAGAAATATCCGGCAAATAATTTGACTGAAGATAAGGATCACCGTTTGTTTGAACGATGCGGTTGTTTATTTTGATATTTTTTGCAATATTATCAATCCGGTGTTAACAAATCTTTAATCAAGTATTAACAAATAAAAAATTCAAATTTTGATAAAGTTTTAAATGACATTTTGGTAATCTCCCTTTAAAATCCATGCATGGCCAACTGCATGATGTATGGAAATAATTTTTTGTTACAATTTCAGTGATGAGGATCTCATCACTATACATAGTTTCTTTCTTTGGTATCTTGTAAAAAAGAAATTTTTTTGTGGAACTCGCGGTAGTAGAATTTGTGAGATAACAATCGTTTTCCCCTGGTTACATCGTAAGACAGAACTCCCTTTTTTTCGCGAGAGTTTTTCAAAAAAGCACCGTTTTATTTACGAAGCCGTTTTCGTAAAAATGTGACGATCGTATTTCGGGAATTTTATTTTTTTGAATCAGTAAGAGACAGCAGTAATGAGAAAAATAAATATGAAAGAGCTTGCCCGGGAATTGAATGTATCGGTTTCAACCGTTTCAAAAGCGCTCCATGATAGTTATGAAATAAGTGATCAAACAAAAAAAAATACTGGAGGCGGCCGCCCGTTTTAACTATACACTCAATCCATACGCAATCAGTTTAAGAAGAAAAGCGAGCAAGACCATAGCGGTGATTCTTCCTGAAGTCGCGGACAGTTTTTTCTCGCTGACTATTAATGGCATTCAATTCGTAGCGGAAAGAAAGGGATACCATGTTCTGATCTATCTTTCACATGATAAATTCCTGAATGAAAAATCTATTGTAGGTGAGTGCGGCAGTGGCCGTGTAGAAGGAGTCCTGATATCTGTTACCAGCGAAACTACCCTTCCTGATCATATTATCAATCTCCAGGCAGAAAATATTCCCATCGTTTTTTTTGACCGTGAGTTTGAAGGCCTTCCAGTAGCAAAGGTGTTAACTAATGATTTTGAATCAGGTTATCTTGCTGCCTCACATATAATTATGAACGGGTGTACCAACCCGGTTTTCTTATCCATTTCGTCCAGCCTCAGCATTTGTAATAAAAGAGCAGAGGGATTTAAAGAAGCGCTTCGTGAAAAGAAAATCATTACCAGTAATGAACCAGTCATTATATGTGGGGGAACTAACGTAAAAGTGTATTCGCAAATTAAAAACCTGCTCACCGGCAAGAACCGGCCCAACGGCATTGTCGCTTCTGTTGAAAGACTTGCCATAATCGTATACCTGGTAAGTCATGAGATCGGTATAGCCATTCCAAATGAATTAAAAGTTGTTGAATTTTCAACGATGGAAACGGCTCCCATACTTAATCCGCCACTTACGACTATCACGCAACCTGCATTTGAAATCGGGAAGACGGCTGCCGAATTGCTGTTTAAAGGAATTGAAAAAAAAGCTTACGATCTTGCCGGTGAAATGGTAGTATTACCGTCAGTTCTCATAAAAAGAACTTCCTCCAGTGCATCGTGAATTGAAAATCCGCAAATCATTTTGCCGGGTAATACCTCCAAAATTTAAAAAAAACTTTTGTCGCAGTTATTGTTATAAATAATATATTGTGCAATATTTTACTTTTAATTATTTGAACGATTGATATGAATCTTCACTTAGCCGATTACCTGATAATTAGCGTTTACTTCCTTTTCGTTATTGGAGTTGGATTTATCATAAAGAAGAGAATTAAAACAAGCAACGATTTTTTAACCAGTGGCCGAAACATCCCGCTATGGATCACGAGCCTTGCTTTTATATCCGCAAACCTTGGTGCACAGGAAGTGCTGGGCATGGTGGCTTCAGGTGCAAAGTATGGCATCATGACGGTCCATTTCTATTGGGTCGGCGCCATATTCGCCATGGTTTTCCTGGGCGTGTTTATGATGCCTTTTTATTATGGCAGCCGGGCCAGGAGTGTTCCTGAATTTTTAAAGCTTCGCTTTGATGAAAAAACAAGAGGACTAAACGCCATTTCTTTTGCGGTCATGACTGTTTTCTCTTCCGGCATATCCTTGTATGCATTGGCAAAACTCCTTGAAGTTATTTTGCATTGGGACTTTGATGTTTCTATCTGGCTGGCTGCAAGCATTGTTATGGTCTACACCTTCCTGGGAGGACTAACCAGTGCGGTATATAACGAAGTACTTCAATTTTTCCTGATCGTTCTCGGGCTTTCCCCGCTGGTAATTGTAGCCTTACATGATGCCGGTGGCTGGTCGAATATTAAAACATTGTTGCAACCGGAACTGACACACGCCTGGAAATACATGGGTAAAGCAGAATCCAATCCAATGGGGATAAATTTTATGTCATTGATTTTTGGATTGGGATTCGTTATGTCATTTGGCTACTGGTGCACCGATTTCCTGGTAGTGCAAAGGGCCATGATGGCAAAAGATATGAATGCCGCCCGGCGCACGCCTATCGTTGCGGCCATACCCAAAATGCTCATGCCATTGATAGTTGTGTTACCAGGCGTTATCGCCATTGCGCTGTTGCAGCCCGCTTTGGCGTCAAAGGGATTTAGCATTCCATCGGATGGCAAGGGAGGGTTGGATTATACGATGACGCTGCCTTCCCTTATATCTCATTATTATCCTACCGGCCTGCTGGGCGTGGGCATTACGGCGTTGATCGCGTCATTCATGAGCGGTATGGCGGGTAATGTTACCGCGTTCAATTCCGTATTTACTTTTGATATTTACCAATCTTACTTTGTAAAGAACCGGTCCGACAGGCATTATCTTATTGTCGGAAAAATGGTTACCGTGGCTGGTATCCTTTTATCCATTGTAACGGCTTATATCGCCAAGGGCTTTAATAATATCAATGATTTTCTCCAGTTGGTTTTCAGTTTCGTGAATGGTCCGCTGTTTGCCACTTTTTTACTGGGCATGTTCTGGAAAAGAACCACCAGCCACGGTGCATTCTGGGGACTTCTTGCGGGTACCATCGCGGCTGCCCTAACCCATGGCTTAACGATTGCGGAAGGCAAAGGGGGCTGGATTTCCCCCATGTATGAAATTCACAGTGGCATGGGGCAGGCGTTTATTGTAGCTTCCGTTTCATGGATCGCCAATTTCTGTACTACCATTATTGTAAGCCTTTTTACCAAACCAAAACCAGATGCGCAATTGGTAGGGTTGGTATATTCCCTGACTGAAAAACCTGCGTTCCACCAGGACAAATGGTATCTTAAAGTAGTACCATTAGGACTCATTTTAATTGCCATTACCATACTACTTAATATAATTTTCTTTTAAATCAGCAGGTACTATGTATAAAAAATTAAATAACCTGGGCTTTGTGATTGGCGTGTTCTTTATTATTATTTCGCTGATCCTTCTCATTGGTGGTTTCCTTTCCACCGCCTCATATAGTAATTTGGATTTATATACCGGCTTTACCTTCCTTTTATTCGGCGCGCTGATGGCAGGGTTCAGCAAGGATGCCATTGATGATGATACAAGGGTAAATGACGAAAGCTAAAAACCAAACTGTAAAAGTAAAGGGCTATTAATTTTAAATAGCAATGTTTGAAAAAATCTTTCTAATATATTTTTGATACTCTCTTCCAGGGTTATAATTTTTAAATGTAAGTTCTACATGAAACCAGTTCATTTCAAGTATTCCCGGCAATGGTACCTTATTACATTTTTCACCTGCTTACTTTTTGCTTCCTGCCAACAAAAGCCACCTGCACAAAAGCCCGAAAAATTACCAGACGACCAGCAAAGGCTGGCAAAAAATGCGTTAAAAGGATTACAAATTGATGAAGGCTTGTATGCATCTCTGTTTGCCAGTGAGCCCATGATCACGAACCCCACCGATATGGATATCGATGCAAGAGGCCGCGTGTGGATATGCGAAGGCTATAACTACCGGCCCAATATCAACCCGTTAGATCCGACAGAACCCGCAGG